>JBJEOJ010000228.1:0-23162 GCA_051880655.1 Acutalibacteraceae bacterium | reverse complement strand
TGCTTGATATTCTGGCAGATATCTGGGAGTGTGAGATGGAAAACTTGTTTGAGAATGTTCCCTTGCTTGAAAGTGCAACAAAAGAAAAAGCAGGCTTTTGCCCGCTGTTTCTTAAAGACATGAAGCAATGATCTCAACTGCTTCATCAAGCTGCTGATAAGTAATCGTCAGCGGCGGAAGAAGTCTGATTTTGTTTTTTGCCTTGAGCAAAAGAAGTCCTTTTTCTCTTGCCTCGGCAATGATTTCACCGCTGTCTTTTTCGCAAAGCACACCGAGCATCAGCCCTCTGCCGGAAACTTCTTTGACCTTTTCAAGCGAAAGAAGCTTGTTTTTAAGATATTCGCCCTTTTCGGCGACCTGACTGATAAATTCATCGGTGAGCCTTGAAAGAATATTGAAAGCACCTGCACAAACAACCGGATTTCCGCCGAAGGTTGTTCCGTTGTCACCCACACCGAAAAGCTCTGCCGCCTTTTCGCCCATGATGCACGCGCCGATCGGAAGTCCGCCGCCAAGTCCCTTTGCCGTTGTGAAAACATCGGGCTTAATGCCGTAGTGCATATAAGAATAAAGCTTTCCGGTTCTTCCGTTTCCCGTCTGAACTTCATCAGCCATGAACAGAAGATCTTCTTTTTGTGCAAGCTCAAAAACACCCTTGACAAATTCATCGCTCAGAACATTCACGCCGCCCTCGCCCTGAATCATTTCCATAAACACTGCACAGCAGTTGTTTTCTTTGACCAGCTTTTCAACGCTTTCAAGGTCGTTTGCTTTTGCAAAAACAAAGCCCTCAGGCAGTGGTGTGAATTTTTGATGAAAAACGTCCTGACCCGTTGCGGCAAGAGTTGCAAGTGTTCTTCCGTGAAAACTGTTTTCAAGGCAAATGATCGTGTGGCAGTCTTTGCCGCCTTTCTTTTCGCCGAAAGCACGCGCCAGTTTAATGGCACATTCGTTTGCTTCCGCACCCGAATTTACAAAAAATGCCTTTGACATGGCAGTCTTTTCACAAATCAGCTGTGCAAGCTTTGCGCACGGACTTGAATAAAAAAGATTGGAAGTATGCTGAAATTTGTTCAGCTGAGCCGTTACGGCATTTTTCCATTCTTCATCGTCAACGCCGAAAATATTGACGGCAATGCCGCTTCCCATGTCAATATAACTTTTTCCGTCATTATCGGTTAAAACAGCGCCTTTTCCGCCCGTAATTTCAACAGGAAAACGCGCATAAGTATGAGCAATATATTCGCTGTCAAGCTCTTTTGTGTTCATAGTTTTACCTCTTTATTTGATAATCATGGTGCCGAGACCCTCTTCGGTGAGCGTTTCAACAAGAATGGAATGCGGAATTCTTCCGTCAATGATGAACACCTTGCGGACACCGTTTTCAATGGCTTTAATGCAGCCCTGAACTTTCGGAATCATGCCGCCGCTTATAACACCGTCTTCAATTAACTTCGGTGCGTCGCCTATTCTCATGGTATGAATCAGTGATTTCGGATCGTCCTTGTCTCGCATGATGCCTTCAATGTCAGTCAGCGTAATCAGACACTCCGCTTTAAGCTCAGAGGCGATTGCCGCCGCCGCCGTGTCGGCATTGATGTTATAGGAATTGCCGTCGCTGTCAATTCCGACCGTTGAAACAACCGGAATATAATTATAATCCAGAACACCGATAATCGGGTCAGCGTCAACTTCCGTAATTTCACCGACATAGCCGTATTTTTTATCGTGCGGCTTCGCCTTGATCATTGAGCCGTCCGCTCCGCAAAGACCGATTGCATGACCGCCCTTTGTTTCAATGAGCTTCACAAGATCCTTGTTGACCTTGCCGGCAAGAATCATCTGAACCACGTCCATGGTTTCTTTATCAGTAACACGAAGTCCGTCAAGAAAAACACTCTTTTTGCCGATTTTTGAAAGCATATCACTGATTTCCGGACCGCCGCCGTGAACGAGTACAACTTTCACGCCGACAAGCGAAAGCAGCACAAGGTCACCCATCACATTTTGTTTGAGCGTTTCATCAATCATTGCGTTTCCGCCGTATTTGATGACAACCACTTTGTTATAATATTCCTGAATATTCGGAAGCGCTTCAATCAGAACGGAAGCACGCTCCGCATTGCTTATTTCCATAGTATTTATGCCATACGCATCGGATTTTGAACCGATGCGTCCTTTCTTTGAATTTGCCTTTTTCTGCAGACTATGTTCTGTAATCTCCGTTGATTTTAACATAGTCATAGGTTAAATCACAACCCCAGGCGGTCGCTTTTGCATTGCCGCCCGAAAGAGTGATTTCAACGGTGATTTCTTCTTCAAGCAAAATTTTCTTTGCCTTTTCTTCCGAAAAATCCACCCCTCTTCCGTTTTCACAAACAAGAATGGTTCCCTTGGAAGAGGTAAAGCTGACAGAAACCTTGCTGATGTCAACATCTGCGCCGCTGTAACCGATTGCACAAAGAACGCGTCCCCAGTTGGCATCTGCGCCGAACATCGCCGCCTTGAAAAGCGAAGAGCAGACAACGCTTTTGGCAACCGCTTTTGCCGTTTCTTCGTCTTTTGCCGCACCGACCTTACATTCAAGAAGCTTTGTTGCGCCCTCGCCGTCGCCTGCAATCATTTTGCACAGTGCCATCGTAACGCTGTTGAGCGCACACATAAACTCTTTGAAATCAGCGTTTGCCGTTGTAATCTCCGCATTTCCGGCAAGACCGTTTGCCATAACGGTTACCATATCGTTCGTTGAAGTGTCTCCGTCAACGCTTACCATATTAAAAGTGTTCTGAATGTCGCCCGAAAGCGCCTTTTGAAGCATCGGTGTGCTGATTGCGGCATCGGTTGTGATAAAAACAAGCATGGTTGCCATGTTCGGGTGAATCATTCCCGAACCTTTTGCAATTGCGCCGAGATGACATTCTTTTCCGCCGATTTCAAAAGAAACCGCGGCGGATTTTTCTTTTGTGTCGGTTGTCATAATCGCCTGATTTGCGTCACTGCTTCCGTTTTCGCTAAGGCTGTTTTTCAGTTCGTCCATGGAGGACGCAATCGGAGTAATGTCAAGCGGCTGTCCGATGACGCCCGTTGAAGCAACAACAACATCGGCTTCATCAATATTGAGCGCCTTTCCGGCAAGAATACACATTTGTTTTGCAACGTCTTCTCCGCCTTTGTTGCAGGTGTTGGCGTTACCGCTGTTGCAGATGATTGCCTGTGCTTTACCGTCTGAAATGTTTTCTTTTGTAACGATGAGCGGCGCACCTTTGACAAGGTTGGTTGTGTAAACAGCGGCAACGTTGGCTTTGACGCTGCTGTAAATTAAAGCGAGATCTTTTTTGGATTTATTTTTGCGTATTCCGCAGTGTATTCCGCCTGCGGAAAAGCCTTTTGCGGCACACACGCCGCCGTCAATTTGTTTTATCATATATTTACCTTTCTGTCAAAACTGACCGATTAATTCATTTTTATTGATTGTCCGATAAGATAATGTCAAGACACTGCGCCGCCGCACCCGAAGCACCCTTTCCGAGATTGTCATATCTTGCCATCAGCAAAATTCTTTCACTGTTTCCGCTGACGCTGACCTGCATTTTGTCTGTTCCGGAAAGAGTGTTGCTGTCGGCAAAACCGCCGTCCGATAAATCTTCGGTATATTCAATATTCATTGAGCCGTCATAAGCTTTTTTGAAAACTGATTTTATATCTTCTGCTGTTTTTCCGTCTTTCAGCTGCGAAGCAAAAAGCGGAACCGTAACAAGCATACCCGAATAAAACGATGAAACAATCGGACAAAAAATCGGTGCATTTTCAAGTCCTGTGATATACTGCATTTCGGGCAGATGCTTATGATTCTGGCTCAGACCGTATTGTCTGGGAGCTTTCAGCTTTTCGGGTGGAAATGAAGCTTCATATTCTGCAATCATTTTCTTTCCGCCACCGCTGTAACCTGTTATGGAATGGCAGGTTAAAAGAGCGTTTTTTCCGATTATATCATTTTTCACAAGCGGAGCAACAAGCGTAATGAAACCGCTTGCATGGCAGCCGGGAACGGCAATTCGCTTGGCCGATTTGATTTTTTCTTCCTGCTCTTTTGAAAGCTCAGGCAGACCGTAAACCCAACCGGGTGCTGTTCTGTGAGCAGTTGAAGCGTCAAGAATGACTGTGCTTTCGTTTGTGCAAAGCGAAACGGATTCTTTTGCCGCCGCATCGGGCAGGCACAAAATGGTTATATCGCTTTCATTGATTGCCTTTTGACGTGCTTTTGGGTCTTTTCTTGTTTCATCAGGCAAAACAATCAATTCAACATCGTTTCTCTTTTCAATTCTTGAAAAAATACCGAGACCGGTTGTTCCCGCTCTGCCGTCAATGAATATTTTTTTCTTTTTCATGTAAGTCTCCATAAATGAATATTTATACAGTTTAGTTTGCAAATAAATGAATAATATAAGAAAATATACCATTAAAATGCATAATTGTCAAGGCTTATCCTGCAATTTTATGCAGACTTTGTATAACATGACAAAAATTATGCTCATAAGAAGCGACATACTGTAACTATTAACATTTATACGGATACCGATATAGAATTTCATCAAGTAAAATATCGGTTATGCATGAGTTTTATTTCGAAATATAAAAATTGCAGACTGCAATAAACAGTCTGCAAGATTGATTATTGATTACAAGTCAGAAAAAAGATTATCTTCCTCTTCTGAGTCGTCTTGTTCAGACGCCTGATTTTCGCCCTCATCATAGGCTTCTTCGCTGTCTGCACCGTCATAATACTGACCGCTGTAAACATCGCCTTCTTCATCAAGATTTTGTTCCTGCGAAGCATCTTCTGCATCATCAGAAGCTTCCTGCTGCTCTTCCAAGTTGTCCTGTGATATCTGTTCTGCTGTGACTTTGTTTTTCAAAGCAAGAGTAATTATCAGGAAAAGAACAACACAGACGGCAAACAAAGCCAGAAGAATAACAGTATAATTTGCATAAATCAAGGAAATAACCGTTCCGACCATTGGCACCGTTTTCTTAACCGCACCGACAACATTATCTTTTGCAATTGCTTTTCCGTTTATAATGCAATAATCATTACCGTCCTCAGCAGTAACCGTACTTCCCTTTACACCGAAAGTAAAGCTTTGAGTTTCTCTGTCAACATAAACAACGTTTTCGGTTCCGCTTTGTGAAAGAGCGGACGAACAGATTACAAGATCTCCTGCGTTGACTCCGACGGAGCTGAAGGTTCTGTCACTTGTGAAATAATAGCTGTTCATCGGACCTTCAATGGCTTCATTAACATGGAAAACAATGTTTATCGAGCCGACTGCCGCTGTTGCAATAACACAAAGAACAAGCACAATACTCAAAAGCACCTTAACAGCCTTTTTCCCGGAACTGTTGTTTGTCTTTTCTGCCTTTTTTGTCTTTTTTTTCTTTCTTTTCTTGCTCTCAGCTTTGACCTTTACAACTTCCTGCTCGGATTCCGGCTCTTCATCAGGAACAAAGTTGTCTTCGTCTTCAGATTCATCAGCAATATTATCATTGCTTTCTTCAAATAAAACTTCGCTGTTTTCGTCAATTTCTTCTTTTAAAGCTTCATCATATGCTTCCTGCATATCGGTCTGCCCATTAACTTCATCTTCTTCAGGCTGATATACAAGTTCTTCTTCCTTCTGCGGCTCATAGCTGTTGTCAAAGCTATAGGGCTCTTCGTCATTTTCTTTTTCAATGTTTTCTGCTTGCTGATAAGCAGGTTCCTGAGGTTTTTCTTCAAAAACAACAGGTTCGGATTCCTGCTTTGAGTAAGCTGAATCTTCAAACATCGGCTGATCAGGCTCTTCGTTTGAATCGAAAGAATCAAAGCTTGTCTCGTCAATTTTTCCAAGGTCTGTTTCAGGTGAAAAATCAAAGCTTTCTTCTTGCTGATTGTTTTCCGGTTCTTGTGTTATTATACGATCAGAAGCCTTTTTGCGTCCTCTTTTGCGGAAAAGAGATCTGCGTGAAAGCTCTTCGGAGTCGTCCTGATCATTCATGATTTTAACATAGTCACTCATGAGATCAGAGAATCTGCTGTCAGTGACAACCTTTTGAGGCTGTACGGGCTGAGGCGGCTGAACCACAGCAGAGTTTTTGATTTCATCATGATTTTCTCTGACTTTTTCCGCTGATTTACGCACCAGGGCTTCCGCCGCTTTCGGTGCAGTTCTTTTTGCAGCCTTTTGTGCCATTGCTGCAACAGTTTGTCTTTTACGGCGGTTAGGGTCAGCCGTTGAAACAATTCTCGGCGCTCCGGGATCACGTTTCATGCTGCTGTATTCAGTTTGTGAAACAGGCTTGATTCCGTGAAGAGGTCTTTCTGACTTTTCCGGCTTCTTTTTTTGTTTCGGCGGCTGAGAAAACTCTTTGATAAGCTCGTCTACTGCCGGTGATATATCTTCAATATCTCGTTGTTCCTGAGCTTTAACTTCTTCGGGTACTCTGAAAGCACTCGGCGGAGTCAGAAACGGTGAAGCAGGTCTGTGAACGGCAGGCTCAATTCTTTCGGTTTCTCTTTTGATGGCCTTTTCCGCCTGTCTTTCGTTGTTATATGAGTTTTTTATATCGTTAAGACTTTTCGGTCTGTAGCTTGCCAAAAGAAATCACATCCCTTTTTTGAATATTTTTAAGAAGAAGATTTTTCAATAATAACATTTATCATGTCGCTGATGCTTCTGAGATTTTTAAGCACCTGCCCGTTTTGTGTTCTCAGTTCAACAGAGCTTTCCATTGCCTGCTTAACGATTGCACGGCTTTTTTCGTTAGCTCTTTCAATAATTTCATTGGCCTTCTGCTCTGTTTCGCTTTTTACTTTGTTAACGGTCGCCGTAAGTTCATTAAACACCTTGTCGATAACTTCATTTTGGTTGTTTTCATCAATCGTGAAGTATATTCCGCCTTGCTCCATGTGCTCTTTGAGCTTTTCATATTTTGCTTCCATTTCTTCGCCCCAGGCAACGGCGTTTGAATATTCCTGCTGAATCATTTCGATGTATCTGTCAACTTCCTGTGGAGAATAGCCGTTTTCAACAGTTGAAAAATTTAAATTATCCATTTGAGCCTCCGTAAAAAAATAAGATGACTGTACAGTCTGAAATTCAAAAGTAGATTTAAAAACCTGCGTGTTTTCAGACGATTATATAGCTGATTGTATAAAAAGATATTTAAACATACAATAAAATTATACTAGATACTTAGGTAAAATTCAACACCAAAAGATTAATTTTTTTCTCCTGTTTGCTTCATTTGTTAACAAAGTGTTAAAACTATTCAATATCAACCTTGTCTGTTTGATTAAAAAGGCAAATTGTGGTAGAATGAAAAAATGTATCAAAGAATAAATCCACGAAATTTTATAAGAAAGGAAGCGTAACGGGCGTTTAGTTTTATTTCTGTCAAACGCTTAAAACGAAGCTGATTTTATGATAAGCACAAATAATGTAAGCCTGCAATACGGCGGAAGAGAACTTTTTAAAAATGTTTCAATTAATTTCACAAAAGGCAACTGCTACGGTCTTATCGGCGCAAACGGTGCCGGCAAATCAACATTCCTGAAAATACTTTCCGGCGAAATTGAACCGAACAAGGGATATGTTTCAATCACTCCGGGCGAAAGACTTTCCGTTCTTAAACAGGATCACTTTGCCTATGATGAATATGATGTAATCCGCACCGTGCTGATGGGTAATCAGAAACTGGTTGACATCATGGACGAAAAGGAAGTTCTTTATGCAAAAGAGGATTTCACCGAAGAGGACGGAATCAGAATCAGTGAGCTTGAAGAAGAGTTTGCCGAAATGGACGGCTGGAGTGCCGAAAGCGATGCTGAAATTCTGCTTAACGCATTGGGAATCGGCAACGAATTTCATTATTGCCTTATGAAAGAACTCAGCGGCGATCAGAAAGTCAAGGTTCTTCTTGCACAGGCTCTTTTCGGCAATCCCGATGTGCTTTTGCTTGACGAGCCGACAAACCATCTTGATGTTGCCGCCATTGACTGGCTTGAAGATTTCCTTATGAACTTTGAAAATACCGTTATTGTTGTCAGCCATGACAGACATTTTCTCAATAAGGTATGCACACACATCGCTGACGTTGATTTCGGTAAAATCACCATGTATGTCGGCAACTATGACTTCTGGTATGAATACACCCAGATGGCACAAAGACAGATGTGCGAACAGAACAAGAAAAATGAAGCCAAAGTCAAAGAGCTTCAGGAATTCATTGCCCGCTTTTCTGCAAACGCATCAAAATCAAAGCAGGCAACAAGCAGAAAAAAACTGCTTGAAAGCATCGTAATTGAAGATATGCCTGTTTCTTCAAGGCGTTTTCCGTTCATCGAATTCAAGCCCGACAGAGAAATCGGTAACGATATGCTTATGGTTGAAAACCTTTCAAAAACCATCGGTGACAGAAAGGTTCTTGACAATGTAAGTTTCACTATCAGACCCAACGAAAAGGTTGCCTTCGTCGGCACGGACGCCGTTGCAAAAACAACCTTTTTCAAAATTATAATGGGCGAGCTTGAACCGGACGAGGGCAGCTTCAAATGGGGCGTCACCACCTCACAGTCATATTTTCCGACGGATAACTCTGCTTTTTTTGACGGCGTTGATGATTCGCTGATCGACTGGGTCAGAAGATATTCCGATTTGCAGTTTGAATCCGATGTCAGAAGCTGGCTCGGCAGGCTGATGTTCAGCGGAGAAGAAGCAACCAAATCCGCAAAGGTGCTTTCCGGAGGAGAAAGAGTGCGCTGTATGCTTTGCAAAATGATGCTCAGCGGTGCAAACGTACTCATACTTGACGAACCGACCAACCATCTTGACCTTGAATCAATCACATCACTGAACAATGCACTTATCAAATTCAAAGGCTCAATTCTTTTCACTTCGCATGACCATCAGTTTGTTCAGTCCGTTGCCGACAGAATCATTGAATTTACGCCTGACGGACTTTATGACAGAAAAGAAACCTATGATGAATACCTTGAAGAAAAAGGCATGATAAGTAACCAATAAAATTTTAAACAAGAAAGGAAGCGCCGCAAAGATTTTTAAGCTTCATTTTGCGGTGTACGGCAGATTTATATGATTTTTGTTATGAGCGGTATATGCGGCAGGCTTGACAAATACCGTCAGATGCTTGAAAAACTTAATCTCAAAGAAAATGAGGACTCTTTATTCGTTCTCGGAAATGTAATCGGAAACAGAAAGGAAAGCATTGCCGTGCTCAAGGATATGATGTACCGTCAGAATATTTTTCCCGTTCTCGGCAAACAGGAATACACGGCAAAAAGAATTTTGCCCGCTGTTTCGGGCGCAAAGGACGCAGAAAGTTGTGTTTCACTAATCAGTGACGAACTGAAAACCGAATTTGCAGACTGGCTCAAGCACGGCGGTTACAACATTCTTGAAGCGTTTCTTGCTCTTGACAGTGAGGGAAAAGACAGCATACTTGATTATCTCGGAGAATTCGAGCCGTATGAAGAAGTTGACGCAGGCGGAAAAACCTTTGTTCTTGCTCATGCGGGAATTGCAAATTTTGAAGAAGACAAACCGCTTGAAAGCTATGATGAAAGCGATTTTGTTCTTGAAAAAGCAGACTATTCAAAAATCTATTTTAAGGACAAATATTTAATAACCGCACACACCCCCACAGCTGAAATACCCGGAGCAAAGCCCGGAAAGGTCTTTTCGGCAAAAAGACATCTTGCAATTGAGTGTTCGGGAAACGGTGAAAGAATTGCCGCTGTGTGCCTTGACACGATGAAAGTTTATTATTGCTGAAAGATATAAAAATGCTGCCGCCCGAAAAAGGGCGGCTTTTTGTTACTAATGAAACTTTGTTTATAGTGTTGATTTTTAGTTTTTTTGTTATTCTGATAGTTTTAATAATATTTTATATTAAATTCAAATTCACATACTAAATTAGTTTCTAAAAGCAAACTATATTTTTACCAAGGCTCTACTTGGGCGTGAACAGAATTAGGTAGAGAAACCAATTGCACATCAAATTTCAAGGACGGTTCTACCTTACTTGATGCATTATGTATTCGCATTGTAAGTGTCCAGCCTTCATCACAAACAATCTCAATCTTATTATTGGAATTTGGAACAAATCCCATATGGTAAAATCTAGTAGGCAATTTTAGTTTTGCAACATTCACAATTGAGCGATGACCGTTTATTGGACAATTAAGTGTTCCATTAATATTGATTGCCTCTACCCTTGTTGTTTTATGCCTATCATCCGTAATAACCTTATAAAAGTCATAACAACCAATCATGTATTTGATCAATTTACTCGGAACATCCGAATTAACATCTGCAAGTTTTTTTAATTCGGTCAAGAATGCATTAAGCACAGGAATATAATACATATTTGCTTTGTCTGGTAAATCATTCCATAACGGAAGAGGGTCACCTCTTTCTATTGCATTTTCTCTCATATTTTTTAACTCATTGAAAATTGGTACAACGGTATCAAAATACTGTTGTGAGCAAGGGTTACCAAGCCATTCCTCACCAAAATCAATTGTCGCCGACAACCTGCTATGTTTGACTGCATGGTGATTGTGTTTACAGGAAATGCCGATTTCCCATCCGTTTTTTTCACGAATACATACAATATCTCTAACATCACCAGCGATACCTTGTGCATCAGTCTGAATTGTAAGAGTTAGAAAACCATTACCATTTTTAAGTTGGGGCTCAAGACGAATGATAACTCTTGCAGCTGCATTAGCAGCACTAACCAACTTATCAGAAAAACCTTCTTGTTCTGCCTTTTTAAAAGCAGCTTGGGCTGTTTGATAAGCATCAGATTCTTGGATTTTTATCATACCGTCCGTTTTAACTAATATATGTTTTTTTAATGCTATAAGACAAGCATATTCATATGCTTTGCCGTATTCGGTATTTGTCAGAGCCATATTTAACCTCGTTACTTATCCGTCTGTTCAAGATAAATTCTCACATATTTTGCCACAAACTCTGCTAATTTTACAGGAACTGCATTACCAATTTGCTTATAAATACTTGTTAAATTGCCGTAGAATTTTAAATCTTTCGGGAAAGTCTGAATGGCAGCAACCTCTCTCCAACTCAATCGCCTGGTTACGCCATCTTTTCCAAATTCCCATAAATCTTTCCCTATTTTCACCATGTCGGGGGAACCTGGCCATAATGTTACTTGTTTTGCCATAGCAGGAACAGTATATGCCACATCATCCCAATCTCGTTTGCGATTACGTGACATATATCTAGATGAATAGGATTCATTACAGACCTCGCTTGGTTTTGCATCATTCATATCACCGATTGCTTCACGGAGGGTCATTTTTTCTCCGTTGGTATCTGGCAATTCAAAATCTTTAATATGCAAGTCTTTCCTAAAACCAACGATAATTACTCGTTCACGGTCTTGTGGCACACCAAAGTTTTTAGCATTTACCAATTTATAATACACATCATAACCACATTCAGCAAAATCAGCCACTATAGCGTCAATAATCTTTCCTCCACCCATTGTCAAAAGTCCTTTAACATTCTCACCAATAAACGCTTTCGGTTTATTTTGGCGAACTAGTTTTACATAATGCTTGTAAAGAATATTTCTGGAATCATCAATCTTTCTTGGTCCACTTAAACTAAATCCTTGACAAGGAAAGCCTCCCAACATAACATCGGAAACAGGTATAGCAGAATAATCTACTTTTGAAATATCATTGCATACTACAGTTGCATTGCTCCAGTTCCGATGAGTTTTACAGGCATCGTTGTCAAAATCGTTTGCCCAAATAGTTTTGTAACCCGCACGGTCAAACCCCATATCAAGCCCGCCGGCACCACAGAACAAACTGACAGCCGTAAATTCTCTCATCTTGCACCTCCGCAAGTATTAAATTTTTGCGCATACTCTCATTTGGATTATAACATCTATTAATTAATGTTTCAAGTGTTTTCGGTCATTTGTATAATGTTGCTGATTAAGTAATAAACGAAGCAGCGGTATGAAAAATAAAAAGGGTTAAAAAAACACGACAATCTCAATATTGATAATATCAAAATCATCGTGCATTTTTTGGTCGGAGTGAGGTGACTCGAACACCCGGCATCTTGCTCCCAAAGCAAGCGCGCTACCAACTGCGCTACACCCCGATTATTCAATTGTTTCACGTGCAAAGCACAAAAAAGAGTATAACCTATTTTATGGCTTTTGTCAACTTTTGTTTTCCGAAAGTATATCCTGAACTATGCTTGCTGCATCACATACAAGCTGTACACACGGTCTTGTTTGATAATATTCCTTTGTTCTGTCGTCAGGAACCGAGCTTTCCTTGAGATCTCTGTCAAATCCGCGAAGCTCACGGCAAACAATATACTTGTTCTTCTCCTTGAATTTTTCGGCAAAAAGCTTGATTTTTCCGTATGCACCGGCTTTGTTTGTTCCGTCCCTGCCGCCGTAGACTGCGCCGAGCACCATTGCAGCACCGCTTACTGCTCCGCATATCTCACGCATTCTGCCGACACCGCCGCCGAGACCAATTGATATTCGTTTTGCCGTTGTTTCATCAATGCCGAGCTCATCGGAAAACGCAAGAAAAACAGCCTGAGAACAGTTCAGCCCGCTCATAAAAAGAGCTTTTGCTCTTTGAACATGATCCATCATTTTTGTTCAGCTCCGTTCCGAATGAAAAACAGGACGTATAATGTCCCGTTTTTCATTTTATTTTTTAAAATCTGCTTTTTTAATTTCTTTTTTTATCTTATCAACAGCCATTGTCCATACAAGGCGTCCCGTTTCAACAAAACCTTCTGAGTTTTTCTGAACAGAGCAAAGCATAGCAAAAGCCTCACCGATGTTTTCATCAATTTCACCGCATTTTTGAAGCGCAAGGCGGTAAAAAGTGAATGCTGCGCCGTCAGAAAGATTTTTGAAAAAAGCAGGGTGATTTTCGCTGATTTTATCATGCATGGCATTGATTGCCATAATGGAAAGGAAATCGGGAACGATTTCTTCTTTCATCGTTTTTTCTGCGGCAAAAACAAGCAGCACTTTCATTTGATACAATATATCTTGTGAAAGATACTTTTTCGGCAGGATTTCTATAAGATTGAGACTCATATCTCCTGCGCTGTTTGTCGGAGTGAGTGTTGCAAGCTTTGCACCGAGTTGCCTCGCTTTTTCAAGATTACCGTTTTCCCGATGCTTGTTTATCAAATCATAAATCTCTGCCATTTTCTTGCAGGTGCTGTTTTCGTCTGTTTCTTCGTTTTCGATGTTATAGATTTTGATATCGTTATCTGACATTAAATCGTTACCTTTCATGTGTTGTGAAAAAATTACTGTCCGGCTGCCTGAGCTGCCAGAGTTGCTTCTTTTTCAAGCTTTTTCTGCTTACGGCGAAGCTTTGCTTTATAGTTAATCAAGCTTTCAACGCAGTCCTGCGGCGGACCGTAATCGCCCAAAGTGATGTTTGACATATTATAGCCGCCATGGAAGTCGCTTCCGCCTGTCATGAGAAGCTTGTTCTTTTTTGCAACTTCTTTGAGATATTCCTGCTGTTCGGGAGTGTTCATCGGATGCCATACTTCAACACCGTCAAGTCCGAGTTCTATCAATTCATCAAGAAGTTCAAAATTATCAAAGAATCCCGGGTGAGCAAGTACGGCAATTCCGCCGGCATCGTGTATCGTTTCAATTGTTTCTTCCGGCGTTGCATAGACCGTATTAACTAAAATGTTTTCTTCGCTTTCTTTTGTGAAAAGCTTCTGATAAAGCTCACCGAAAATTGTTGTTGTATAACCGCATTCCAAAAGTGCCTGCATGATGTGCTGCTTATAGATGTTGGTTGAGCCTGAAGCACATTTGACTATGAATTCAGGTGCAATCGGGAAACGTTCGGCTGCTCTGACAATCATGATCTGACCGGCCTTGCGTCTTGCGGTTGAGTTTCGATAACAAAGGCTTTCAAGCCTTTCGGGCTTGTCGGCATAATAGCAAAGTATGTGAGCCTTTGCGGAACGTTTTCTGTCTGTGCATGTAAGCTCCACACCGGGAATTACGTTTATATCATATCTCTTTGCAACAATTTGTGCTCTGACATTTCCGGCAAGACAATCATGGTCTGTGACTGAAATCGTTTTTATTGAATTTTTCATGGCGAGTACGATGAGATCTTCAATTCCCATCGTACCGTCTGATAATTTTGTGTGGCAATGTAAATCTGCGGTCAAAATTATTCCCCTTTTCCTTTTTCGGTCCTATTGCTTTTAAATTCATTTTCGTTTATATAATAAAAAAGCGGCATCTTGTGCCTTTATGTGATAAACAATTAAATTGGACACAGCTATTCAATATTACAGTTACATTATACTCTCTTTTTTTCTTTTTTTCAAGTCCAAATTACAACAAAAAACGCAATACAGCATCGCTATATCACGAATTTTGTTGAGAATATTCCATTGTATATGTTCTTTTTTAATGGCATTTGTGCATAAAGATTAGTTTTTTGTCAAATAATTATTTTCGTAAGTAGCAAATCGATCCGGCAAAAGCAAAAATTCTTACTATTTTTTTCAAATCAGTTATTTTTCAGCTGCTTCTATCACTGCCACTAAAATGCGGGTTAATATATCTTCACAGCGGTTGTTCATTTCTCTGTAATCAAGGGCGGAAGCATCATCTGCATCATCGCTTATCTTTCTGATGCTCAAAAACGGAATATCGTTTTTTCCGCAGATACAGGCAATAGCTGCGCTTTCCATATCAAAAGCAGTCAATGAAAACAATGCTTTAAATTCGGCCTTTTTATCCTTGTCGGTCAAGAACAGATCACCTGTTCCGAGTCTTCCTTTTTTTATATTATATTCATCGAGGCTTAACACAGTCGAAAGAAGCTTTTCGTCTGCTTTGTGAATATATATTTCTCCGTCCGGTTTTACAGCCAGATCATAGCCTATTGCCCGCAAATCAAAATCACATTCAATATATTCGCTGCCGGCAACAATATCTTCACGTCTGACCGAGCTGATCGCACCCGACAAACCTGCATTCAAAATTGCATCCACTTTGCATGAATAAATCAAAGCAGCTGCAGCATTTGCAGCATTTACTTTGCCGATACCGCAATGCACTGCAATAATTTTTGTTTTGCTGTTTTCAAGACTGATTTCAACTGCTTCATTTCCTCCGACATTGGTTTTGATTTTGTTTTCATCAGCAAAGAAATTCACAAACGGTTCGTATTCATTTGTATCTGCAAGAATTACACCTATTTTTTTTGACATTATTTTATCCTTTCGTTTAAATATTTTATATTTTTTTCTGCTGTTAAACTTACTGTTTTTCGCTTATTATATAAATATACAACCTGTTTTCGGGCATAACATTACTATTTTAAAATATCCAAAAATTACCGTGCTGTCAACAGCGCGAAATCTGCATAAAATATCATTGAGAGATTGCTCTCATGCTTACGCAGTGCCTGAAAGCCGGTGGCGAAAGCCCACGGGGAGCCGGTCTTAGTTCTTTTTGAACCGACACTGCTTAAAATAAGCTCATTTTTCCTGAACGCACAGCGTTCTCAGTGAAAAATGAGCTTTTTTTAATTAATCGACTGACACTCTTTTATTTAAATGCTACATCAACAAGATTTTCAAAGAATTCAATAAAAATACGGAAGAATCCCTGAATTTTTTCAAGCAATTGCTGAATCAACGGTATTTCAGTTCTGATGTCATCACCAATCTCACTTAACTGATCTTTTAACGATTCATCAATCTGAATTCCGCCTTCGGTTGTTGGAATTGTCGGTTCAACATATGTCAGATCCTCAGCACTCGAATAGGACGGGTAGGTTATTGCCGTGGTTGTTGTTTCTTCAACCGTTTCTTCCTGTGCAGCAAAGGCACCGATACAAACGGAAAGAGAAAGCACCAAAGCAATTACAATGGCTGTTAATTTTTTGCAGCTTTTCATGTTTATTCCTTCTTTCGTGTATTTTCTTAATTAATTATAGCAGGAATTTTATAAAAGTTCAACCTTTTAATAAAAATCTAATAAACTGAAGACCCCCGGCTCAAAAGAGCCGGGGGAATAGTTCAGTCAAACACCATTGACTTCATGCTTATTTGAAGATTCCGAAGAGTTTCTGGAAGAATTCTTTGATCTTCTTAAGCAGTCTCTGGAACCAGTTGAGTGATTCTTCAGCTTCATCAACTGCATCGTGATAGTCATCATGGTCACCGACAGTTTCGTTCCAAGTGCCTGTGAGTTCTTCCATAACCTTAGCTATGGCTGAATACAGGCAGCCTGTGTTCGAGCTGAGTGCATCGAAGATCTGCTGATAAATCTTCTGAAGCTGTACCATGTCACCGGATACTGTTGCACTGATCTGGAGACCGATACCAAGGAATTCGAACAGTGATGCAACGATGATGTCAGGTACCTGATATTTCGAGCAAGTGTCAAACATTGTATTGATACCGTAAGCAACTACCTGTTTTGCACCGCTCTGGAGCTGGAATACATCTGCAAGCCAGTTAACAAGTGCTTCTCTGTTATGTGCATCACCGAACATTTCGAGTGCCCATGTCAGAACCATTGTCAGGGTGTCGCCCTTATCGGAAACAATATTTGTCTGAGTTGTCTTGTTCTCCCATCCGTCATACTTGCCTTCCGGATAATCGTTGATGTACGGATACGGATCTGTCGGAGTTACGAATGAGTTAGCAGCTTTTGTGCGTGATGTTCTGACTTCTTTTGCTTCTGAGCCGCCGTACTGAGCGAGCTTGTAGAAGTCGATTTCAGGAATCTTGAAGTCATATTTTGCACCGAGAAGCTGGATCGGAATGTTGATGTTGTGCAGAAGCTTCGAAACATTGAGTGTTTCTGCAAGATCAATTCCGAATACGCTCGTTACTGTATTAACAATTGTGAATACCGGAGCGATGAGGTTTCTGACTGCGAGATATACGCCTTCGTTGGAGATGAAGTATGCAAGATTCGGAAGGATTGTAAGCAGTGTGTCAACCGGCTTGCTCAGAAGTCTGTCTGCGAATGTTGCCACTCTTTCAAGAACATAACCGAGAAGCTGTGAATCATCTGCACTTACAAGTGTCTTATACTCACTGAGAGTCTTAACTTCTTCAGCTTTCAAGCCAAATGCTTCAAGAATCGGAATGATTGCATAATCATAACCGTTGCCGCCTTCAAGCTTAACAATGTCGAGAATGTTAATTTCTTTGCCTTCGCCCATGAGCAGGAGCTCAAGAACACTGTTGAGCGGTTTCAGGATGTCTGCAAGGGTTCTTGCGAAGCCTTGGATATCGCCATCTTTGAAGCCCCAGTTTGTGCCTGCGAAGGAGCCGACATCTTTCCATGAGCCGCCTTCCTTATCAGCTGCTGCTTTAAGGATCTTAGCACCTTCTCTGATGTTAACATTGGTCGGGTTGGTGTAATCTACGTTGTCGATGAACTTCTCATAGAAGGTTCCGACTGTGAAGTCAAGATCTGTTGTTCCCGGATTATCCTTTGAGAAGCCTGCAATTGCGGTGATGATGTTATCAACCGTTTCGCCGCCGAGGAGAGGAACAATCTTATCAAGAAGGAGGTTGATTGTATCGTTTGTAATATACTTCGAGCAAACAAGGTTCTTAATTGAGCCGAATGAAGTCTTGCCGAGGATTGTATTGATAATACCGTCAAGTTCCTGAGCAATAATGTCGGCATTAGCTTCTGTAAGTACGAAGTAGGTTGAATAATCGAACTTCTTGATCTTGATTGATCTGTTCTGAATCGGTACATAGCTGACTTCTGCATCTCCGAGAAGTGAAGCGATGAGGTCAATGATAAGTGCCGGGTTTTCAATGATCTGATCAATGATTCCGTCGAGCGGTTCACCGAAGCCGTCTTCCTTACCGATTGCTTTGAGAATTGCCTCATAGTTTTCTTCAGTAAGAACGGTCTTAAGGAGTGCTACGAACGTGTCACCCGGATCTGCAACAACGTTCTTATATGCGCCGCCGTTGTAGATGTCATAGCTGGTATCGAGTTTCGAGCCGTCAAGCTTAATCTTTCCGTTGCCGTCGTCAGCTGCTGCGGTTGCCGCAAGAGCGAGCCAATCGAGGTCAAGTGAAATGTTAAGCGGCTGACCGTTAACTTCGATGCCTGCAAGCAAGGTGTTAATCAGCGATGCAATATCAGTGCCCTTGAGAGCAACGGAAATGCCTGCTGCAACGCCCGGATGCTGCTTGCCGATATACATTTCAGCAATTTCCTTATCGGTTCCGATGTTGCCGAGATTTACATTGATTGCGATCGGATAGAGCTTATCAACTGCTTCAATGATGTTGTTGATAGGAGCGATAAGGTTTGCAATTACTGTTTCAACGTTATCGTTGCCTATAACATAGCAGAGATTTGCAAGAATATCGATTACGCTTGCAATCGGAGCGTTGAGTATTTCATCAACTCTGTCGAATACTGCGTCAAGGATATATTTAAGTGTGCTGCCATGGTTTGCCTTTACATATGCTTCATATTCAGCCTGGGTCTTAACGTTCTGAACACCGAGAAGTTCAAGTACAGGAATGATAGCGTAGTTGTAACCGTTGCCGCCGATGACATTGATTTCATCAAAGGCTGTGATCTTGCTGCCGTTATGTGTTCCGTCTGCTTCGAACTGTGCTCTGTCAGTACCGCCCATGAGAATCAGAGCAAGTACGCCGTCAAGCGGGTTGAGCATGTCGCATACAAGGTTTACAAGGTCTGATGTTGACTCGATGCCCCAGTCATATGCTGTTGCGGTTCTTGTTACAGTTCCGTCTTCAGCAGTTGTTTCTTCGCTGTGAGCTTCCCAAACTTCAGTCCATGTATCAGCGCTGCCGATATATGCTTTAAGTTTGCTTCCGAAGTTAGCTGCGGTGAATGCCTGAGGTGCGATGTCAATATCTTTCAGGTTGGTCAGGTCGTTTACATAACCGATTACCTTATTAATTGTGTCAGTAGGAAGACCTGCGAGAAGTTTAACAACTGTGCTTACAAGCATGTTTGCAATGTCGTCCTTGACGAACAGCGGATATACGATGTCGCCGAGGTTTTCTGCAGTACCGTCTCCGATGAATCCGAGGATTACCGGGATAAGGTTATCCAAGCCTGCAAGAGCGGAGTTAAGCTGTTTGTGTGAAGCGTCTGACTTATAATCAACGCTGATCTTATCGAGAACAGGCTGTGTATACGGCTTGTATTCAACAAGATACTTGTTGAGCAGTTTCAGAAGTACGCCGACAACTTCATTTTCTTTGCCTGCAAGTGATGTTATTACTTTTTCGATGTCTGAGCCGGATTCAACGTTAAGGAGCGAGCAAAGAATTTCAAGGAAGTCTTTGCTGAGAACCGTTGAAAGGACATACATAATTGCGTCGCCTTTTTCGCTGTGCCATTCAGTTACATCTGTTCCGATTGCTGTAACATTTTCAGGCTCATCAATCTTGATTGCGGCCATTGCAAGGTCTTTGAAGAATGTTGACGGAAGTGCATTGAGTACATAAACAACATCACCGTTGCTGTCTGTAATATCAATTGTTCCGAGATACTTATTGATCAGTTCAACAAGTTTTGCACCGCCGTTGTCGGCAATGTAGATGATATCATCAAGACCCATGCCTATGAAGCCTTTGAGCAATGTGTTAAGCTGATCTCTTGTGATTACATTGTCAAGAGCGTTAACAATTGCGAGAATCGGTGAAATCAGGTTCTGAATTGCAACAGAAACATCGTTGTTTGCAATGAAGAAGCTCAGGTTAGATACAACTGTAAGTATTACCGAAACAGGTGCTTTCTGAAGCTCATCGATAAGAAGGAATACATAATCGAGAGTATTCTTGAGCGCATCATTTGCAGTTGCTGCTGATTTTTCGGTTGCACCGAATTCTTTCAGACCGAGTGCTTTGATAGCAAGCGGAAGAATTGCTGTGTTATAAGCATCGCCGGCATCAAGTCTTACAATTTCATTGTCATCTGACTTGATTATAAGGTCTTCGCCTGTGAGAATGAAGCCGAGTATGCTGTCAAGAGGCTTGAGCATATCAAGGATTGCGCCGATGAAGCCATCTTTTGAATCAGCATTTGCGAAGATCGGATCGATAGCAATGATATCGTTGCCCTCTGCGTCTGTGCCTGTTACCGTGCTGTGTGAATCAAGAACTTCTGCCCATGTCTTGCTTTCGCCGACATAAGTGACGAGTTCTGCGTTGCCTGTTGCTACTGCAAAAGCTTTCGGAGCAAGATCAATACCAAGTAGATCCTTCAGTGTATCTGCAAGGTTTTCTGAAATTGCAGAACCGAGACCCTTTACAAGTGCGGAAGTGATTTTGTTCATCATTTCATTGGTGAACAGCATTGTGCCAAAGAGATAGTCAACAATGTTATCAAGTGTTGCCGGCTTGTCACCAAGACCGATTGCAAGTTTGTCAATGAAACTCTGTTCTTCTTCAGACTTGCTTGTGTCTGCAACCATATCGATGATTACAGGAACTGCTGCAAGAAGGATCTTGTCAAGACTTGTGATTGCATCGTCTATTCCGTCAACTACATAATCAACCGATCCAAGGAACTTGTATACATATTCCAATGTTTCTGCAGTGTAACCCTTTGTGAGAATGAGTACAATGGAAGCAACAAGGTTCTTAATTGCATTCGGATCGTTAAGAATATCACTGATAACCTTTTTGATTGATTCATCAAGAGTTACATCTTTGAGAAGTCCTTCGACAAGATTCTTGATGTTTTCACAGTTTTCAACTGAAAGAACAGTGTCAAGAATTGTTACAAGAGCGTCAGCCGGATCACCGGAGATATTCTGGAGTTCATTGCCATCTTCGCAGGTGTCAAGTGTGTATACCTGTTTGGTGGGCTTGTAAATGATTTCGCCGTTTGCATTCTTAGCAGCCATCTTCGCAGCGATACCATTCCAGTCAAGATCAAGGTGGAGCTTGATGATTGTGCCGTTAATATCGATTTCGCCGATTAAGCTGTTAATGAAGTCAGCAAGATCTTCGCCTGAAAGGTTGATTGTAATACCGGGTTCAACACCGTCGTGTTCTTTACCGAAGTATGTTTCAATAATCTTTTCGGCTGCAATGTCAATCTTGATTGCTATCGGGAATACGCCGTCAACTTCTTTCAGAACTTCATTGATCGGAGCAAGAAGGTTATCTGCAATAACGTTGATTCCGTCAGAACCGATGAAGTAGAAGATGTTTGCAATTCTTGAAAGTACTTCTTTTACAGGAGCGTCAAGAATTGTGTTAACTTCTGCAAGGATTGAGTCAAGGATATATTTGATGGATGAGCCGTCGTCCTTGGCTTTTGCTTCATAGTCTGCCTGAGAGAGCGGTGTTACACCGAACGCCTCAAGAAGAGGAATGATTGCATAGTTGTAACCATAGCCGCCGTTAATTCTTATATCGGCACGTTCTGCTGATTTATCTTCAACAGCGATAATTTGTTTGCCGCAAAGAATAATCTGGAATATTTCATCAAGCGGAGCAAGAAGGTCACATGCAAAGTTTACAAGGTCAGATGTTGACTTGATTTCCCAGTCATAAGCTGTTGCGTCTTCACTGTGAGCTTCCAATACTTCAGCCCATGTGTCAGCACTGCCAATGTAATCCTTCAGTTTGCTGCCGAAGTTTGTTGCGGTGAATGCCTGCGGAGCAAGGCTTTCAATGTTAAGGTTTGTCAGTCCGTTTACATATTCAAGAATTGCATCAATATCAATCTTTGCAAGTGCCGGAACAAGAGCATTCATGATAAGGTTGCCAATATCTTGTTCTGCAATCAAACTGTCAATCTCACCCTGAAGATCGCCGATGCCAAAGATACCGAGAACAGAAATCAGGAGCGGATCGAGTGCTTCAATTGCTTGTGTTGTGTTTTCGTTATTAAGTTTGCCGAAATACGGTGTTAATTTATCGCCGTCAAGAGTATTCAGGTCAACCTGATTGATTCTCTTGTATGAGAACGAGTATTCATTCAGGAGCATGATAATGATATCTGCAAGATCATATTCCTTATCAACAATTGAAAGTAATGCAGCGCCGATTCCTTCGTTGATGTTCAGATTCAACTTAGTGAATACAGACTTCAGGAAGTTTTCTGAAAGGACTGTTGAAAGGAGATACATAAGAGCATTTCCTGTGTTAACATCCCAGTCATTTGTCGGTGTGCCGATGTTGGAATCCTTATGTTCAACATCTTTTACATTAATTGCATATTTACTGAATTCGATGAAGAAGTCATCGGGCAGCAAATTGATTGTGTAAACAACATTGTCGTCGTTATCTTTAATTTCGACACCCTCAATAAGATCATTGATAAAGCCGATAAGGTTAGCACCGCTGTTGTTACCGATTTCAATTATGTCAGTCAATCCAAGACCGATAAGTCCTTTCAGGATTCCGTCAAGCTGATCTCTTGAAATAATTGACGATACCAGATCAAGAATTCCGAGAATCGGAGCTGTAAGATTCTTGATGAGCGGCTCAAGATTATCGTTTGCAATGAGGAAGCTGAGGTTGCTCAGAACATTGAGAATCGTTGTAACCGGAGCTGCAGAAAGTTCATCAACAAGTTCGAATACGTAATCAACGAGGTTGCCTACGGCTTCGTTTGCTGTTGCAGCAGGTACAGTTTCGATTCCGAGTGCTCTTATGAGCGGGTTAATTGCTGTTTCATAGGCTCTTCCGCCCTGGAGTTCAACGCCTTCAATGCTGAATTCAAGCGGAGTTCCCATGAGAACAAATGAGAGAATTGAATCAAACGGTTTGATAAGGTCAAGAGCTATGCTTACGAAGCTGTCTCTGTCTGTAACTTCCCAATCATAAGTTGTTGTTTCTTCGCTGTGTGCGTCCCAAACTTCAGCCCATGTCTCACTGTCGCCGATATAGTCGCGTACTTTGGCATTGCCTGTTTCAGCAACAAAGTTCTGCGGAGCAAGATTGATACCAAGAAGATCATTAATTGATTTTGTCAGATCAGCAGTAAGTGTTCCTGCAAATGCCTTAACAATTGTATTGATGATGGATGCGAATGAATCGTTGTTGAATGCGAAG
>JBJEOJ010000227.1:0-4772 GCA_051880655.1 Acutalibacteraceae bacterium | reverse complement strand
TTGCAACTCTCTGCCCCGCGTAACTCCAGCGGGCGATGCCCGTAAACTATAATTTATAATTTGATTTTGTCAAAAGCCTGTTTAAGATCGTCAATAATATCCTGAACATCTTCAATTCCAACACTGAAACGGAAAAAGCCGCCATGAAATTCTTCGGGATATAAATACTGCCTTTCGTCATTCTCACCGATGAAAACAATCAGACTTTCATCATGTCCGAGAGAAACCGCAGAAGTTATGACCTTTAAACTTGCGGCAAATTTGTTATAGTCATCATGGCTCGCTTTCAATCCGAATGAGATTACCCCTCCGAAGCCGGGTGACATCTGCTTTTTGGCAATTTCATGCCCTTTGTGGCTTTCAAGTCCGGGATATGATACGAAGCTTACACCGCTTTGCTTTTCAAGCCATTTTGCAACCGCCATCGCATTTTCGTTGTGCTGACGCATACGAAGCGGCAAGGTAACACAACCACGCATAATCAGCCATGCGTTAAACGGACTGATTGTTGCACCGAGATTGATCTGCGACTGAGCACGGACAATATCAAGATATTTTTTCTTACCAATTATTGCCCCGCCCATTGCATCGCCGTGACCGTTTATATATTTTGTCAGACTTTCAACAGTAAAATCAGCTCCGAGTTCAATCGGTCGCTGATTAAACGGTGAAGCAAAAGTGTTGTCAACCGATAACAACGCACCGTTTTCATGCGCAATTTTTGCAATTTCGGCAATGTCAGAAATGCTGAGAGTGGGATTGCCCGGTGTTTCAATATGTATAAGCTTTGTATTCGGCTTTATCGCTTTTTTTATATTTTCCGGGTCGCTCGTGTCAACAATTGTTGTTTTAACTTCAAATTTATTGTTAAAAAGTTCATGAAACAAACGGTAAACAGCAATATATGTTACACTTGCAAATATGACATGGTCATGGCTTTTTAAAAGCGCAAAAAACAATCCCGACAAAGCTGCCACTCCGCTTGCAAGAACAACACAGTCTTCTCCGCTCTCAAGACTTGCCAGTTTTTCCTGCAAATATTTTTGGTTCGAGCCTCCGTTTCTTGTGTATAAGTTACCCTGTGCACATGACCAGTTCATATCTGTCGGATCATATGGCAATTCGAAGCTGTTTGCCATTGTAATCGGTCTTTTTATTGCACCTGTTTCGCCATCAACATCATTACCGGTGTGTACTGCCCTTGTTTGAAACCCGTATTCTGAGCCGTATATTCTTTTTCCCATTTCTATCGCTCCTTTGATTATTACCTATTATTTTTATAGGTTTAGTATATTATATATATTTGTTACTACTTTGTCAAGCAAAATTATGCTTGTTTTCCGTCTGAACATAAAATAAAAACGCTCTGCAAGCTGCAAAGCGTTTCATATGAGACAAGTTTTAATTATTATGCAGCAATCGTCTGCGGAAAACCTTCTTCTTTCAAAGCTTCAACAATGCGTTTCGGAATGTCGGTATTCATAACGGAAGTTTCACCGTCTTTGATAAAATCATCATATCCGTAAACCAGAACCGGAACATCCGCTCCCGTGTGACCTGTTGTTGTATAAACATATTCTCCGTTTTCCAAGGTGATTCCGCCGGTTTCATGGTCGGCAGTCACAACAACAAGTGTGTGCTTATCCGCTTTTGCATAATCAAGCGCCGCCTTAACAGCTTCATCAAACGAAAGAAGCGCTTCTTTCATGCCCTCACCGTTGTTGCTGTGATTGTTTTTATCAATATGAGCACCCTCAACCATAAGGAAAAATCCGTTGTCACCGTCGTCAAGCAAATCAATCGCTTTGCTTGTCATTTGCGAAAGTGTCGGCATATTGCCGCAGTCACTGTGCCAGAGTTCTCCTGTAAACTGACCGAAAGAAGAAGAACCTTCTTTAAGTGCAGACATTGAAGCATAATCTGTTACATATTCATAGCCTGCATTTTCAACTGCGCTCTTTGAGCATGTTGAAGTAGCCACACCCCAAATAAGGTTGATTCCGCTTTTAATCTGCTGATTGGTTATATCATTGCTATTATCTCTGCTGTTTGTATGCACAGAAAAACCTGCCGGTGTTGCCCCTCTTGTTTTATCGGTTGTAACAATACCTGTAAGCATTCCCTTTGACTTTGCAAATTCGCAAAGATTCATCGGATAACTGTTTTGAGCATATATATCGTCCGGATAAACACCGACACAGCCGTTGTTTGTTCTGACACCGCAGGCAAGAGCCGTCGCTCCGGCGGCACTGTCTGTTACACTGCTGCTTGCGGAAGCTGTCTGGGATTGGCTTTTGATTTCAAAAGAATCCATTGTTAGTGTTTTTCCTGTTTCAGATTTTGTTTTTTCAATGCTCATAAAGCCCATACCGTCACCGATGAGCAAAATTACATTGTCGATTCTGTTGCTCAGAACAATGCCGAGAAAACTTATAATTATCAAAAAGATTGCCATAAAGGTACTGATAATTTTTGAAAATAGATTCGGCATAAGAATCCCCCTTTATATAAGCATTTACAAGTTATATATATTCTATCACAACCTTTATAATTTTTCAACAATAAAAAACAGCCCGGCTAGATTGACCAAACCGGGCTGTGACAAATAAAAATCATATTACGTCTGAATTTTTAAAATTATTTTGAACATCTGAACAAAAGCTCTTCCCAGCGTCTGTCAACTTCTTTTTGAAACTGTTCAATAAGTTCTTCGTTGCCTTTTTTGAACAGATGCTTAAATCTGCCCTGCGGTCTTAAAAAGTCTTCAATCGGAAGCTTATGTTTCGGCTCATAATTAAGAACCCATTTTCCGTCGATTACTTCAAACAGCGGCCAATAGCAGGTTTCAACACCGAGACGGCAGATTTCCAGAATATCCGGAGTGTTATATCTCCAGCCGCGCGGACACGGAGCCATAATATTAAGGAAAGCCGCACCGGGAGTATATATTGCTTTTTCGGATTTGATGTGCAGATCCTTAAAATTCTGAACAAAGGTTGTCTGCGCAACATACGGAATGTCATGAGCGGCAATGATAGCAGCAAGATCTTTACGATTTTGCATTTTGCCGTTGCTTTCTTTTCCGACGGGCGTGGTGGTTGTGCTTGCGAACATGGGAGTTGCAGAAGAACGCTGAATTCCCGTGTTCATGTATGCGCCGTTGTCATAGCAGACATAAACAAAATCATGATTTCTTTCCATTGCGCCCGAAAGCGACTGCAAGCCTATATCGTATGTTCCGCCGTCGCCGCCGAATGTGATGAATTTATAGGTTTCGTCAATTTTTCCTCTTTTTCTCAGTGCCTTATACGCCGCTTCCACACCGCTGATTGTTGCACCCGCATTTTCAAAAGCGTTGTGAATATAGCTGTCCTGCCACGAGGTGTAAGGATAAGTAAAGGTTGAAACTTCAAGACAGCCTGTTGCGTTGCCGATTACGGCTTTATCGCCCTCATGAAGTCCGCGAAGAACATTTCTGACTGCGATTGTTCCGCCGCAGCCTGCGCACATTCTATGTCCCGGAGCAAGACGCTCCGGCTTATTCATTGTTTCTTTAAAGTTATATGCCATTTTGCGTCTCCTCCTTACCCTCTGACACCGATATAACGGTAGGTTTCGCCTGCGTCGCCGCTTTCGGCAGCTTCTTGCAGATCTTCGTAAACACTTTCAAAATCTTTTACCCGCATATCACGACCGCCGAGACCGTAAATATAATTGATTGCAAGCGCATCTGAATGAGCACAGTAAAGGGCTGACATAACATCTGCACCGAGAGGTCCGCAATGATTTGAAAAGCTTTCGGCACGGTCCATAACGGCAACGGCTTTGACATTTTTGAGCGCCTGTGCAATCTTTTTTGCGGGGAACGGGCGATAAAGACGGATTTTAATAAGACCGACTTTTTCGCCTTTTGCGCGAAGAGCATCAACAGCGTCCTTTGCCGTTCCTGCGGCTGAGCCGATAATGACAATGGCTCTTTCGGCGTCGTCCATACGGTATTCTTCAAAAAGTCCGTATTCTCTGCCGGAAATTTTTTCAAACTCTTTTGCAACTTCAAGTGTTACCCTTTCGGCATTTTTGATTGCCTCGGCCTGACTGCGCCTTGCTTCCATATAGTAATCCGTTACGGAATAAGGACCGTAGGCGGCAGGACATTCCGGATTGAGAAGATAATTTTCCGGCTCATAAAGACCTACAAAATCTTTAACATCTTTATCGTCAAGAAGTTCAATGTTTTCAACGGCATGGCTTGTTATAAAGCCGTCCTGGCAAATCATAATCGGAAGTCTGACATCTTTATGCTCGCTGATGCGGAAAGCCTGAATCATATTGTCATATGCTTCCTGATTATTCTCTGAATAAATCTGAATCCAACCGGAATCTCTTGCGCCCATGCTGTCGGAATGGTCGCAGTTGATGTTGATCGGACCGGAAAGCGTGCGGTTAACAAGAGCAAGCACAAGCGGCAGCCTGTCGGAAGCAGCAATATAAAGTTCCTCCCACATATAGGCAAGACCGCAAGATGAAGTTGCCGTGAGTGCTCTTGCACCCGAAGCGGAAGCGCCGATTGCAGCACTCATTGAGCTGTGTTCACTTTCAACGGGAATAAATTCCGTGTCAACCTGTCCGTTTGCAACATAAGATGCAAAATACTGCGGAATTTCGGTTGACGGTGTGATCGGAAAAGCCGGAAAAACATCGGGGTTAATCTGACGTAAAGCGATTGCCACCGCTTCGTTTCCTGAAATGCGATCTCTTTTGCTCATATCATT
>JBJEOJ010000226.1:0-4843 GCA_051880655.1 Acutalibacteraceae bacterium | reverse complement strand
GTATCATCTGAAGCTTATCTCCTGTCAGGTCGTACCAGATATACGGAATCAAGCCGAGAAGTCCCAACAGATGCGGAACAAGAATGAAAAACGTCCACAAAAGCAAGTCGGTATGATCGCCCTTGACGGCGGTCTGAACCCCGTTGATGTTCTGGTATGTCAGTCCGACAAGCGGCAGAAGAGCCGTACCCAAGGAGGTACTCAGTGAGCCGGAAAGCTTACCTGTAAAGGTCAGCACCGAGAAAGCCACACCCTCATTTCTTTCGCCGGTTTTCCATTCCATATAGTCGATCGTGTCGCCGATCATTTCGGTGGGAACGATACTCTGTACGGTATTAAAGAAACTGAAAACTAAATTCTGAACCATTAAAAGAGGAACAACAACGGCAATTTTATTGTAATGATTCATACCGATCAGGAAAACGACGACAGCTGTTGCGGCTCTGCAAAATCCGTTGAGGAAAACAATCTGTCGGTTGTCCAATTTCTTTTTCAGCTTCGGGACAATCAGATAAGTGATAAAGCCAAGTATCGTACCCGGAAGATTGATAATCAGGATAAGAGAGTTGATGTTGACAACCTCGGCATAATAATAGCTCTGGAATACCCCGGCAAGCCCCGAAAGGGTGCTGATGACACTTGAACAGATAATCAGCATAAGGGGTTTGTTTTTTACCATTATTCTGAAGCTGTCAAGTATGCTCGGCTCCTTGATGCTTTGCACAACTCTTTCTTTTGTGCATAAGCCTGCCAGCGAGAAAAGACCCATACCGAACGTTCCGGCTATTACCGCCATCAGACAGAATACCTGAGGCAGAGAAAGTCCGATGATGTTATGCTCGGACGCGTCCATTAAAAGAACAAGGATGGTCGTGGAAAGTCCGCCGATGATTCCGCTTATAAAACGAGCAGTTGAAATTGCTCTTGTTCGGTCAGACGGACTTGGGCTGATTGCCGAGCTCATTCCCCAAAACGGAACGTCACCCAATGTGTAAAATAACTCCCACACGATATACGATATGTACATATAGACAATTTTTACCGTTGTGGTTTTGGCGTCGGCTAAAATCAACGGACCGGAAAAAAGCAATATTGTGGAAATGGAAAGCGGAATCGGAACAATCAGCAGATACGGTCTGAGTTTTCCGTATCTTGACCGTGTTTTGTCGATAATTCCGCCCATCAGCGGGTCGTTGATCGTGTCCCAGATTCCCAAGAAAAGAATCATGGTCGCTACGGCTTGTGACGGAATACCGAACACCTTTGTAAAAAACAGGGAAAGGTAACCGCCGGCAACAAGATTGTAACCGAACACCTGACCGGCGTTGGCAAAGCCGTAGGCTAAGTTTTCCTTGACACCGACATAGCGGATTTCTTTTTCGGTCTTTGAAGTGCTCATCTTTGCATTTACTCCTTTTTTTATAGAATCATCTGTTGTCTTTCAGCTTTTGATACTGTTTCAAAAGCTCTTTTTCCGTTACATATCCGCCAAGGCAGCCGACCTTGGTGACGCATTTTCCGCCCGTGATATTGCCGAATAGTATACAGTCGGAAAAGGGCTTATCATAAAACAGTCCGTAAAGAAAGCCGGAAAGAAACGCATCGCCTGCCCCTGTGGAATCCACACATTCAATGTCGGGCACGGTCGGAACAACAAATGTTTTTCCGTTCTCCATGCCGAGACAGCCGTCTTTGTCGAGCTTTACGACAACTTTTTCAAAATAACCGGCTAATACGCCTGCCGCTTTTTCGGGGGTATCGGTATCGGTTATTTTCATCGCTTCTTTTTGATTGGGTGTGTAATAATCGGCAAGTTCAAGATATTGCTGATAGGTTTCAAGACTCATACCGTCATCCCAACCGCAATCAAAAACCAATACGGTTCCCTCTTCTTTTATTTTTTTGTATATCGGCAAAAAACCGCCGGTCTGCATAATCACAATTTTTGCGCCGTGACACATTTTATATACCTTTTCCAACGCCTCATCGGTAGCTTCCACATTACCGTTGCCGTAAGAAATAAAGGTTCTGTCGTTCGGCGTTATCATGGCGCTTGTGACATTAAGCGGCATTTCTTTGCCCTTATACAAATTGATCGGTGAAACGCCGTATTTTTTAAACTGTCCTGTTGCAAACGAGGAAAAAATCTCATCGGAAAGCTCTGTTGCAATTTTTGTGGAAATCCCAAGTCTTGACAGATTGATCAAAGTTGCCGGAACGCCGCCTCCGAGCTCAACAGAAAAATTTTTGCTGTATATCTCTTCACCCTCATTCGGAAGTTTTTCAAGTCCGGAATAAAGTAAATCAATATTTGTACTGCCTATACCTGCAACAAAGTCCTTATTTCCAACCATCGCTGTACCCCTTGTTGTGCTCAATGTATTCGTCAACCAACTCACAGGCAAGCGAATAGGAATTAACAAGCGGATGAAGCGTCAGAGCCTGAACAGCCGATGCTTTGTCTTTTTCTCTGATTGCTTTTGATGCAAGGCGTTCATAAATCTTGACACGGCGTATCAACTCAAGATTTTGTTCATCGACCTTGCCGATTTTATGCGGTTTACAGCCGTTCGCCTCAACATCGCAGGTGATTTCCACAACATCGTCGTCCCGGAGTCCCTCAATCGAGCCCTCATTCGGTATGCACATAATCATCGTGCCTTTTTTACCGCTTTGCGCCGTTTCAATAAACTTCAGCGCAACCCCGGCATAACCGCCGTCGTCCTCTTCAAAAATATCAAAATGCCACGGCGTACTGCGCTTTTCGCCGGTTTCACTTGCCATATAACTGCCCTCACGCAACCCGTACCATTTGTTGAATACCCGAAGACAACCCTCAAAGTCATTTTCGATATCCATCTTCGACAGCTCGGCAGTCATGTTCTTGTTGATATCCCTAATCTGCTCGCCTCTTGTCTGTTCGGCTTTCAGGATGTTTTCAACCGCCTTTTCACGGTAATAAAAATAATACAGATATTCGTTCAATATTGCTTTTCTGTCCCGAAGAAGCTCTTTTGAAAAATAGCGCATATCGGTTTTCTTATACGCTTCGTCATTTTCAATCAGCTCATTTGTGATTTCTTTTCCGCTTAGCGTTATGCTTTTGAAATAGGACAAATGATTCAGTCCGTAAACCTCACCGCTGATTTTGTCGGGGCTTTCGTTATATAAAAGAGCAAAAGAGCGAAGCATACCGGACGGCGCATCACAGATTCCGTATGTAAAATCATATCCCATATCGCGAAGCGTCTGGGAAACGACGCCTGCCGGGTTGGTAAAATTGAACACCTTGACGTTTTTCTTCGAATACTTTTTAATCAGCTCGCAATACTCTGCCAACGCAGGAACACTTCGCATCGCAAAAGAAAAACCTGCCGCTCCCGTTGTTTCCTGCCCGAGCACACCTTTATTAAGCGCAATACGCTCGTCTTTTGCACGCATATCGTCTTCACCGACACGAATGGTTGTGATAACATAATCGGCGTCTTTTACAGCCTCAACCGCATCCGTTGTCATTATAAACTTAAGCTGCGGGCAGATGCGCTTTGCAACCTGTGCCGCCATCGCCGCATAAATATTAAGTTTTTTCTCGTTGTTATCCATAAAGCAAAGCTCGTCAATGTGCAGCCGGCGTGCTTTCTGAGCAATGCTCTTTGCTAAAAACATGGAGCGGACGCCGCCACCGCCGATTACGGTTATTTTCACTTCGATAACTCCTTTTATCTTTTAGTTTTTAATAATACAAAACTGCATCCGAATCCGGAAGGCCGTCATTGTGAATAAGCGGCATAATAACGGAAGAGATACTTTCGATTCCGATTTTGCCGAGCTTTTTGGAAAACGGCTTTGACAGCTTATCAAGCTTTTCTAAAAGTGCCCTTGTCACCCGGTATTCAACGGAGGACTTTTCAATATCTGCGTCACCTTTATATAAGTTCGCCGCCACATCAATCATAAACGGCACCACCTTTTTATGATAAACCATGTTGATTTGAGCCGGAGATACACCGCTTGAAAAACGGACAAGCTTCCATAACTTTCCGAAGGTCAGACGGTTTAAAAAGGCAGCAACTTTTTTAATCGGGAATTGATATTTGTAGGACACTTCTTTCGAAATGCTCATGCCGATTGCAAATTCAGCAAATTTTTCATAATCGTTTACCGCATTTTCAATCGCATCGGAAATGGAGCCGAAAAACAGCTTTTTGGTATAATCGGTCAGCGTAAGACCGTTTGTCGGAATGCCTTTTACCTGATCGATAAAAACGGTTCTGATGTCGAGTTTTTTCTCATCCGGCAAGATTTCGACCTTTCGGTAAACCGGGGGATAGCCTATCAGCGCAGCCGTTGAAATATCATAAAAGGTTTTTCCGCTTTTGGTTTTAACCGAAGAAATATTCTGCACATGGCTGTGGCCGGTAAAAATAAACGACATTCCCATATCCGAGAACTGCTCGATCAACATCTCACGCTGATAAAGAACATTGTCTCCGCCGATAATCTGATAAAGCACGGACGGAGCAATCAAAGGATGATGCGTCATCGCAAAAATCACCTGACCGTCCTCGTGCGCCCTTTTTGCCTGCTCTCTGATCCATTTGAGGCAATCGTCGCTGAAACCGCAATGCGGATCGCCGTAGTCATCGTTGAGCGCAAGCAGGCGATAACCGTCGGCAAGCTGAGCAACATACGACATGGACTCTTCGTGAACCGAAACGGCGTCGTTATATCCGAACTCGCCGTAATAATCGAGAAGTTTCTCGCGTTTCAGTTGAGGGACAGGAACCTTTTGGTTATTTTCGTCAAAACCGTACCCCGGCATATACCCGGTTTCGTAATCATG
>JBJEOJ010000225.1:0-4862 GCA_051880655.1 Acutalibacteraceae bacterium | reverse complement strand
CGGACACAGCTTCAAAACAACAACAGTTGCTTCAACCTGCACATCAATCGGCTATCTAACAAAAACTTGTTCAAAATGCGAAGAAACTCAGTTTGTTAAATCTATTCCGGCAACAGGACACACTCCGTCAAATTGGATAACCGACAAAGCCGCAACCTGCACCGCTGACGGCAGTAAGCACAAAGAATGTACTGTTTGCAAAGAAAAGCTTGAAACAGCAACCATTCCGGCAAAAGGTCACAGCTTCAAAACAGCGGTTGTAAGTCACGCAACGGGAAGTGAAAGCGGTCTTTCGGTCACTTCCTGCAAAACCTGTGGTGTTATCACAAAAGCCGTTCTGATTAAAAGAATTGCGTCAATTAAGCTTTCCAAAACTGCATATACCTATAACGGCAAAGCACAAACTCCGAGTGTTGTTGTGAAAGACACCGCCGGAAAGACGCTCAAAAACGGCACGGATTACACGGTGAAATATTCCTCCGGCAGAAAGAATCCGGGAAAATATACCGTAACCGTAACATTCAAAGGCAATTACAACGGCAAAAAGAACCTGACTTTCACCATTGCCCCTAAAGCACCGACGCTTAAAGTCACCGCTGGCTCAAAGAAAGCCGCCCTTTCATGGAACAAGCAGACGGGTGCAACTGGCTATGTCGTTTATATGGCAACTTCCAAAGACGGAAAATATAGCAAAGTTGCAACCGTAAAAGGTAACAGTAAAACAAGCTATACCAAAACGGATTTAACCAAAGGTAAAACCTATTACTTCAAGGTTGCGGCATACACAACAGCCGGAAGTAACACGATTTACGGTGCTTTCTCGTCTGTGAAATCTGCAAAAATCAAATAACACACACTAAGACCGCCGGCAGCTTACCTGTCAGGCGGTCTTGTGCAAGTGTTATGACTAATTGGAAAGAGAAAAAAGTATCTTTTCTCTCCATAATCAGTATGACAGATGACATTGGATTTTAACTGAAAATTGAAAGTAACCCCAAAATAAACCCTCGACTACCCAAAAAGTCCAAATCGGTCTGAAATAGTCTCATCAGGTCTAAGCAAGTCTAAAGAGTAGTTTGGACTAATTTTGAATCAATCAGAAAAAAGAAAGACGGAACAAAGGGTATTGAAGAATCTGCATTTGAAAATTGCGGTGAACAAATACGAATGTTTTTGCTTCTTTATGCTGTGTTTGTATATATAGCGTTTTCTTGACAAAAATAAAATCAGATGATATACTGATACAAATTGATACTAATAACAATCAAAAAAGGAGCCGCTATGGAACTTACACTGTTTACACGGATGCTTCAGGATAAGCACTTTACCGATTATAAAAAAATGCAGTATAAATACGGAAAAGATTTTGGCGAGTTTTTAAACGATCTTGAAAAAGTGTTTTATAAGCCTCTGCCTTTAGCCGATTTTGACGGCAATCATCTTGTCTATACAGAAAATGTTCCTGTTATAAGCAAGAACATCAACCGATTTTTGATGAAGCCCAATAACGGCAGCTTCGGCATCAAGGCGGCAGAGGACGAAATTATTTCAACATCCGCCATTGAGGGAATTGACTTCAATAGAGAAAGTGTACGAAATATCTTAAAAGGCTATGCCCCGAAAGACGAGCAGGAAAACCGAATTGCAGGACTGAAAAAAGGCTTTGATTTTATTGCGGACACAACAAACAAAATCAATGAAGAAAACCTTTATAAACTCTATATGATGACGGTCGGTGAATTTCTCGATGAGGAAAACAAGCTGCAAAATGGCTGCAAATACCGTCATGATGTGGTATATGTTGTTGACGATTCCTCGGTTGCACATGCAGGGATTGACCATAAAAAATTGCCCGGATACATGAAGTCACTAATAGACTTTATCAACGCAGAGGATACCATCAACGATTTACTCAAAGCCGCTATTGTTCATTTTTATATTGCGTATCTTCATCCGTATTTTGACGGCAACGGAAGAATGGCACGGCTTGTTCATTTATGGGTCCTGATTCAGAGCGGTTATCAATCGGTTCTGTATGTTCCGCTTTCGTCAAAGATAAAAAGCAGCAAGAAAGCCTACTATGATGCTTTCACAAAAATTGAAAACAATGCGAAAATCAGCGGCAAAATTGATGTCACACCGTTTCTTATCTACTTTGTGAATGAGGTTTACAATAAAATAACCAAAGAAGATACAGCGGCTTCAACTTTGACAGTCTATGACGAAGTGCTGAAAGAGGGAAAGATCACAGAAAAGGAAGCAAAATTATGGCAGTTTGTTTTGTCGGCATATGGAACGAATGAGTTTTCAACCAAACAGCTCGAAAAAGATTTCGGAGATGCCGCCTATGCGACTATTCGTTCTTTTGTCTTGAAATTTGAGAAAGCAGGACTTTTGACCTGTGTGAAATACGGCACAAGGGTAAAGTATAAAGTTGGGCAATAAGGTAACCGTTATATGGAACGACTTTTTCTCACTAAAAATTTTTTCAATAAGCACAAAGGCCGCCGGCAGATACCCTGTCAGGCGGTCTTTGGCAAATGATTATGACGAATCGGAGACGGAAAAAGCGTTGCTTTTCTCTCCATAATCAGTATGACAGATGACACCGGGTTTTAACTGAAAATTGAAATCTATATGAAAACTCAATTAGTCTGTCATAAGCCTGAGAAAAATCTGCCGCTCGCCATGCTCGCTAATGAAGTACATCACACCATACTAGGCAGCATTTTTTTGCACATTTATTTTTTTGCTGTATGACCTTGAAAGACCGGCATTTTTAATCACGGTTTGTACGGTCCTGAGTGAGACACCGAGAGTCTTTGCAATGTCGGAATGAACGGCTCCGCTGTTGTGCATTTCAATAATTTTGGTATTGCGTTCTTGTTTGTTTTGCCTGTTTTTCTGTTTGGTTCTTTCACGCTTATTGACATAGGTGGAAAAACCGATAGCGTTCGCCTCGTCTTCCGTAATGGCAAGATGCTCGATAATCCATTGCTTGGTGAATATGTAATAACCGGTATATCCGTCTGATTTGTTGGAATCAACGCTTCTGATGATAGCTTTGATCTGACTTTTGGTGAAAGGTGTAGCTCCCGGATTGAACTTTTTGCAAAAATCAAAAAGCATATTTTTTGCTGTTTCTTTTTCATAAATCTGCACGGCGGCGTTATAGTACAAGAGAGCCATATAATTTCGATAGCCTTCACAGTTTCCGTTACGAATCTCCATAAGCTTTTCAAGCTCGTTTATTCTGATTTGCTGTAACTCCTTATTGCTGCAAGAGATTTTTACAGATGATTTACAAGGCACTTTTTTATCCGTTGAGGCTTTCTTCGTGAAAAAATCACTGAAAGAATAATACTCATCGTTTGTGTGCACGATAGAAGCGACTGTGCCGGACTTGCTGTTCTTGGTACCGGGAATACGAACAACTCTTGAAATGTCATTGACATTATAGTCAATTTCAAGACCGTCTTTTTCGGGTAGAACGGATTTGATTTTTTCTGCTATTTCTTCTTGAATTTTCCTGTAAGCATAAATTGCTTTTTCGTTTGTTTCGCCGTTTTTGGTGAAATAGCTGATTGAATTTTCAAACAAATAGAGTAGTTGAATTCCTCTTCCTGTGTTGGTTATGATATTGGGCTCAGGAATATCGCAGGCATCGACTGCATCAAGAATTATGGCTAAATTTCTTCCAACAATCCAACGGCGAAATTCTTTTGTTGACTCCTTGTGATAGTCAAGGTCAAGCACAATGCCGTTGATTTGCCTGCATTCATCTGATTTTCTGTGATAGCCCGCAAATCCGTTCAGGCTGAAATAACAGTCCTTTTCTTTGATCTGTTCAAGTGAAAATTCGCTGCGGCTTGTTCTTAATGAGTGCATAGAACCATCTGAATAATGGCAGATGAAGTAATTGCTGTCATGATCATCGTGCAGAATCATGGATATGAACTTTTCAATATCTTCTTTTCTTTGTTCTGAAAACATCTTTTCAGTCACAACCTTTCATTTAGCGTCATAACTAATATGAAAGATGAGAAAAGAAAAAACTTTTCATATATAAGAAAAATTTTCGGATATATTCTAAATTGTGATTTTATGAAGGCAAAGGCGAAAAGTTTTCGGAATGCAATCCAAAAACTGTTGATTTTTACACACTTTTTGGATTGGATAGGTTCAGTATGACGGAATCCGTTGCATCAATGCAAGAGATTGGATGCTGGGCTTGACGGATTGATAAAAATGAAGGACTGCTCACAAACGGGCAGTCCTGATTTTTTATTGTCTTATTCAATTTCACCGCTTCAGGTCATGAAAAATATTCACCGTGATTTTTGCCTTTTCTCTGTCACCTTGCGGTTTTGAATAAGCAGGCAAACCGAGTTCTTTTAACAGTCCGTGCCATGTGCTGACGCCGTGATATTTTGCCACGGTCTGCCAGCTTTTTGTGCCGGCTTTTCGCTGACGGTTAAACTGCTCCTGACTTTCGGGCTTGATGGTATTATAATTTTCTTTGAATTCTTTTGTGATTTGCTCTTTTCTGTCTTCGTATGTGAGTTTTTCGGACGGGTAATTGCGACTGAGCCATTCGCCGAGTGTGATGCCGAATTTTTGCTTAAAAACAGGGTGAGGGGGCATACCGGCTTTTCTGAAGTCTGAAACCTTGGGTATTCTGTGTTCTTCTTCTATGAACTGTTCAACACGGTCACGAATGCTTTTTTCGCTCCAGTGAATGAGCGGCAGTTCGTCATGAAGCTCACGGAGCTTTTCGCAGATTTCCGGATTGTTTTTGTCCTCAGAGAGGATTGCAATTGCTTTTTTTAATGCTGTTTTCCTTGTCATTTTTAAAGTCCTTT
>JBJEOJ010000224.1:0-4947 GCA_051880655.1 Acutalibacteraceae bacterium | reverse complement strand
ATGGGCGCAGGGCCCATAGGCCTTTTTGCGCTGATGAGAGCCAAAGCCCTCGGCGCAAGAGTGCTGATCGCCGATATGCTTGAAAGCCGTCTTACTCTTGCTAAGGAGTTCAGCGCGGATTGCATTGTCAATGTCAAAGAGAATGATTTGCACAAAGCCTGCGCGGATTTCACATACGGCAACGGCTTTGATGTCTGCGTGGAGGCCTGCGGCGCGCCGGAAACATTCCTTTCCTGTATTGATGAAGCAGCGCATGGCGCAAATGTCATTTTAATCGGAAACGGTAAGAGAGAAACCACCTTTGTTCATTCCGTCATCCTCAAAAAAGAGCTGAATATTTTCGGTAGCCGCAACGCCTTCACAAAGGATTTTGAAACCCTCATTGACCTTGTGAAAAACGGTAAGGTTGACATTTTGAAGATAGTCAGCGGAGTATACGAAAAAGAAAACGCCGGCGAAGCCTTTGAAGCGCTTTCTCATAATGACGGCACACTTGCCAAACTTTTGATAAATTTCGGGGCATAACGATAAAATAAACGCGCAAAGCGGAAAGTATAATCTGATTCTGAGAGGAATTGAAAACGGCAAGGAACCCAAAAACGAAGAAAACAACTTTCGAGAAATTGCAATTTTCAAGGACGGTGTAACCTAATGATGATAGATTGCCACGCACATTTATGGAAAAAGCAATGGGGTAGAGTCGACGGCAGAAGCGTCTTTGCCCTCAAAGACGGAAAAAGCAATTTCGGCGGAGAAATCCGCCAGATGATGCCGCCTTATATGTTGAACGGCGAAAACATGGTTGAGATGTTGATTGCCAACATGGACTATGCCGGAGTCAGCGGCGCGGTAATTACGCAGGAGGAGATTGACGGCAATCAGGACAAATATTTGCTTGCGGCAAAATCACAATTTTCCAAAAGGCTTAAAATCTGCTCTCTATATGAGGAAAACGAGCCTTTTACCCTTGACGGCTTTGACGGAATCAAAATCTGTGCCGGGAGACTGCCCACACAGGATCTGACGAAGCATAATAAAGTGTTTGAGCAAGCGAATAAAGAGCAAAAGTTTATCTCTATCGACCTTGCCGATGGCGACAGACAAACCGGTTCGCTTCTTGAAATGATAAAGCAATATCCCGATTTGCGTATTGCAATCGGTCATTTCGGCATGGTGACAAGAGACGGCTGGCATGAGCAGATCAAGCTTGCAAGAAACAAAAATGTACGCATCGAAAGCGGCGGCATCACATGGCTTTTCAACAGCGAGTTTTATCCGTATCCGTCGGCGGTCAGAGCAATAAAAGAGGCAGCTGAAATCTGTGGAATCGAAAAACTGATGTGGGGCAGTGATTATCCGCGAACCATGGTGGAAATCACCTACAAAATGAGCTGCGATTTTATCCTGAAATCAAACGAACTGACGGTTGATGAAAAGTCGGCCTTTCTTTATAATAACGCCGAAAGTTTTTACGGTTTTTCAGATTTGATGGAGTGTGAGAAAATAAAAAATATGCTGGAGGATTGAAAATGAAAATTATTCATGCGTCGGAATTCGGTATAGCCACAAATGAAGATATAACCGAAAAGTTAGATGAATTGCTGTCATACATTAGGAGTATTGACGGAGAGAAAACCGTAACTTTTGAAAAGGGCATTTATTATATAGACAGCGAAAAGTGCGAAAAGCATATGCTGTATATTACAAACACCGTCGGCGACAAGGAGTTTAAAGCCGGTGAAACGCCGCATCTCAATGCCGTGCCGTTTTACTTCGGCGGCATAAAAGACCTGACCTTTGACGGCGAAGATTCAGTTTTTATAATTGACGGCAAGGTTACAAATATTGCTATCGAAAATTGTAAAGACATCACGCTGAAAAATATCGAAATCCGTCACGCTCACCCCGATATGCATGAGATGAAAGTTGTCGGAAAAAGCTCCTTCAGCATTGATTTTGAAATCGACCGTGACAGCTTGTGTGAATTTGATAAAGGCAAGCTTTATTTTTACGGCAGGGACTACCGTGTCTGCGCAGACGAAAAAGCGCTGAACGCATTTTGGATAGGTCTAATCAGAACCAAAACGCCAAACAAAATAATCCGTGTGCAGCACCCGTTGGTTTCTGCTGTGAATATTCAGAATATAGGTGACAGGAAAATCCGTGTCCGTTATCCGAACACTTTCCGTTTTAAAACGGGTGACCGCTTTTACATTTTTGATGTCCGCCGCCAGTTCGCCGGAATCTTTATCAATAAAAGTGAAAATATCAGGCTTGACAATATAAAACAACGTTTCAATTATTCTCTTGCTCTTGTGGCACAGGATTCGGAAAACATCACGGTCGAAAATGTCTGCTTTGCGCCCGAAAAAGATTCGGCGAGAAAAATGGCGTCCGTTGCGGATTTCATTCAGCTTTGTATGTGCAGGGGAAAGGTGACTGTAAAAGACAGCTATTTCGACGGCGCGGGCGATGACTTGCTCAATGTTCACGGGATTCATTTTAAAATTACAGATGTTAAGGATAATCAGCTTACTGTCCGCTTTATGCACCCGCAGTCACACGGATTTAATCCGTTAAGAGTAGGTGATTCGATAGCTTATATCAATCCCGAAACTCTTTTGGAGGAAGGTACGTCAGTCATTGAAGAATCCAAACTCATCAATGAATACGAAATCAGGCTGACCGTCAGCAATACGCAAAATGCGAGTGTCGGTAATGTGATTGAGGATATCAGCGCTTGCCCGAATCTCGAATTTACGGATAACAGCTCTACAAGAATCATTACAAGAGGATTGCTGATTACGACACGGGGCAAGGTCAATATCGAAAACAATCATTTTATAAGCACCTCCATGAGTGGCATTCTGCTTTCGGACGACGCCAAAAGCTGGTATGAAAGCGGTATGTGCCGTGATGTAACAATTAAAAATAACATATTTGACTATTGCGGACAGACGCCGGTTCTGATTAAGCCAGAAAACAGTAAATATGCCGGCGCTGTCCATAGGAATATTAAAATTATCGGCAACACCTTCAAAAAGTACAACGGCGCTTGTGTCAGAGTAAAAAACTCAGATGATATCCTTATCAGGGATAATAAATTCAAAAGCGGTAAAAAAATCAGGATAAAAAACTGTAACAATGTAATCGGGGAATGAGCCATGACAGAAAAACAGATGCAGGATTATTTGCAAAGGATAGATGAGGTAAACAATATCGGGAAATTCAAGCCTGAATGGGAAAGCCTTGCTTCTTACCCTGTGCCCGAGTGGTACAGGGAAGCAAAATTCGGCGTGTTTATTCATTGGGGTGTTTTCACTGTACCCGAATATTTCAGCGAGTGGTATCCGAGACTGATGTACTATAAGGGCAATCCCGTTTATTGGCATCACAAAAGAAAATACGGCAAAGATTTTAACTACCGTGACTTTATCCCGATGTTTACGGCGGAAAAATTTGACGCCGATGAATGGATCAGAACGGTCAAGGACTGCGGAGCAAAATTCGTGATGCCTGTTGCCGAACATCATGACGGAATCAAGCTTTACGACAGTGAACTGTCTGATTGGACAACAGTAAAACTCCCTGTCAAAAGAGACTTTTTGGGTGAGTTGAAAGCTTCCTGCGAAAGAAACGGCGTTGTTTTTTCAACTTCTTCTCACCGGGCTGAGCACTTCTGGTTTCTCAACGGCGGCAGGACCATTGATTTCCCGAACGAGACGCAGGACGAAAAATACCGTGAGCTTTACGGCGAATGTGAAAACGTACATAAACACAACAACCTTTTCACTCTCTTAAAGCAGGAGCACGGCATTGAGCCGACAGAAAAGTGGCTTCAGGATTGGCTTGTGTCCTCATGCGAGCTGATTGATAAGTATCAGCCGTCATCTCTTTTCTTTGACTGGTGGACATCATATAAAGCTTTTCGCCCGTATATGAAAAAATTCCTTGCCTATTACTATAACCGCTCGCTTGAATGGGACAAGGAAGTCTGTGTCTACTATAAATCCGACGCCATTATGTATAACTGTGCGATTTTTGACCGTGAACGAGGACAGCTTGAAAACGCAAGTCCTTATATCTGGCAAGGTGAAACCTCCACCGCCTATAACTCGTGGAGCTACTGCACGACAAACCGCTTCAAAACGCCGGAAACGATCGCCTGCAATCTGCTTGATGTCATTTCCAAAAACGGCTGTTTTGTGCTGAATATCGGCCCGAAAGCGGACGGTTCAATCTGCGATGAAGAAAAACATATTTTAAACGAACTTGGCAAGTGGACAAAAACAAATGCCGAAGCGATCTGGAACACACGTTCCTATAAAATTTTCGGCGAGGGCAAGAAGCAAAAGGGCGGTTCATTTAACGAAAAACTGAGCTATACAAGCCGGGACTTCCGTTTCACCTGTAAAACTGGTGTTGTGTATGCCTTTGCGATCAAACCCTACGGAAAAGCGGAATTTAAAATCAAGTCGCTTGCCGACAGCATGGATTTATTCCATTGTATTATAAAAAAGATTACCCTGCTCGGAAGTGATGAGACTGTCACTTTTTCACAGGATAAAAAGGCGCTTACCGTCAGAACACAAAATAAAGTTCATTCAAAAATGCCGATATGTTTTAAAATTGAGGTGGATTAAATGGAAAGCAAAAGTTTGAAACTGAATTACAACGCTGCAACGGGAGATTATGAAATCACCCATAAGGGCTTTTCATGGGTGAGCGACGGCAGACGGCCGTATATCATCATCCGCAAAAAGGTCGGAAAGAAATATATCAGCACATATCGACTTCTGATGAGCGCACTCAAAAAGACGGTCGAAAAAGACGAAAACCGTATTGTCTGCCGCTATGAAAACTATATCGCTTTCGGTAAAAAGCTGCCATTTGCGATTATTTGTACGGCTGAAATAACGGGAGAAGACACGGTTACTTTTTCGCTGA
>JBJEOJ010000223.1:0-4965 GCA_051880655.1 Acutalibacteraceae bacterium | reverse complement strand
TAAAATGCTCGGTTTGCAATGCGGTCATTAAAAAACAGGAATATATTGAAAAAGCGGCACACGAAGAAGAGGAAATTCCGGAAGTTCTTCCGACTTGCACAAAAACGGGGCTTACATCGGGCAGTAAATGCGCAAAATGCGGCGAAGTATTAAAAGAGCCGGAACTTGTCCAAATGCTCGGTCACAACATGAGTGATTGGAAAATTCAAAAGGAAGCGACCTGCTTTGAAAGCGGAATACAAGCAAAATACTGCTTGCGTTGTGATTATTTTGTTACACAGGACATAGCAGTAAAAGACCATGTTTTGTCGCAGTGGATAACCGATTTTGAGCCTGATTGCGTTAATACGGGAAAACAGCATATTGAATGTGTTGTTTGCAAAGCCGTAATTGAAACCGACATTACAAAAGCAAACGGGCATAAATATGAAAAGGACGAAACTGCTGCGACCTGCACATCAGACGGATATATAACATATACCTGCTCAGTCTGCGGCGAAAGCTATGCCGAAAAAACCGAAAATGCTCTGGGACACAGTGAAGTTACGGACGAAGCGGTTTTGCCGACCTGCACCGAAAACGGTCTGACGCAAGGGTCACACTGTTCGGTGTGCGGAATAATAATTAAAGCGCAGACCGTAATTGAAAAAACAGGTCATACAGAAATTATAATCAAAAAAAGCGAACCGACCTGCACGCAATCAGGCTTGAGCGAGGGCGTAAAATGCAGTGTATGCGGTGAAATTCTGTTTTCTCAGGAGATTATTGATCCTGTCGGTCACAGCTTGGGTGATTGGCTTGAAACAGTCAAACCGACCTGCACAAAAAGCGGAGTTATGATTCGCAGATGCTCTTGCTGTGATTATTTTGAATCAAAAGAAACCGTACCGCTTGGTCACACGGAAACATCAATTGAAAAAACAAATCCAACCTGCACAAGCTGCGGCTTAACCGAAGGCATAAAATGCAGTGTTTGCGGCGAAATACTGAAATCTCAGCAGATAATTGAAAGTCTCGGTCATGATATCGGTCAATGGAAAACAACCGAAGCTGCGACGTGCACGGAAGAAGGAACCGAAACAAGGTTTTGTTCACGCTGTGATTTTTCTCAAACACGAACCGTAAATCCGTCGGGACATTTGCTGTCAGATTGGATTACCGATAAAGACTCCGACTGCACAAGCACAGGTGAAAAACATATTGAATGTTTAAAGTGCAAATCAATTATGAAAACGCAGACAATTGCGGTGAAAGAACATGACTTCGTCGTGAAAAAAGCACAGCCGACCTGCACGGCTGACGGCTTTGAAACCTATACATGCCGGGTTTGCGGAATCAGCTACACCTATCTTTCACAAAAAGCAACGGGTCATTCTTTCGGAAGATGGAAAGAGATTAAAAAGCTGACTTGTGAAGAAAGCGGTATATATGAAAGAACCTGTTCTTCTTGTTCCCAAAAGCAAACAAAAGAGGCTTTGCCTATCGGTCACAGCTATTCGGACGAATGGACAGTTTTGAAAAAACCGACCTGCACAAAAAACGGAAGCAAAGGGCGCAAGTGTGAATTTTGCGGCACTGCGACTGATGTCACGTCAATCGAAAAAACAGGTCATAGCTTCAAAACAGTAACCACCAAAGCAACAACCTCAAAAGACGGCAAAATCGTGACTTCCTGCAGCGTCTGCTCCTATGTCAGCAAGGAAACCAAAATTTATAAAGCTTCAAAAATCAGCCTTTCAAAAACAACCTTTGTTTATAACGCGAAGGTGCAAAAGCCGTCTGTCACCGTCAAAGACAGCAAGGGCAATACCATAAGCAGTAAGTATTACACCGTAAGCTATTCCGGCAACTTAAAAAGCGTAGGAACACACAAGGTTATCATCGCTTTCAAAGGCAACTATACATCAAGCAAGACTTTGACTTTCAACATTGTGCCGACTGCGCCGACGGGACTGAAGGCTTCGCAAAGCACAACATCGGTAACGCTTACATGGAACAAATCTTCCGGTGTCGGAAGTTATGCAGTATATATGTTGAATTCCAAGACAAACAAATATGAAAAGAAAGTTTCTGTTTCTTCAAACAAAGCGGTAATAAAAAACCTGAAAGCAGGCACAGTTTATCAATTCAAGATTATTGCCTTTGACAAAACGGGAAAACTGAAAAGCTCATATTCAGCCGCTTTCACAACAGCCACAAAGCCGGATACACCGACAATTAAGGTTACAGCCGGAAAAGTCAAAGCTGTGATAAGCTGGAATAAGGTTTCCGGTGCAAACGGATATACCGTTTATTACAGCGACAGCAAAAACAGCGGGTATAAAAAAGCCGGCTCAACGAGCAAAACAAATTATACCGTCACAAAGCTCAAAAGCGGTAAGACTTATTATTTCAAGGTGATTGCAAACAAGAAAGTCGGTTCTTCTTATATTAATTCTGCTTACAGTGCGGTGAAATCCGCAAAAATAAAGTGAACAACAAAAAAGCCCATGGGGAAACAGATTGTCCTCATGGGCTTTATGTTGATTTTTTATGTTTTATTTGACATATGCCGCCGCGTATTCAAACATGAGTGTATTCATCTGACTGCTGCAATCGGGGTCGTCGGCAAGGCTGTGATTGGAATTTGGGAAGCTGACAAAATCATATTTGATGCCGTATTCATCAAATTTTGCTTTCAGCTCCAGCGCATTTGAATAAGGAACAGTGGTGTCTTTCATGCCGTGTGCGAACGCTGTGGGAACGGTGTCTGAATCAACATAGGTCACCGGTGAAACTTTCGCAAGAGATTCTGCGGCGCTGTCAAATGTGTTTTCGTCAAAGGTATAGCCGCAGGCATAAGACATCAGCTGACAGACAGTGGCGGTATCACCCATGCTGTTTCCGTAATAAAAGTTTTTGTCGGCAAGGTTCGTCGGGCCGCAGAAGCTGACAACGCAGGTCGGAGCAATCGGTGCGGTGTCTTTTCTTGAATAGGCATAAAGCATGGAAAGGTGTGCGCCTGCCGAAGAACCGGTAAGCATGACCTTATCAATTGTAATTCCATTTTCGCTGCCCTTTGCCTTGATTGAAGCAAGAACGCTTTCAATATCGTCAAGAATATCGTTTATGTCTGTTGTTTCGGAAATATAGCGATAATTCATTGTTGCAGCGGCCATTCCCAGACTTTCCGAAACATATTTCAATGTTTCTTCCGTATAAGACTTTTTGTCGCCGGAAATCCAGGCGCCGCCGTGAATCATCAGAATAAGACCGCATCTTGAATCGGTAACATTTTTCGGAATATAAAGGTCATAAACCTGACGTGTTTCAGAGCCGTATTTTTCATTAAGATAGATATAGCTCTTATCAGAGGTTTTTCCGCCGATTCCCAAAAGAGAAGCAAAAAATGCAAAGATCGCCATGAAAAATGAAATAATTTTCTGTAACATAAAATCAGCTCCTAACAATTAATATATTGACAGCAAAAATAAAAAGTTAACTGTCTGTTAATAATTATAAGGCATTTGAAGCGGATTGTAAAGCAGATTCAGAAAAAATGTCGATGAATTAATAAATTTTGCTGAAATATAACTTGTTTTAATTTATTTATTTTTTGTTTTGAAAAATCAAATTTCTTGAGAGAATAAGTGTAATTTTAAGCTTTTTGCCGTTTTGCTTAGATACTTAAAAAAACTTAAAAAATTTCCCCGAAACCTGTTGACATTTGCTGTTTTTTGCTCTATATTGTTAATAATGAGTGTACGATTATGTGTGATGCGGGATAACCGGTCAGCGTATTTATACCCGTGGTAACCGACAAGGGAACACGTCCGTCAGGCGGAGGTTCTCGGTCGGTTATTTTTTATGCTTTTCGTATTCTCTGAAAATTACCAAATCGAGCGGGCATGGTCGGGTGCAGCAGGTAACTGCGCTTTGAAAAATTTCTTCAGATCATGCAGGGAAAGGGGTTTATCAATGGAAGATAAGTATATTATCGAGCTTAAAAACATCTCCAAAAAATTTGATGATGAAGTGATTCTTGACGGAATCAGTCTTAACATCAGAGACGGAGAATTTGTAACATTTCTCGGTCCGTCGGGCTGCGGAAAAACAACAACACTGCGAATTATTGCAGGTTTTCTTGAAGCTGACAGCGGTCAGGTTGTTTTTGAGGGCAAAGACATCAATAATTTGCCGCCGCATAAACGACAGGTTAATACTATCTTTCAGCGATACCAGCTTTTTCACCATTTGAATGTTTATGAAAACATTGCGTTCGGATTAAGAAACAAAAAGGTTGACGGAAAGCGGCTTAAAGAAAAGCAGATCAGTGAAAAGGTCAAGGAAATGCTTGAGCTTGTCAACCTCAAAGGCTTTGAAAGAAGAGATGTTTCTTCTCTTTCCGGCGGTCAGCAGCAGCGAGTTGCCATTGCCAGAGCACTTGCCGTTGAGCCGAGAGTGCTTTTGCTTGATGAGCCGCTTGCCGCACTTGATTTAAAGCTTCGCAAGGATATGCAGGTCGAGCTTAAAAACATTCAGAAGCGTCTCGGAATCACCTTTATTTTTGTTACACATGACCAGCAGGAAGCACTTTCCATGTCTGACACGGTTGTTGTCATGAATGAGGGCAAAATTCAGCAGATCGGCGCACCGATTGATATATATAACGAGCCTCAGAATGCTTTTGTTGCAGACTTCATCGGCGAAAGCAACATTCTTGACGGCGTAATGCTTGATGACTATAAGGCTGAATTTTCCGGCGCGGTTTTCCAATGCCTTGACAAAGGCTTTGCACCCGATGAAAAGGTTGATATTGTCATTCGTCCCGAAGATGTTGACATTGTTCCGATTTCAGAGGGCACAATAACCGGCGTTATCACTTCAAACACCTTTAAGGGAATTCATTTTGAAATGATTGTTGACATTCAGAATTTCAAATGGATGATTCAGACAACGGATTATTACCCGGTCGGAACAAAAATC
>JBJEOJ010000222.1:0-5016 GCA_051880655.1 Acutalibacteraceae bacterium | reverse complement strand
AATCAAAAAGGTGGAAACGCTGATTTCGGATTCAAATTCTTTGCAGGACGCAATAGAAAATGCACACGTACATATGCAGCATGTTGCAAAAAAACTGTTGACAGATATAGCAAATAATGCAGAATAAGGAGAGAAGAAAATGGATAAATCCGAATTAAAAGCACTTATCAAAAAAGCTGAAACAATTGAACTGACAGACGAAGAGCGAAAAAAACTGCCCGGAAGCTTCATTTCACTGCCGAGCGGTAACACACACTATGAAATTCAGGGTTCGGGTGAACCGATCGTTCTGGTTCACGGCTATGCAACGCCTTATTATATATATGATAAGCTGTTCGCCGCTTTTATTAAAGCGGGTTACCGTGTTTTGCGTTATGATCTTTTGGGAAGAGGTTTCTCTGAAAGAGTGGAAACGGATTATACCCCGGAGCTTTTTGCCGCACAGTTAAGAGAGCTTACGCAGGCTCTTTTGGGTGACGAAAGCTTTCATCTTGTGGGAACCTCCATGGGCGGCTCTGTCACAACCGCCTTTTTCAGACTTTATCCGGGCAGTGTTAAAAGTCTGATTTTGCTTGCACCTGCGGGCATGGACAGTTTCAAACCGGCTTTTTATATGAAACTGAGCAATATATCCGGCTTGGGTGAGCTGCTGTTTCGTCTGATCGGCAGCAAATCGCTTTTGAACGGCTGTGCTTCTGAGATGCACTATTCTATTGATGAAAAAGACGATTACATGAGAGCCTTTGCCGATGCTTTCCTTTATAAAGGCTTTTTAAGATGTACACTTTCTTCGCTGAGAAACACGATTCTGAGAACCGACAAAACAATTCTCGGCTATGAGGCGGTTGAAAAATCGAAAATTCCGGTTCTTTGCATCTGGGGAACGAATGACAAAACCATGCCGTATTATCAATCTGAGCGTTTCAAAGAGGTTTGCCCGAGTGCGAAATTAATAACCTATGAAAAATCCGGTCATATTTTCCTTTTTGATGAGGGCGAAAGAACCGCCGCAGATATTCTTGCATTTTTGAAAGAGCAAGAGCCGGATATGAGCCGTTGTTAACATTATCATTCGGCAGTCAATAAAAGGAAAAAAGCTTATGAATAATGATTTTATTAATATCACAGAAGAAAATCTTGCCGATGAACATCTGTGCTGTATCATACGCACAAAAAAGCCGCACAGCGGCGTGGAAGCAAAAAGAAAGTGGCTTTCGGGAAGACTGAAAGAAGGTCATGTTTTCAGAAAGCTTAACGAAAAAGCAACGGTTTTTATTGAATATGCACCGCTTGAAACGGCATGGGTGCCGATTGTCGGAGATAACTATTATTACATTTATTGCTTGTGGGTTCTTGGTGATTACAAAGGCAAAGGCTACGGAAAAGCGCTGATGGAAACTTGTATCCGGGATGCAAAGGAAAACGGGAAATCAGGAATTTGTATGCTCGGCGCAAAAAAACAAAAAGCATGGCTTTCCGATCAGGCTTTTGCAAAAAAATTCGGTTTTGAAGCGGTTGATGAAACCGAAAACGGCTATGAACTGCTTGCGCTTTCCTTTGACGGAACAGTTCCGAAGTTTGCCGAAAGCGCAAAAAAGGAAAAAATTGAAAACGAAGCACTGACAATCTATTATGATATGCAGTGTCCGTATGTTCTTCAAACCGTTGACAAAGCAAAACAGTTTTGCGAAACAAATGAGATTCCTGCGTCATTCATTTTGGTCGATACTCTTCAAAAAGCAAAAAATCTTCCGTGCGTATTTAACAACTGGGCAGTGTTTTACAAGGGAAAATTTGAAACGGTCAATCTGACAGATGTCGCTTCTTTAAAAAGAATACTGAAAAAATAAAAAAATGCTTGACTCTTCCCTAAGAGGAGACCTTATGATAATAACGGAGGTGAGGAAATGCTGAAAATCGGTGAGTTTTCAAAGCTTTCCATGCTTACTGTCAAAACGCTTCGCTATTATGAAAAAGAAGGACTGCTGATTCCTGCGTCCGTTGACGAATGGACGGGATACCGTATGTATGAAACAAGTCAGCTTCAGACTGCGGCAACAATTAAGGCACTTCGGCAACTTGATTTTTCTGTCAGCGAGATTAAGTCGTTTCTGCAGGGCGGCTCGTTGAAACAGGCGTTAAAGGATAAAGCAAATGAGCTTGAAGCGAAAAAGGCCGATATTTCCGTTCAACTCTCCATCATTAATTATTTGTCGGAGGATAATGAGATGAAGTATCAAGCAGTTTTGAAAGAAATACAGCCGTGCATCGTTTACAGCGAGGAACGAGTTCTCAATGATTACAGTGAGGTGACAGCTCTTGTTTTGTCATCGGCAACCGAATGCCGCAGGCTGAACCCAAACATTGAATGTGCAAAGCCCGATTACGGTTTTTGCGAATATCTTGACGGTGAGCACAAGGAAAAAGACATTCTGACGAGATATTCTCAGGCAGTTGTCAGCGCAGGAAAAGAAAACGAAAGAATAAAGTTCCGCACGCTTCCCGGAACAAAAGCAATCTGTGTTTATCACAAAGGTGCTTACAACCTGATCGGCGAAGCTTATTCTTATCTTTTGAATTATGCCGAAAAGAACGGATATAAGCCGTCAGGTGTGATCAGAGAATGCTATATTGACGGAATGTGGAACAAAGATTCGGTTGAAGAATGGCTGACTGAATTGCAGTTGCCCGTTGAATGATTACATGAGCGTTTTTGCAATTATTTTAAAAATCTGCATAAAATAAAACAGACATGCGATGGCATGCCTGCTTTATTTTTTTGGAATTATTCCTTACCAACAAGCCAGTTGATTGAAACACCGAGAACATCAGCGATTGCAACAAGTTCATAGTCGCATACGCTTCTGATCTGACCTTCAAGCTTTGAAAGACCGGAAGCGGTGAGTTCAACGCCTCTGATCTGAAGCTGAGTGAGAAGATCAATCTGCTTCATGCCGAGTTCTTTTCTTTTGGCTTCGATTTTTGCGCCAACGATGTTTCGTGTTCCGAGAGGTTGTTTTCTGATTCTCATTAAAATCACACCCTTTTTAAAATTTCAAAAAAGACAAATCTTTCCGATTGGCTTTTTTATTAAATAGATATTAACATATTATTTGAGCGTTGTCAACAATATTTACTTAAAAAAATTAAACTTTTTCATTTTAAACGGATAAAATTTTTATAAAGCTGACAAAAAAGCACACTTTTGTTTTAAATCAGATAAAACGCAACCAAAAACAATGATGTTTGGTAATATGAAAAGGCAGTTCATTTCGTTGCCCAGCTTTGTTGGTTGTTTTTTTATTCAATTATTTGAAAAGACTTCTGAACCAATCAAAAATCTTTTTGAAGAAATCGGCAATTTTTTCAAAGAAATTTTTGGAATTATTTTCTTCATTATCGCCCTGAGAACCATTTAAACCGGCACCGCACTCATCGCATTTTCCGTCTGAATCCGCATCAACATGGCCTGTTGCCGGAATTGTTTCGGTGAAAGTATGAGCGCAGGGAACGGTATCAATCACGGTGCAATCACGGAAGTTGTATGTTCCGGACATAATAACATTGCATGTGAATGTTACGGTTCCGTCCTGTGTGCAGGTTGGGGGAGTTGTAATTTTTGCATCATAACAGTGGTTGTGACCCGAACTGTTAAAATGAATGGTAGCGTCTGCAAAAATGGCAGATTTTTTATCAATCTTGTTCCATTGTTCCGGTGTTCCCGAATAATATATATTTTCCACACCGACTGCATAAAACGAATATTCACCGAGTTTTGTTACGCTTGTTGGTATTGTGATGTTTTTAATTTTTGTTTGAGAAAATGCATACTCGCCAATGCTTGTTATTCCGTCAGGAATCTCGATGCTTGTTAAACGACTGCAATCATAAAATGCATATTTTCCAATACTTGTTATTTTGCTTCCGAATATGATATCGGTTAAATAATAGCAGCCAAAAAACATATGAGGGCTGATACTTGTCATATTGTCGGATAATTTTATACTTGTTAAATTGTGACAATAAGCAAATGCACCGTTACCGATGTTTGTTACACTGTCCGGTATTTCCACACTTGTCAACAAGGTGGAGTGGAATGCTGCTTTGCCTATATTGGTTACGCTGTCCGGTATTTTTACACTCTTTAAAGAGCAAAAATAGAACGCATATTCAGCAATATCAGTTACGCTTTCGGGAATTTCATAGCTTGTCATCTGGCGGGGACATTGCAACAAGGTGCTTTTATCCTTGTTAAACAAGACGCCGTACTCGTCGGAAGAATAGTTCGGATTCTCTTCGTCAACCGTGATCTTCTCCATTTTCTGACAGCAGTAAAACGCATAATTACCTATTTCGGTGACAGAGGCCGGAATCTCTATATTTGATAAGTTACATTCGGCAAAAGCGTAATTTCCCAATCTTGTTACCGTGTCCGGAATCACATATGAAGTGAGCCCCGAAGTGTTGGGATAAAATAACAATTCGCTTTTATCTTTGTTGAATAATACTCCGTTTTCATCGGTTGAATAGTTGGGATTGTCCTGATCAATTGTAATATTTGTAAGTTTATAGCAGTCCTCAAACAACCAATCACCAATACTTGTTACGCTGCTCGGGATTATTACGCTTTCAAGGTTCGTACATTTTCTGAAAACCATATCGCCTAATGTTGTTACGCTGCTCGGAATTTTTACACTTGTAAGCTTTTCGCAGCTCAAAAAAGCACTTTTGGCGATTTTGGTTACAGGATAACCTCCGAGAGTTGAGGCAACAACGAATTCTCCGCCGCAATTCTTGCTGATTTTGACGATTGTTGCTTCACCGTCGGAAACAGTGAATTCATAGTCTCCTTCGGTAAGTACATTTTCATGTTGCTCAACATCATAAATGTCCGGCATTTCCGGCTGTTCAATAAGTGCCATTGTTACGAACTCAGCGGCAGTGAAGGTCATGATGATTGCCAGAACAACGGCAATCGCTTTTTTGATTTTTCTTCTCATTTTTTAAACTCCTTTA
>JBJEOJ010000221.1:0-5032 GCA_051880655.1 Acutalibacteraceae bacterium | reverse complement strand
GACAGCGGTGTTATCAACATCAAAACCGAAATTGCGGGTCAGGGCAGCTTGAAAATGAGAGTTCTTGAAGGTGAAACCGTAATAAGCGAACAGGAAATCTCAGCAGATGCAGACATCCGTATTCCCGATGCCAAGCTTTGGTCACCGGAAAGTCCGTTCCTTTATGATTTTGTTCTTACGCTTGAAAATGACGGCGAAGTCTGCGACAGCGTAAAAGGCTATTTTGCCATGAGAAAGTTCAGCATCGGCGAGCATGAGGGCTATGCAAGACTGTTCCTTAACAACAAGCCTTATTTCCAGAAGGGACTTCTCGATCAGGGCTATTGGTGCGACGGCGGTTTAACTGCTCCGACGGACGAAGCCATGATTTATGACATTGAAACCATGAAGCGTCTGGGCTTCAATATGCTCAGAAAACACATTAAAATCGAATGTGACCGCTGGTATTATCACTGCGACAGAATCGGCATGATCGTCTGGCAGGATATGGTAAGCGGCGGCAAGGAACTCGATGTTTTCCATGCAGGCGTTTTGCCGAACATTCAGGGCTTCCTCAATCCTGTTATTTATCTTTCAAAAAAAGATAACGCATACAAGACCTTTAACCGTGACAAAATTGAATGGCGCACACAGTTTGAAGATGAGCTTTTCGAAATGATTGATTTTCTTTATAATCATCCGTCAATCGGCTGTTGGGTTCCGTTCAACGAAGGTTGGGGGCAGTTTGACGCAAAGCGAATCGGCGAAGAAATCAAAGCGGCAGACCCGACAAGAATTGTTGACCACGCAAGCGGCTGGTATGACCAGAAAGGCTGTGATCTGAGAAGTATTCACCGTTATATTCTTCCCGTTACCGCTCCGAAATACGACGGCAGACCGTTTGTCCTGAGTGAATACGGCGGCTACAGCCAGATTATCGACGGTCATGTCTGGAACAAGAAAAAGAGTTTCGGCTATCAGATGTATAACTCAAAAGAAAGCATGACGGCGGCATACAAAAAGCTTTTGGAAAAGCAGGTTATTCCCGCAATGAAAAAAGGTCTTTCCGCAACGGTTTATACGCAGGTTTCCGATGTTGAATTCGAGGTTAACGGAATGTTGACTTATGACCGTGAACTTATCAAGCTTGACGAAGAAACGGTGATTGAATTAAACAAAAAGCTCACATTTTAAAAAAATTACTACCGCTTCATTTTAGCCTGAAGCGGTAGTTTCTTTTATCAATTTATTATTGTTTTGCGATTATTATTCCTTTGCGGCGGCGGGCTCTTTTGCTTTCGAAGCTGCTTTTTTCTTTTTGTTGTTGATGTAAAGGGTTAAAAGCAGGCTACAGCCCAAATTCAGAATGATGCTGCCCAAAGCAAGCGAAAGTAAATTGCTCGGAAGAGAGGATATTGTTTCTTTGCTGTTGATCAGCGAAATTATAAAGTAACAAAATCCAACATTATTGAAAAACATCGGAAGATAAGGATGCAAAAGAATAAGCATACCTATTGCAACAACAAGGGGAATACAAATTGCAACAAAGTGGCTTAATCCGACACCCATAAGAGCTTTGCAGACAGCAACAACTCCGGCGGCAATAAGCAGACCTACGGAACCTCCGATCAGCGTATGCCAGAAGCGTTCTTTATAGGAAAGCTCTTCCTGCATAAAGAAAATTGTTACGCTGATGAAAAATGACCAGTTGATTACCTGTATGCTGCCGGAGGTAAGAATGTCATGACACGCCTGATAGATTATGTTCCAAAGAATAATCCATGCAAAGACAATGAGCAGTCCCGCCATTTTACCTTTTGGCGGTTTTTGAAGCAGTTTGATTTTTTCTGTTTTCATTTTAAAACTCCTTTTAAAAATATTTATAAAAAGCACAAGGTCCTGCTTGCAGCTTTGTGCTTTTTTAATAAGGTAAGCGTCAGCGGTTTCATAAAAATTGTTACTTCGTGTACCAAATCTCGCAAAATAAATATAGCAGTTAATTTTGCCGTAAAATTGATAAATAAATTAACAAATCTTTAACAATTGTTACGTTAATGTGTTGTATAATATTTAAGAAAGAATATTTAAAATATTTAAAGAATTCTTAAAAAATATTAAACGGATAAGGTGGTAAAAATGAAGAAGAAAACAGTGTTTCTTACCGGTGCTTCAGGCAACATGGGCTTTGCAGGTTTTAAAGAACTTTATGCAAGACGCGATATGTATAATATCGTAATTCTTCTCAGAGAAAGCAAAAAGAACAAAGAAAAATTTGCAGCTTATGTAAATGACCCTTGCGTAAAAATCGTTTGGGGCGACCTTGTAAATTATGATGATATTCTCGAATGTGTTACCGGCAGTGACTATGTTCTTCATGTCGGCGGGCTCGTTTCTCCTGCTGCTGACTATTTCCCAAAAAGAACAATTCGCACAAATGTAACCGCCATGGAGAATATCGTTAAAGCTGTTAAAGCTCAGGAAGACCCCGATGCCGTTAAGGTCGTATATATCGGAACCGTTGCTCAGACCGGCGACAGAAATGCTCCCGTTCATTGGGGCAGAACCGGCGACCCGATTCAGATCAGCGTTTATGACCATTATGCAATCAGCAAAACAATGGCTGAGGCTATTCTTGCTGATTCAGGTCTTAAATATTGGGTATCACTTCGTCAGACCGGTATTCTTTATCCGGATATTCTCAACAGTTTGGAACCGATTATGTATCATGTTCCCATCAACGGCGTTCTTGAATGGGCAACAATTGAGGACAGCGGACTTCTTTGCGCAAAGGTATGCAACGACAGAGTACCCGAGGAATTCTGGCGCCGTTTCTATAACATCAGCAGCGGTCCGGATTACAGACTGACAAACTATGAATTTGAACAGCTTCTTCTCAACGCAATCGGCATGAAGGGCGAAAATTCTGTTGAAAAGATTTTTGATGCAAATTGGTTCACTCTTCGTAACTTCCATGGTCAGTGGTTTACCGATGCCGACGATCTTGAAAATTATCTTCATTTCAGACATAATGTTCCCATTAAGGAATATTTCAAGCATCTTTCAAAGCAGGCTCCGTTCTATTTCAAGCTCTCCGGTCTTGCACCGAAAGCTCTTCTGAAAAGATTCATGATGAAGCCGGTTGCATATTCTCCGATGTACGGAACACAGGCATGGATTGAAAACAACATGAAAGACAGAATCACCGCATATTACGGTTCTATTGAAGCATATAACTCAATCGGAAATTGGGATACTTTTGAAGTTGTTATTCCTGACAAGAACGAAATGAGCTATCTTGATCACGGTTATGACGAAAGCAAGCCTTTTGAAAAGCTCACAATTGCCGATATGCAGAAAGCGGCTGCGTTCAGAGGCGGCGAATGTGTTTCAAAGAAGCTCGGAAAAGATATGTATACGCCTATCAAATGGAAATGTGCCTGCGGACATGAATTTGAAATGTCACCGAACCTTGTTCTCAAGGGTGGTCACTGGTGTCCGGAATGTCTGCCGATGCCTTGGAAATATGATGAAATTGCAAAGACCAATCCGTTCTTTGCCCAGGTATGGTATGCACATCATGATCCGTCGGAAAACAATGTTTATGACGATTGCATCTATTTTGGTTTTGAGGAATAAGCTGTCGGCATAAAAGAATCTACAAATTATATAATAAGCTTTTAAAAAGCCGCTCACAGTCAGTTGCGTTGATGTGAGCGGCTTTTTTTGGAAAATTTTAAAAAAATTTCAATATGATGTTGACAGAACAAAATTACAGTGCTATAATAATACCTATCAAAGCAATATGTTTTATAGGAAACGATAATTGCTTTGTAGCTGTAACAAAACAAAAGAATAATTGTTAATCATTATGAAAGGAAGTGCCGCAGATTTAAATATGCTGCGTCACAAGGACAGACTGATGAGCAAATATATAATTTACGGTCGATGTTGAACGGTAAAACAAACAAAAACACATAAATCTGATTTTAAAGTATTATAAAGGAGTCTTAACCATGAAAGTATATGACAAAATAACAGAACTCATCGGCGGCACACCGCTGCTTAAACTCAGCAACACAATTGAAGACAAAAAAATTGATGCGGTTGTGCTTGCAAAGCTTGAATATTTTAATCCCGCAGGAAGCGTGAAAGACAGAATTGCAAAGGCAATGATTGACGATGCCGAAAGCAAAGGCATTTTAAAGCCGGGCGCAACCATCATCGAACCGACAAGCGGCAACACCGGAATCGGTCTTGCGGCGGTTGCGGCTTCAAGAGGTTATAAAACAATTCTCACAATGCCCGAAACCATGAGCGTTGAACGCCGCAATCTTCTCAAGGCCTACGGTGCGCAGATTGTTCTGACCGACGGTGCAAAAGGCATGAAAGGCGCAATTGCCAAAGCTGAAGAGCTCGCCGCTCAGACACCGGGCAGCTTCATTCCCTCGCAGTTCACAAATCCGGCAAATCCGAAAGCACATTACGGCTCAACAGGTCCCGAAATCTGGGAAGATACCGACGGAAAGGTTGACATTTTTGTTGCCGGAATCGGAACGGGCGGAACCATCAGCGGAACAGGCAAATATCTGAAAGAACAAAACCCGAATGTTAAAGTTGTCGGCGTTGAACCGGTCGGCTCTCCCGTGCTCACAAAGGGCGTTGCAGGTCCTCACAAAATTCAGGGCATCGGTGCCGGTTTTGTTCCCGAAACACTTGACACAAAAATCTATGACGAAATCATTCCGGTTGAAAACGATGACGCTTTTGAGCTCGGTGCTTATCTTGCAAAAACAGAAGGTCTGCTTGTCGGAATTTCATCGGGTGCAGCTGTATGGGCTGCTCTTGAACTTGCAAAACGTCCGGAAAACAAAGGCAAGGTTATTGTTGCGCTTCTTCCCGACACCGGTGACAGATACCTTTCAACTCCGATGTTTTCCTGATAATAACTCCTATTCTTTATATGAGACCGTCTTTAAGGCGGTTTCTTTTTAATTTGGATATTTTTTGCCAAAAAGTCTTGCAATATAAAATCAGTTGTGCTAAAATGATTGAG
>JBJEOJ010000220.1:0-24681 GCA_051880655.1 Acutalibacteraceae bacterium | reverse complement strand
TCAATGTTAACGCCTGTTCTTGACGGAACATTATAAAGAATAATCGGTTTGGTTGAAGCATCTGCAATGGTTTCAAACATCTTGACAAGACCGTTTTGTGTTGCCTTGTTATAATAAGGTGTGACAACAAGCATGGCGTCATAACCGATTTCGCAGGCAAATTTTGTAAGCTCAATTGCATATGCCGTATCATTTGAGCCTGTTCCCGCAATCATCGGAACTCTGCCGCCGACAACGTCATAAGCAAATTTAAGAGCGGCTCTGTGTTCTTCATCGGAAAGCGTTGAGCCCTCGCCTGAAGTTCCGCAGATAACAAGAGCATTGATGCCCTCTTCAACCTGCCAGTTGAGAAGCCTTTCAAAGTTTTCATAATCAATTCCGTTTTCGTTAAGCGGTGTTACAAGAGCAGTTGCCGCTCCCTTAAAGACAGATTTTGTTTTCATAACTAAAAAACTCCTTTGCTTGCGCCGCCTTTCGGCAGCCGTATTTTTCCGATATATTGCAATAAAAAATGACCGACTGCATCGGCCATTATAATACTGTTCAATTCACACAACAACACTCTGTTATGATTTTGACAATTATAATAGCACTCCGCAAAATGCGACAGTCACATGAATCTTATTTCATGTGCCCAAGAAAGCTTTCGCCAAAGCCCCTTTCGGCAACGCTCCCTTTCGCCTGCGGCGGATTTTTGCGAAAATCCGGTTTTCTTGCCGCGGTTACTGATGAGACGATGCGCCTCTATCTTTAATTGAAATATTCGGTTGTTTATTAATATAACACCGCAAAAGCGTTATGTCAAGGTCTAAAAGTAAAATAATGAGATTTTTTGAAAAAATAATTAATTCTGTTTAAGACAAAAATAATACAGGCAGAAAGAATACAAAAACAAAAAAACATTCCTCTGCCTGTATATATATAGGGTGTGAACAAGAATCTTGTAGTTATCTGATTAAAATGATGGTGCTTGGGTTGTTGCTTATTAAAACCGAATTACCGTCTTTTCCGGATGCTATGCTTTAATAATATTCCGGAACATAAATTGCTGTTTCCTCTTTATAATCATAGGTTACTCCTGTTTCCGGACGGGTTTCCTCCGGATCTTCAACCGGACCTTCAACAACATAATATACCTCTGTCTTTATTTTTCTTGTTACCACATTGTCATAAATCAGAAGTACAAAAGAAAAAGCAATCAAAACACATAACAAAACAACCAAAGCAGTTTTAAATCTCTTGTGTTTTTTTAATTCGGCAGGGTCAATCGAATCACTAAGCTCTTTTGCCGCTTCTTCCGGCTGACCGAAAGTTTCAAGAAGCTCGTCAAAGCTTACATCTTCATTTTGCTGCAAAAAATCATCAATTGATTGCGAAAGCCGGTCAAGCGCTTTTTTCTTTCCTTTTCTGCTGCATCTGATGTGTTTTGAAACGGTATATAAATAGTTTTCTTTATTGTCCTTACTGATCAAATCCGACACCTCCTTATTCAACCACACTGAATATACTGTCGATGCCTTTAATCAGTAAATCATAATCACTTTTCATAGAAAAATAATATTGTCTCCCTTTGTCAGTGATATGAAAGAACTGTCTTCGTCTTCCGCAGTCAACTTTTTTGCCGTTTTCACAAATATATCCGTTGTCAATGAGTCTGTAAATTGCAGCATACGGATAAGAGATTTTGTAAGCGCCATGAGAATATGTTTCAAGCTTTTCGAGAATTTCAAAAATGTGCATATCCTGTTTATTAAGCAAAGCAAGAAGCATCATTTCCGTAACGGCTTTTTTCATGTTTTCCGTAACTGTGCTTGAACTTTTCTCATCGGACAAACAGATCACCTCTTGATTTGATGAGTTAATTATACATAATTTCAAGCCTGAAATCAATAGATTTGACACAAAAAGATTTCAATAACCGTTTTTTTATAATAACAAATTTTCACGGAGTAATTATAAAGCAACGTACTGTGCTTGAATTTCACAATTTAAAACACGGTCATTCAAAAAAGCGGTTTTTCAAACAATTAATGATTGAACTTTATCTTTCACACAATTGCTTTTCGCCGCAGATTTTGAATTTTGATTCAGCACAACGGTCAAATTAAACTTGTAAATATTACCAAACAATGCTATACTTGATTAAGTCAAATTTCAAGCCTTATTATAATATTGAAAGAGGGTTGCTTATGATTTCGGTTGCTCTTGCTGCATATAAGGGCGAAAGATATATTGAACAACAGCTTCGCTCCGTTCTGGCACAGCTCGGTCACAACGATGAAATCATTGTTTCCGATGACAAGCCCGGCGGACCGACTGAAACAATTGTCAGACGCATTATGGCACAGGACGAAAGAGTGATTTATGTTGAGGGCAAATCAAGAGGCATTGTTGCAAACTTCACCAATGCAATCCGCCATTGCAGCGGCGACAAAATTTTTCTTTGCGACCAGGACGATGTCTGGCTTCCCGAAAAAGTCAAACGCTGCATGGAAGCTTTCGACAACGGTGCAACGCTGGTTTTGCATAACGCTTATGTCACGGACGAAAACTTAAATATCACAGGCTATTCCTTCTTTGAACAAAGAGGAAGCAAAAGGGGTGTTGTCAGAAACCTCGTTAAAAACTCCTATATGGGTTGCTGCATGGCATTTGACAGAAGCCTTATCAAAAAAATCATGCCCATTCCCCGTTATGTTCCGATGCACGACCAATGGATCGGTCTGATCGGTGAAATTTACGGCAAGGTTGAATTCATTGACACACCGCTGATTTATTACAGAGTGCACGGCAATAATGTGACGGCAGGAAAAGAGGAAACAAGTCTTTCCCAAAAGCTTCGCTGGAGAAAATATATCACAAAAAAGCTCATCGGCAGAGTATTTTTCAAAAAATGACGAAAGGATCGGTCATAAATAATGGAAAAATGCAAGGTTTCAGGCTGTATTGTTACCTATAATAATAAAGATAAAATTGCCCGAACAATCGAAAGCGTTCTTGAAAACACAAAGGGCGTTGATTTTGAACTTTTTGTTGTTGATAACAATTCCGCCGACGGCACAGCGCAATATATAAAAGAAAACTTTCCCGGCGTAACCGTGATTGAAAGCCGGACAAACAGCGGTTTCGGCGCCGGTCACAACAAGGTTCTGCCTTTTCTCACCTCAGAATATCATGTTGTGATTAATCCCGACATCATTTTAAAAGACGATGTCATCACCGAGCTTGCTTCTTATGCAGACAGTCACAGCGACATCGGACTGATTTCGCCGCAGATTCGCTTTGAGGACGGAAGAATTCAGCAGCTCGGGAAGCGAAATCCAACAATACGTTATCTCGGCTGCCATTGGTTTCACAAAGGCGATGAACCTTCAAAAACAATGACCGAATACTGTATGCTCGATATGCCGCAGGACAAACCGTTTGAAATTACAAACGCAACGGGTTGCTTCATGTTTTTCAGAACATCGGTGTTCAAAGAACTCGGCGGCTTTGACGAACGGTTTTTTATGTATCTTGAAGACTGCGACATTGCAAGGCGTGTTGCTCAGAAATATAAAGCCGTGCACTACCCCATGGCAAGTGTTTTCCATCTTTGGGAAAGAGGCAGCAAAACAAACAAAAAGCTTTTGAAAATTCATATCGAATCCATTTTGAAATATTTTCTCAAATGGGGATTCAGATGAATGAATAATGAAAAAACTGCATAAAATAAAATGTAGCTATATTTTAAATTGTTATTGACAATGAGGTGTTTTTCGTTTAAAATATAGTTGCAAAAGTGAGTAGCATGACTGCTCACATAGCTATGAAGCAAAGGGCTGTTTCAAGTCGCAGTCCTTGCCGAGCTTTTCATGGGTTTGATGTAAACCGCAACTTGAATAGGTTTTTCCGAAAGAAAACATCCTTTTGGGCTCTGTTGTTGCAGAGCCCATTTGAATTATAAGGGCAAAAATTTTTATCCGTTCAAGTCGGAAATAAGAAATAAAATTGAGAAGGGAAAAGATGCGGTAAAAGTTATTATGATTTGATAGCTGCGCTTTTGTACCTTTGAGAAACAGGATCAAAAAATGGACGAACTTTTAGAAGCTGCAAAACTGTTTGAAAAATTGCTTGATATTGAATATAAAATCGTTCTTCTTTTTCAAAAATTGATGCAAACTATTTAATAAAAACCATAACGGATTCTCGCACAAGCTATATTTTTACCAATAAGAGAACAGAAGAAAACCATGAGCAGTTTTGCCGTTCGTTCTTTTTTAATGATGAGAGCGATTACACCAAAAATCAAATAACCATGACCCTGCTCTATAAAGAAAAAATGAACAAAATTACCAAAACAAGTATCGTTCAATATAACAGACTTAAATAATTCAGAAAGGAAGAAAAGCAAATAATTTTTGCTTTTCACGGCGAAGTATATGCCTAAAATTTCAGTTATCATTCCCGCTTATAACAGCGAAAAATTCATTGCCGAAACGCTTGACAGTCTGCTTTGCCAGACGCTCAAGGACATCGAAATAGTCATCGTCAACGACGGCTCAACCGACGGCACACAAAAAATCATCGACGGCTATACCGAAAAATATCCGTTTATCAAGTCCTTCACGCAGCAAAACGCAGGCGTTTCCGCCGCAAGAAACAACGGCCTTGAAAAAGCAACCGGCGAATATGTTGTTTTTCTTGATGCGGACGATTATTTTTCACCCGGCTCACTTGAAGCCTTTTATGAAACCGCAAAGGAAACCGGCGCAGATATTGTTATCGGCAGACTTTGCCCGTTCAACGAAGAAAGAATCGGAAAATTCAACGCTTTTGCAGACAAGCTTGCACAAATGAAAAGCATCGACACGTTTGATATTACGCTTCTTTGGAACTTTCTTGTCAGCAACAAGTGCTATGAGCGCAAAAGGCTTGTTGAATCCGGCGTTCGCTTTCCGCCTTTCCGATATTCCGAAGAGGGTGCGTTTTTCATGCGCTATGTTTATACCGGCGCAACCATCAGCGGAACGATGAAAAGCGAAATGTATTATCGCAGGCACAGCGCCGCTCAGGGACTTTCGGTCAGTCAGACCGTTTCAACCGATCTTGCAAAAAGCTTTTCTTCTTCGCTTGAAATGATTTATCGGGATGCAAAAAAGGCCGTCTCTGAATCGGACAAAGATTTCGACAAAGAAGAATATCTGCAGGAAGTCATCTATAAAGACGCCTATGTTCTTCTTTCACAGTTTTACCGCCTGATGTGGCACGGCGATGACGAATGTGTGCGCTATTGCGCAGAAGAATTTCTCCGTCTTTCGGCTCTCATGACGCCCAAACGTCTTGAAGTGTTCAAACAAACCGACAAGGATCTTCACACGCAAAACCTTTTTGCATCGAAAGAGGAGGTTGCGGCAAAACCCAACATTTCCGTAATTGTCGGCAAATGTAAGAATAAAGATATGACCGCATTTTTCCACAGTCTTTATGACCAGACTTCACCAATGTTTGAGGTTATCGTGCCGAAGTCGCTTGCGCAAAGCGGAAGAATCCCGAAAGAATATCTTGAAATGAAGAACCTTGTTGTTCTTGATGACAAAAACTTTATGAAAAAAGCAAAAAAAGCGGCAAAGGGCAAGAAAATCATTTTCAGCCGTCCCGTTCTTCTTGATTTGAGAACATTCAGACTGTTTTATAAAATTCCGCTTCCCGAAAAGCTGAAAGCAATTTTCTTTGCACCGCTTACAAAGCTTTTAAACTTTATGCTTGTCAAAAGAATTCTGAAATAAAAGGCAATCAAAATGAAACAGATTATTTATAAAATATATGCACTGATTTTTAACCTTTGCGCAAAACTGTTTTCGGTCAAAGAAAACCGGGTTGTTTTCGTTTCCATGCACAACGAAAATTTCAACGACAGTCTCGGAAGCGTTTTTGAAGAAATGAAAAAGAGCGGTAACTATGATTTCGTTTTCATTTCAAGGCAGGATCTTGAATTCAAGCTGAAAAATGTCTTTCGTGTTCTGAGCTTCTTTTTTATCAAGTCAAGAAAGCTTGCAACGGGCAAATATGTGTTTCTCAACGACAACTTTTTGCCGATGGCAAACCTGAATTTTTCAAAAGAAGCAGTCATAACCCAGCTTTGGCACGGCGAGGGCGTTTTCAAGAAATTCGGTTTTGCCATTGCTCAGAACGATACCGTCCGCCAAAACGAAATTAAGGCAAACCAAAAGCTCAGCTTTGTAATTTGCACTTCAGAAAGCGTAAAACCGTTTTATGCCGAAGCGTTCGGCGTTGACGAAAACCGTGTTTTGCCGTTGGGAAGCCCGAGAACGGATTATTTCTATCACGAAGAAAACACCGCAAAAGCCAAAAACAGGCTTGAAACACTTTATCCGAAACTGAAAGGCAAAAAGCTTGTGCTTTATGCGCCGACTTTTCGCGACAACAGCGAGCTTGACGGAAAAATTCTTTCCCATTTTGATGCCGACCGTGTCGCACATGATTTAGGCGACGATTATGCTCTTCTTATCCGGCTTCACCCACAGGTTCATTCGGATTTTGTTAAAACAGAAAGTGCTGTTGATGTGACGGATTTTGACGATGTGCGGCAGCTTGTTCTTGCCTGCGATGTGCTGATTACCGATTATTCTTCCATCTGCATGGACTTTGCTCTTCTTAAAAAGAAAACCGTGTTTTTTGCCTATGACATTGACGAATATGAAGGCATGAGGGATTTTTATTTTGATTATGAAGCCTATGTTCCGGGAAAGGTTGTGAAAACCGCAGCGGAAATTGCCGAAGCGGTCAAAGCACCGTTTGACAAAGAAAAAAATCAGAAATTCAAAAGCTTTAACTTCGATTCTGATGACGGAAACAGCACAAAACGTGTTGTGAAAGCCGTCACAAAGCAATAAAAAACAGCACAGGAACATTCAAGCGTCCTGTGCTGTAATTATTATTTAAACTTTAAAAATCGTAAGGCTCTTATATTCTTCTCCCGCTTTAAAAGTGCATTGCGGAAATTCGGGGTGGTTTGGCGTGTCGGGATAATACTGCGTTTCCAGGCAGAACCCGAAGTTTTTGTCAAGTCCTATGCCGTTTTTGCCCGTCTCACCGTCCATGAAATTGCCCGTATAAAGCTGAACACCCGGCAAATCACTGTATACTTCAAGCTTTCTGCCGCTTTTTTCATCTTTTGCCTTGGCAACAAGACGAAGCGTTCCTGCCTCACCGTTGACGCAGAAGTTATGGTCATAGCCCCTGCACTGCTTGAGCTGAATGTCATCGGCGTTAATATCCCTGCCGATTTTCTTGAACTCTCTGAAATCAAAAGCCGTGCCCTCAACGCTTCTGATTTCGCCCGTCGGTATGCTTTTGTCGTCGGTCGGTGTGAAGTAATCGCAGTTGAGCATCAGCTCATGGTCAAGAATATTTCCGTTTGCGGTTGTTCCGAGATTAAAATAGGCGTGGTTTGTCATGTTGATGATTGTATCTTTGTCGCTGACGGCTTTATAATGAATTTCAAGCTCGTTGCGGTCGGTCAGAACATAGGTTACCGTTACATCAACATTGCCCGGGAAGCCCTGTTCACCGTCGGGACTGTGATAGGAAAACTCAATTGCATTATCGTCAATGATGATGGCGTTCCAAAGCGCACTGCTGTATTCCCCGCCGCCGTGCAGGCAGGTTATATCATTTTCATTTCTGGTAACATGATATTCCTTGCCGTTTATGCTGAACTTTCCGCCGCAAATGCGGTTTGCATATTGTCCGATAATTTCGCCGGTATAGGTTCCGGAATTGATGTGTCCGAGAATGTTGTCAAAGCCGCAGATAATGTCGCCGAACTGACCGTCTTTATCGGGGCAGCAAAAAGAATTGAGCGTTGCTCCTCTTGTGATGATTCCGGCTGTGACTTTGTTATTGTTTTCAATGGTATAAAGATAAACCTCTCTGCCGTCGGGCATGGTGTCATAAACTGTTCTTACGATACTCATATTTTCCTCCAAATCTTTTATTATTGATATTTTATCATAACACTTCAAATTTGTAAACGGTAAACGGCGCACTCTTTCAAAAATTCAAGGTCAGAGATTTTGCACACTACCCCTGACTTCTTGTAATTTGCCGCTTTTCATGTTAAAATCATTTCAGGAGATGAGACTATGGAAAACATTCAAAAGCTTAAAAATATCATTGATGAAAGCCAAAACATCTGCGTTTTCACGGGTGCGGGAATCAGCTGTCCTTCGGGTATTCCCGATTTTCGCTCTGCCGACGGACTTTACAACAGAGAAAGCAAATATAAATACAGCCCCGAAGAGATTATTTCTCATTCATTTTTTGTTTCGCACACGCAGATGTTTTATGATTTTTACAAATCCGCCATGCTTTATCCCGACGCAAAACCGAACGAAGCGCACAAGTTTTTTGCCTTACTTGAAGAGAAAGGCAAAAACGTCACCGTTGTGACGCAAAACATTGACGGACTTCACCAAGCTGCCGGAAGCAGCCGTGTCATTGAGCTTCACGGCAGTGTTCACCGAAATTACTGCACAAAATGCAAAAAATTCTTTCCGCTTTCCTATGTTGCCGAAAGCAAGGGCATACCGACCTGTGATGATGACGGTGCTGTAATCAAGCCCGATGTTGTTCTTTATGAAGAACCGTTAAATTCAGATGCCGTTTTTCAGGCAGTAAACGCCATTGAACAGGCAGATACCATGTTTGTTGTTGGCACATCGCTCGTTGTCTACCCTGCCGCATCCTATATCCGATATTTCAAAGGAAAGCATCTGATTCTCATCAACAAATCCGCAACGCAGTATGACCGTATTGCCGAGCTTTCATTTAACGATGATGTTATCAATGTTGTCAGGGAAGTTCAGAGTATAACTGATTAAAAATCAAAGTGTCCGTCAGAAATAACCTACATTATAATAACTTATTAAAAATCATAAATATCCCGGTTTCAGGCATATTAAACGTCCGAAACCGGGATATTATTCATTATAAAATTATTGATTAACCGAAAGCCAGAATGCCCGTTTCGTTAAGCACAAGGCACACAAGATAGGCAACATAAATTGCAAGCAAAGCCACGCCCTGCCACTTTTTGAATTTGCCCATAATCATTGTGGGGATAACCGTAATTACCGCTGCTGCAATGCAGACCGGGAAGTCAAAAACAAGGTTGACTCTTTCAACGGGAAGCGGTTTTCCGCCGATAACGGCACAAAGCGGAAGAATCAAAGTAAGGTCAATTACGTTTGCACCGATAATGTTGCCGACAGAAAGTGAGTGTTCCTTTTTGCGTATTGCCGTTAAAGTCGTCACAAGTTCCGGAAGTGATGTTCCCAAGGCAATAACCGTAAATCCGATGATGCCTTCGCTGATTCCGACGGATCTTGCAAGCGTCTGACCTGAGCCGACAAGAAATTCAGCACCGAATACAATGCCCGCCGTACCGAGAACAAAGAAGAGGATGTTTTTACCCAATGAGCCTTCTTCAAAATTGGCCGGACCGTCTGCCGCTGCTTCCTTTTTTCCTTCAAAAATGTTATAAATCATGAAAGCAAGGAAAATTGCCCAAAGAATCGCTGCCGACCAGACAGGCAGAGAACCGTTCAGACTTAAAATCAAAAGTCCGACAGATGAAGCAAGGAACATGCTTCCTTTGAAGATGAAGCTTTTTCTTTCAACTGTTCCTGCAATTGCACAAAGCGAAATGCCCATAATCAGCGTTGTGTTTGCCGTTACGGAACCGACAGCGTTGCCGATTGCCATTTGCGTTGAACCGTTAACAGCCGCACGCAAAGAAACAAGCATTTCGGGAAGAGTGGTTGCAAAGCTTACAACCGTTGCACCGATAACAAATTTCGGAATTCCCGTTTTTTCCGCAAACCAGGAAGCGGAATCAACAAACCAGTCGCCGCCCTTGATGATGAACACCAGACCGACAATAAAAATCACGAGCGAGACGGCAACAAGTGCACCGCCGCCGAGCGAACCGAACAGTGAAAAACCAAATAACTCCATTTTTTAAATTCTCCAATCAGCGTTTTTTATATGCCTTGCAGATAACCGTTGACAAAATGAAAACCGGGCAAGCTTTTATTCAAGCTCAAATGCGCCTGTGTAAAGCTGATAATATTTACCCTTTTGTTCAATCAGCTTTTCATGACTGCCTCTTTCAATAATTCTGCCGTTTTCAAGAACCATGATTGCATCGGAATTCTGAACGGTTGAAAGCCTGTGGGCAATTACGAAAACCGTTCTTCCTTTCATCAGTGCGTCCATTCCCTTTTGAACAAGGGCTTCCGTTCTTGTGTCAATTGATGAGGTTGCCTCGTCAAGAATCATAACAGGCGGATCACTTACGGCAGCTCTTGCAATTGAAATGAGCTGTCTCTGACCCTGAGAGAGGTTTGCACCGTTACCTGTCAGCATGGTGTTATAGCCGTCAGGAAGTCGGCGGATAAAGTTGTCTGCATTGGCAAGCCTTGCTGCATTATACACCTCTTCGTCCGTCGCGTCAAGTTTTCCGTAGCGAATATTTTCCATAACCGTTCCGGTAAACAGATTTGTGTCCTGCAAAACGATGCCTAGAGACCGTCTTAAATCTTCTTTTTTGATTTTATTGATGTTGATGGAATCATAACGGATCTTGCCGTCGGCTATATCATAAAAGCGGTTGATAAGATTTGTTATTGTTGTTTTTCCCGCACCGGTCGCTCCGACAAAGGCAACTTTCTGTCCGGGTTTTGCATAAAGCGAAACCGAATGAAGAACGTTTTTTTCGCCGTCATAGGAAAAATCAACATCGTCAAGCACAACATCGCCTTTGAGCTCTGTATAGGTTATACTGCCGTCGCTGTGCGGATGCTTCCAAGCCCAATGACCGGTGCGCTTTTCGCTTTCTGTGATTTTTCCGTCTTTGATTTCGGCATTGACAAGGGTAACATAACCGTTATCTTCTTCGCTTTTTTCGTCCATGAGATCAAAAATTCTTTCAGCACCCGCAAGAGCCATAACAATTGAATTAAGCTGCTGTGAAATCTGATTGATAGGATTGATAAAGCTTTTTGAAAGCTGCAAAAACGAAGCAATTGCACCCATGGTAAGTCCGCCGATGCCGTTTACGGCAAGCAAACCGCCGAGCACGGCAATCAGAACATACTGCAAATGTCCGAGGTTGCCGTTGACCGGACCGATAATATTGGAATATTTGTTTGCTTTGTATGCACTTTCACAGAGTTCTTCGTTCTTTTTATCAAATTCTTCTTTTGTCTGCTCCTCATGACAAAAGACCTTAACAACCTTCTGACCGTTTATCATCTCTTCAATATAGCCGTTTACATCACCCAGATCGTTCTGCTGTTTAACAAAATATTTTCCGCTTTTTGAAGCAACCTTTCCGGTGATAAAAAACATAATTACAAGACTGATAATTACAAATGCCGTCAGATAAATACTTTTTATGCACATGGTCACAAAAACCACGCTGACGGTAATGATTGAAGAAACCGCCTGCGGAATAGTCTGTGAAATCATCTGTCTGAGCGTATCGGCATCGTTTGTGTAGTGGCTCATGATGTCGCCGTGCGTATGGGTGTCAAAATATTTGATCGGAAGCGTCTGCATATGAGAGAACATATCGTCTCTGATTTTTCTCAAAACACCCTGAGAAACACTGACCATTATGACTGTCTGAATATATGAACCGAGAACACCGCAAAGAAACAGTGCCGCCATTTGAAGAATAACTTTCAAAAGACCTGCCCAATCTGAACCGCCGTTTAAAAGCATCGGCTCAATATAATCATCAATGAGCGTTTGAATAAACAAGGAGGAAGCAACATTTGCAAAGGCCGAAACAATAATGCAGACTATAACTGCCGCAAGCTTAAAGCCGTTTCCTTTCACAATATAATTAAAAAGCCTTTTTGCCGTTCCTTTTTTCACCTTTTTCTTCGGCATACCTCTTGCCGGTACCTGTCCCGGTCCTCTGCCGCCGGGTCCTGTGATTACTCTTGCGTGCTCAGCCATTTTCCTTACCTCCTTTTATCTGAGAATAATAAACCTCCGAATAAATTTCGCTTGATTTCAGAAGCTCTTCATGCGTTCCGACAGCCGCAACCTTTCCGCCGTCAAGAACAATGATTTTGTCTGCGTTTTCAACCGAAGATATTCTTTGAGCAATGATGATTTTTGTTGTTTGCGGAATATATTCGCCGAATGCTTTTCTGATGAGCGCATCGGTTTTTGTGTCGACCGCGCTTGTTGAGTCATCAAGAATCAGAATTTTCGGCTTTTTCAAAAGCGAGCGTGCAATGCATATTCTCTGCTTCTGACCGCCCGAAACATTCGTTCCGCCCTGTTCGATATAGGTATCATAACCGTCGGGCAGCGTTCTGATGAATTCATCTGCCTGCGCAAGCTTACACGCTTCAATCAGTTCTTCATCTGTTGCGTTTTCGTTGCCCCAGCGCAGATTTTCTTTGATTGTTCCCGAAAACAGAACGTTTTTCTGAAGCACCATTGCAACACTGTTTCGAAGCGTTTCAATGTCATAATCACGGACATCAACACCTCCGACCTTGACGCAGCCGCTCGTTACATCATAAAGTCTCGGAATCAGCTGAACAAGACTTGATTTTGAAGAACCCGTTGAACCGATTATTCCGACTGTTTCACCCGATTCGATTTTTAAGTTGACATCGGAAAGACAAAGCTTGCTTTCATCTGAGGTATAACTGAAGCCGACATTTTCAAATTCAATGCTGCCGTCTTTCACTTGCATGATTGGATTTTCCTTGTTTGAAAGATCGCTTTTTTCATTCAGCACTTCACAAATTCTTTCGCCCGAAGCTCTTGACATGGTGAACATAACAAAAATCATGGAAAGCATCATCAGCGTCATAAGAATCTGCATCGAATAAGAGAACATTGTGAAAAGATTACCGGTTGAAAGCTCCGTGCCGCCCGAAGAAACAATCAGCCTTGCTCCGAACCACGAAATCAGAAGCATCGCCGTATAAGCACTCAACTGCATCAAAGGATTATTGAAAGCGAGAAATCTTTCTGCTTTCACGAAGTCCTTATATATACTGTCTGAAACACCGTTGAACTTTTCCCTTTCCTTATCTTCTCTGACAAAAGATTTCACAACTCTGATACCGTGAAGATTTTCCGAAACAACTTGGTTTAATTTATCATAGGTTTTGAATACCCGTTCAAAAATCGGGTGAGCATTTTTTATTATGGCAAACAGTCCGAGTGCAAGAATCGGTATGATGCAAAGAAAAATAACCGAAAGCTTTGCATTAACACGAAACGACATCACAACGGAAAAAATCAGCATCATCGGCGCACGCACGGCAATACGAATTACCATCTGATATGAATTCTGAATGTTGGTGACATCGGTTGTAAGTCTTGTGACAAGACTTGAAACGGAGAATCTGTCTATGTTTGAAAAAGAAAAGTTCTGAAGATTATAGAACATATCATGTCTGAGGTTTTTTGAAAAACCCGCCGATGCTTTTGCCGCATATTTTCCCGAGAGCACACCGAAGCTCAGCGACATAACACAAAAAATCACAAGCAGAAGCCCCATTTTGATAATATAGTTCATATCGCCCTGTCCGCCGTTTGCATTGATTCCTTCATCAAGAAGCTTGCCCATATAAAAAGGAATGATAACTTCCATGACGACTTCAAGTGAAACAAAAAGCGGCGCAAGAATTGACGGCAGCTTATATTCTCTTATGCAGCGTGAAAGTGTTTTAATCATTTTCTTTTGCCTCCTTTATATTGTGTTCGATTTTTTCAAGTACAGCAAAAAAGGTTTCCCTTTCTTTTTTTGTTATCCCCTTTTCAATCTGAGCATTAATTGCGTCCATTTCCTGACGTATTCTGCAGGCATCTTCAAGAGATTTTTCGGTAAGCTTTATCTTTTTGAGCCTTTCGTCATAGCTCGTTCTTTCTCTTGTGATAAGGCCGTTCTTTTCCATAAGCTTCAAGGTATTTGTTGCCGTTGAGCGTCTTATATCAAATTCCTTTTCAATATCCTTTTGAAAAATATCCTTGTCACCACTTTCAAAAATAAAACCAACGATCCTACTGTGATTCATCGTTGACGGATCATCGTCGAGATGTTTTCTTTTGCTGTCAAGAAAGCGCTTGACCGTTCTTGATGTTCTGCCCATTGCCAGCGTCAACGGTATTTCATATTCCAAGATACACACCTTCCTTTTTTGAATTTGTTAGTCAGCTAATTGTAAGCTATGGTTATGTTAGCTTGCTAACATTATTTATTATAGTTTTTTTCTTTCTTTTGTCAACCCGAAATATGTATAATAACACACATAAAATGCGTTAAAATTTGTATATTTTTAACACTGCTTTTTCAACCGTATCGATGAAAAATTTCGACAGTTTTCGTCTGCTTTTTCACACCCCCACCGCAGTCAAAAATTGCTTCTCAAGCAGGTCTGAAACCGCCTTAAAATTCCACCCCAATACCACTTGACTTGACAAGGAGATTTTTTTCTGCTATAATCAGCAGCGTTGCAATTTTTCAGTGTTTTGTAAATTGTATAAATTTTCCCAAAAATGTGCATATTCTCAGCGAGGTGATTTGAATGAAAAAAGCATTTCAGACCATTTTTTCAGTCGTAATTATGCTTACTGCTATTTGTGCAATGTCATTTCCGGCTTATGCTTCTTCTTCAAACAAAGATAAGGTTTTTAATTATCTTACCGGGGAGCTCGGCTTTTCAACTGCCGCTGCCTGCGGTATTATGGCAAACATTGAAAAAGAATCAGATTTCAACGCAAAAGAAGTTATCATTGACAGCAACGGTCTTCCGAGCGGAGGTCTTTGCCAATGGAACGGTTCAAGATTCACAAATCTCAAGAAATATTGCAGCAAAAACAATTATAACTATCTCAGCGTTGAAGGACAGCTCAGCTATCTCGGGCACGAGCTTAAGTCAGGTTACAAGCATATTTACAACTATCTTAAAAAGGTTTCAAACAACTCTTCCGGTGCATATGACGCCGCATATTATTGGTGTTATTATTTTGAAGTTCCCGCAAACAGATCTTCAAAAGCCGCAAACCGCGGAAGCATTGCAAAGAACAAATACTGGCCGACATATTCAAAAAAAGCAAATCAGCTTTCTTCCTTTAAGCTTTCATGCTCCGCAAACGGAAAAACAGCAGATATTTTATCAACCCTGAAGCTTAAATGGGACAGTGCCGGAACAAGCGCAAAAAGCTATACGGTTTATATAACCAAAAATGAAAACGGAAAAACAAAAACCGTGAAAAAAGAGGTTCTGTCCTCTTCTGCGCGTTCCTACAGCATAAAGCTCAAAACGCTCGGAACCGGTAGTTATTCCGCCTATGTTACGGCTAAAAACAGCAAAAGCAGCAAAAAAAGCTCAACGGTGAAATTTTCGGTTAAGTGTACGCAGCACATTTACACTTCCTCCATTACAAAAAAGCCGACCGAAACAACAACCGGTATTCGCACCTATACATGCAAAAGGTGCAATAAAACTGTTACAAAATCCGTTGCGAAAACAACTTCAAAAGCTCCGACTCTCAGCCTTAAGACACTGAAAGTCAGCAGTGCTTCCGGCTCAAAAATTGCAATTAAATGGAGCGAAAGCAAAAACGCAAACGGCTATGAAGTTTACAAATATTCCGATAACAATTGGAAAAAATCAACAACCGTTCCTTCAAGTGTTCAAAGCTTTGTTTTCTCAGGTCTTTCTCAGGGAAAAACCTATAAAATAAAAGTAAGAGCCTTTGCCGACGCGGCGGGAAAAACCGTTTATTCGCCGTTTGTCACAATCACGGCGGCAACGCAGACAAAAACTCCTGTTTTAACTCAAATTACAAGACCGGCAAAAAAATCTGTCGGACTGAAATGGGATAAAGTAAGCGGTGCAGACAGCTATACCGTTTATGTCAGAGAAGGAAACGGCGAATACAAGAAATACGCCGTCTATGACGCAGGGACAACAAAATGCACGGTTAAGAAGCTTAAAAGCGGCAAAACTTATTACTTTAAGATTCGCGCCTGCAACAAAGCTTCTGCAAACAGTGTCTGGTCGGATTATTCCAATATCAAATATGCTGTTGCAAAATAAAAATTAACAATGCACAAAATGCAGTAATCACCGCAGAGGTTTTAAGCCGTCTGCGGTGATTTTATTTATATCTGTAATTTATGATACATTATCCTTCGGGCTTTGCCCGCACCCACAAGCTTTTTTGAAAAAAGCTTGGCAAAAAACTTTACTCACATGGAGTTTAGCTGATTTATCCGACATGCTTACTGATCTTAAACAGATCAATGCAGCCGACCGGGCAGGCTTCGTGGCACTTGCCGCAGCCGATGCATTTGTCATAATCCACATGAGCACAGAAGTTTTCAACCTTAACGGCGTCAACCTCGCAAACCTTTGTGCATTTCATGCAGCCGATACAGCCGGCTTTGCACTGTTTTCTGGTGTTGCCGCCTTTATCGTGGTTCTTGCAAAGAACCGCCGCCTTTGTTGTGTCAAGCGGGAACAGCTCAATCAGATGCTTCGGGCAGGTGTTGATGCACATTTTGCAGGCTCTGCAATTGTCGGGATTGATTCTTGCAACACCGTCGCAAATGAAAATTGCGTCATACTGACAAACATTGATGCAGTCGCCGAAGCCGAGACAGCCGTAAACACAGTTTTTCGGACCGCCGAAAAGCTGAGCTGCCATCTTACAGCTCTGAACACCGCTGTATTCAAGCTTTGTCTGAGCATTTGAGCAGTTGCCCTGACACATAACCGCAGCAACCATCGGCTTGATTTCGCCGGCTTCAACGCCCATAATGGCGGCGATTGCCGCTGCCGCATCGTTTCCGCCGGGAGTGCATCGGTTGCACTCGGTTGTTTCACCTTTTGAAAGTGCCGAAGCATAGCCGTCACAGCCGCTGAAGCCGCAGGCGCCGCAGTTTGCACCCGGAAGACATTCGCGGATTTTTTCCGCCTTTTCATCAACGGGCACCGCAAAAACAATGGAAGCCACCGCAAGGCCGAGACCGAGCACAAGCCCGATTCCCGCAACGATAATAACCGCAATAAGAATACCGTTCATTGTTTTTCCTCCTTAACCGAAAATGTTTTCAACTATTCCGGTAAATCCAAGGAAGGAAACCGAAGTAAGTGAAGCGGCAACAAGCGTTATGGGCAGTCCCTGCATGAATTTCGGAATATCGTTTGATTCCATTCTTTCACGAACACCCGAGAACATAATCATGGCAAGCATAAAGCCGAGACCTGCGCCGACTGAATTGAACATTGACTGAGCAAAATTATATCCGTTGTCAACATTGAGAAGAACAACACCAAGAACAGCGCAGTTCGTTGTGATAAGCGGAAGATAAATTCCGAGTGCACTGTAAAGAGCCGGAATATATTTTTTAAGAATAATTTCAACAAGCTGAACCAAAGCGGCAATAACAAGAATGAATACGATCGTCTGAAGATATTCAAGGTCTTTGCTGACAAGAAGCAGATTGATCGGATAAGTTACTGCCGTTGCAATCGCCATAACGAAAATTACCGCCGCACTCATTCCCACAGCCGTGTTTGTCTTTTTTGAAACGCCGAGGAACGGGCAGATACCGAGGAATTTTGCAAGAATATAGTTATTCGTCAAAATTGCGGTAAGAAGAATTGAAACAAGTCCTTTTGTCATTTCCATCACGCTTTAACCTCCTGTTTGCTTTCTGAATTTTCACAAGAGTGAAGCGTGCAGTTTGCTGCCATCGGGCACGCCTTGCAGCCGCGAAGCTCTGCTCTGGGCTTGCCTTTCTTTTCGGCAAGTCTGTTCACAGCCGCCATCAGGATTCCGAACACGAAGAAGCCTCCCGGAGGAAGAATGAAAATCAGCATCGGATGGCTTGAAAGGAACGGAATGCTCATTCCGAGGAATGAACCTGCGCCGAGAATTTCACGCACACTGCCCATGAGGAACAGCGCAGCCGTAAATCCGACGCCCATACCGAGGCCGTCAACAGCCGAAGCAAGAACGGGATTTTTGCTTGCAAAAGCCTCCGCTCTTCCGAGAATGATGCAGTTAACAACAATCAGCGGAAGATAAACACCGAGCATTTCATCAAGCTCCGGCGCGAAAGCCTTGACCACCATCTGAACAATGGTAACAAAAGATGCAATAACAACAATATATGCAGGGATTCTGACCTTTTGAGGAATGACCTTTCTCAAGGCTGAAATTACAATGTTCGAGCAAACAAGAACAATGGAGGCCGCAACGCCCATTCCGAGAGCGCTTTTGACCGATGTTGTTGTTGCAAGGGTCGGACAGGTTCCGAGAACAAGCCTTAAAACCGGGTTTTCGGCAATCAGACCTTTTGTAAATTCCTTACCGAGTGATTTTTTCTCAGCCATTTGAAGCACCTCCCGTAATTTCATTAAATGCCTGTGTTGCGGCATTAACAGCCTTAACAACTGCCGTTGAAGTAATGGTTGCCGCCGTTATCGCCTGAATATTTTGTCCGTCGTTTGAGTTTTTGTTAACGGTCAGTTCACCGCTTTTTCCGATGAATCTTTCCATAAACGATTCGGTTTTTGAATTCTGACCGAGACCCGGCGTTTCGCCGCTGCAATCAAGAACGGTGAAGCCGATTATTTTTCCGTCAAGGTCATAGCCGATCATGCACGAAACATCTCCGCCGTAGCCTTTTGCGCTTGAAGTGAAAATATAACCGAGCACATTGCCGTTTTCGTCAAGACCCGTGCAATAAGTCAGCTGACTTTTTTCGTCAACCGTGTCGTCGCTGTAAGAAGCGACCTTAACGCCGTTTACCTCGGAAAGCACCTCAGAGCGGCTTGCCGCAGCGTTTGCGGCACTGTTTTCGGCAATCTTTTTGGCTGTAACGCTGTTTGTTACACCGAGCAATATTGAAGCGACAAGGCAAATTGCAAAAAGGGCAACAGCGGGAATCAGAATATCTTTTGCTTTCATTTTTTTCATGATTTAACCGCCTCCTCTTTCTTTGCCTTTTTCTCTTTGACCTCACCAAACGGTTTTGCGGTTGTGAGATGTTCAATATGAGGAACGAAAATGTTCATAAGAATAATGGAGAACGAAACGCCTTCGGGAAGCGAACCGAAGATTCTGATAACCGAAGTAATCAGACCGCAGCCGATTCCGAAAATAATCTTGCCCTTTGTGTTAATGGGCGAAGTTGTATAATCCGTTGCCATGAAGAATGCGCCGAGAAGAAGTCCGCCGCCGAGAAGTTCATAAGCCATGTATTCAAAATTGCCGTGACTTGCGATAAGTGTGCAAACCGCAACCGTTCCGATAAAGGTCAGCGGAATTGCAGGAGAGATAACACGTCTGAAGATGAGATAAAGTCCGCCGAGAATCAAAGCAAGCGAGCAAACCTCTCCCATTGAACCGCCGTGATAACCGACAAGCATCTGACCGAGCGAGGGCAGATCGGAAGCAAGAGAAAGGTCGCCGCCTTTTGCGCTTGCAAGCTGAGCCATCGGTGTTGCCGACGTTACAGCGTCAACATTCCAGCCGCTTTCAAACGGCACAATCCATTTTGCCATCGCTGTCGGGAAAGAAACCATCAGAATAATTCTTGCCGTAATTGCCGGATTTACGAAGTTCTGACCGATTCCGCCGAACATTTGTTTCACAACAACAATGGCGATGATGCTGCCGATTGCCGCCATCCAGAGCGGAAGCGTGGCAGGAAGATTAAGTGCAAGGATAAGACCCGTTACAGCCGCACTTAAATCTGCAATCGTGTTGCTTCTTTTCATAACCTTTCGGCTGATGTATTCGGCAAGCACTGCCGTGCCGACCGTCACCGCCGTGAGCGCAAGCGCCCTTGTTCCGAAATATACAACGCTCATAACAAGCGCAGGCACAAGCGCAATGATAACATCAAGCATAATGCCCGTGGTGCTTTCGCTTGAGCGCACATGCGGAGAAGCGCTGACTAAAAGTTTTTTCTCCATTATTTCGCACCGTCCTCTCTGATAATCTGCTTTGCAAGTCTCATATACTGAACAAGCGGGCGTCCCGACGGGCAGGAAAAGGCGCAGGAACCGCATTCCATGCAAACCATAACGCCGCTGTGTTTCAATGCGTCAACATCTTTGATTTTTGCAAATCTTTCAATATTTGTAGGCATAAGGCTCATCGGGCAAACGCTGACGCATCTGCCGCAGCGAATGCAGTCACGTTCTTTTTTGACGATATTTTTGCTGTCTGCAAAAGCAAGCAGTGCATTGTTCTGTTTGCAGATTGGAGCCTGTGTGTCGCAAATGGCAACGCCCATCATCGGACCGCCGAAAATAATCTTTTTTGGATCGCACTTGAAGCCGCCGCAAAAATCAATAATATCCTGCAAGTTAGTGCCGATCGGAACACGGATATTTTTCGGATTGGCAATCGCCGTGCCGTCAACCGTGATGGAACGGCTGACAAGCGGCTTACCCGTTCTTAAGTATCTTCCGACAAACGCAACGGAAGCAATGTTCATAACGACACAACCGACATCTGCGGGAAGCTTTCCGGGCGGTACCTTTCTTCCGGTTGCGGAAAGAACCATCATTTTTTCCGCACCCTGCGGATACTTTGATTTCAGCGTCATCAGCTTAACGTTATCGCCGATGTCGTTATCCTTATCGGCAATTTCTTTCAGAATTTTAAAAGCATCGGGCTTGTTGTCTTCAATGGCAATGATAACCTGCTTGAAATTGAGAAATTTCTGAAGACTGTAAACACCGTCGAGGATATCCTGCGGATTTTCAACACAGCAGCGATAGTCAACCGTAATATAAGGCTCGCATTCCGCCGCATTTATGATAAGCGTATCGACGCCCTTGTCATCGGGAAAATTAAGTTTGACATGGGTCGGAAAGCCTGCGCCTCCGAGTCCGACAAGGCCGGATTCACGAACCGCCTTGACAAGCTCCTGCTTGTTTGTAACCGTCGGCGGCTTAAGACCCTCATACTCTCTCATTTCTCCGTCAGATTCGATTGTAACACCCTTGCAGATCATACCGGTTGCAAGCTTTACATCGCCGACAGCAGTCACTTTTCCCGAAACCGTTGCATGAACGGGAGCGGAAACAAATTTGTCCGTGTCGCCGATTACCTGACCGACCGAAACGATGTCGCCAACCTTTACGGTTGGAACACACGGTGCTCCGATGCTCTGCTGCATAGGCAAAACAACCTTTGCGGGAACGGGCATTCTTTCAACAGGCATCTGCGCCGTGTTTTTGTTGTGCTGAACATTCACTCCGCCGCGGCTTTTCGCCACTGCGGTGAGAACGCCTTGGGCAATTTTGCTCATTGTTAGGTCCCCCTGTTTTAATATTTATATAAGAATATCTGTTAAAAACCGTCCGTAAGTTTAAAAAAATAACGCTGCACGGTTCAGATTCAATTTTTATGACAGCAGGCAAGATTAAGCCTGTTGCCTTTTGGGCTTTATTTCGGCAAAATGTGCTTTGCTTTTGGCATAATGACATTTAAAATAAAGCCGGTAAGCGTTCCGGAAACAATTGCAAAAAGCAAAAGATATTTTCCGTAGCTTATGAGCATGAACGTTTTTGAAACCGCACACGCACACAAAAGCTGTCCGAAATTGTGCATAACGGCGCAGACAACGCCGATTCCGATGAAGCTTAAATTATTTCCGATGTATTTAATCATCAGGCAAAGCGCCGCCGTACTTAAAATTCCGCCGCAAAAGCTCATGAAAAAAGCAACCGGACCTCTTGTGATAAAAGCAAAAGCAGCTTTTATCAACGTGATATATACCGCACCGCCGAAGCCTGAAAAAGAGGCGGTGAACATGGTCACAATATTTGAAAAACCGGGCTTTGCGCCGGCAGGAAGAAACGGGATATCCGGCAAAATGATGTTTTCAAAAAGGCTGAGCACAAGCGCCAGCGCACCGAGTATTCCGAAAAGAGAAACTTTATATGCCTTGCTTTCTTTATTCATATCAATAAGCCACCGCATCAACTTTTTCTTTGGCGTTTTTAACCGATACGACCACCTTATTGGGTACGCACGCCATGGTGTCGCCGCTTTTTGAAAGAGCCCCGTTTTTCACGCAGAGCTTGTCACGGCAAGTTGAAGAAACAAACGAAACGCCGTCTTTTGAAAAAGAAATCACACAGCCGCCGAAGCTTTCGGTATATTCTTCTTCGATTTCGGAAAGCACAACCTGCTTAACAAGTTCTCCGTCGCTCCATACATACGCCGTCAGGTCATCGCTATTTGAAAAAGAAAGCGCAAACATGAAAGCACAAAGCAAAGCGAAAAAAACGATAATCAGAGCGTCCGCCTTTTTCATTGGGAGAACCTTTCAAAATCAACATCGCCGACGGTGGTGATGTTCATATCTTCATCGATGAAAACTCCCGAGGCGCCGTATTTTTCGCAAAGAGCACTTCCCTCTTCTTTTCCGAGCAGAAAACATGCCGTTGAAAGTGCATCGCTTAAAAGTCCGTTGTCGCTGACGATTGTTACCGAAATCAGACCGTTGTCTGCCGGATAGCCTGTTCTTGCATCAAGCAGATGATGATACCTCTTGCCGTTTTCGGTGAAATATTTTTCATAGTCTCCCGAAGTGGAAACGAAGCCTTCCTTGATTTTTACTGCGCCGATGTTGCTTTCTTTGTTTCTCGGGTCACGGATCGCTATGCGCCAGTCGTCTCCGGCTTTGTTCCTTTTTCCATAGGCAAGAATACTTCCGCCCACAGAAACAACAGCACCCTTGACGTCTGAATTTTCAAGATAATACCGGACCATGTCGCACGCATAGCCTTTTCCGACTGCACCAAGATCTATGGACTGCCCTTTGCCGCAGGAAATCTGCGTGCCGTTTACCTCAATTTTTTTATAATCAACCTTTTTCAGTGCGTCTTTAATTTCTTTGTCTGACGGAAGTCTTTCATCTTCCGTTCCGATTCCCCAGAGCCTGCTGACCGGACCGATCGTTATATCAAATGCGCCGCCGCTGTCTTTACTGATTTTGTTGCAGGTGTTGATAACATCGGAAAGCGAGCTTTGACTGACCGTTCCTTTTTCGTTAAGCTCGGACACGGCTGAACCGCTTTCACGCCAGGAAATCACATCGTCAAGTTGCTGAATCATGTCAACAATCGTCTGACCTTCACCTTTATAATCTCCGTCCGCTTTCCCGTAGGTTTTTACGGTGACAACCGTTCCCATGGCAACGGCGTTTTTCGTGCTGAAATCATAATCCGTTTTGAAAACATTATATAAAACTGCGCCGGCAACAACCAGAATCACAGCTAAAGTACATAAGACAATTTTGAGAATTCTCTTTTTTTTGTTGATTATTTTCGCCAAGATTCTTAACGCCGCCTTTCTTTCTGTTTTTAATCTGAAAAAGCATAAAAAGACATAATAAGACATATTATTACATAGTTATTTATTTTATACTTTTATGCGCTGAATTTCAAGTAATAAATTGTTTTATTTTGATTTTTTTGATACAATAAAAGAGTAAAATTTTTTGGAAAGAAATGATGAACATGGATTTTAATCTGAACCTCCTCGTAAAAGTCATAAGCGGCAAAAACTGCGTTCTTCAAAACAGTACGCTTTTTCGCTCTTTCGGAAACAAATGTCTGATTGTCACGGGTGCAAACAGCGCAAAAAAAAGCGGTGCGCTCGGCGACATTAAAAAAGCACTTGAAAAAGAACAAATCAGCTTTGAAATTTTTGATGAAATCGGACCTAATCCGCTGCTTTCGCTTTGTCACAAAGCAGGAGAAAAAGCAAGAAGCTTCGGTGCTGATTTCATTGTCGGAATCGGCGGCGGCTCTGCGCTTGACGCCGCAAAGGCGGTTGCCGTTTTTGCCGCAAATGAAAGTTTTTCGCCTAACGATATATATGCCGCAAAAAGCAGAAATAGAGCGCTGAAAATCGTACTTATCGGAACAACCGCAGGAACAGGCAGTGAGGTCGGCAAGGTAGCTGTCCTCACAAATGACGAAACCGGCAGAAAAAAGAGCATTTCGCCCGATGACTGCTTTCCGGCGCTGACCTTTGCCGACAGCAGCTATACCTGCTCGATGCCGTTTGAAGTTACGGTTTCAACGGCACTTGACGCATTATGTCATGCTCTTGAAGGATATTTTTCAAAAAAATGCACGGATATTCCGACTCTGTTTGCCGAAAAGGGCGTCCCGATGATCTGGAAAGGACTCAAAGAGCTTCACAAAACAAAAACAGTTCCCGATGCCGCTCTTCGCGAAGCCTTATATTACGGCTCGCTTTATGCCGGAATCACCCTTTCTTATTGCGGAACAGCCTTTCCCCATCCGCTCGGCTATGTTCTGACCGAAAACTACGGCGTCCCGCACGGAACCGCCTGCGCCGCTTTTATGAGAGACTTTATTGATCGTGCCGAAAAATATGAAAATGAAAAACTTAAAAGAATTCTTTCTTTGACCGGAGAAAGCAAAAACAGCTTTTTAAAAGTTGTTGAGGATTTAACATTTTTGCCCGAAATAAAAATGTGCGAAACCGAAATTGAAAACTATTGCTCACGCTGGAATGAAAGCATACCCAATAATTTTATTTATTCTCCCGGCGGTTTTTCAAAAGAGG
>JBJEOJ010000219.1:0-5126 GCA_051880655.1 Acutalibacteraceae bacterium | reverse complement strand
ATGAAATATATCAAGCTCAACACAAACGAATCACCTTATCCACCCGGGAAAAATGTTGAGCAGGCGGCAAAAAAAGCGGCTTCAACGCTTTGCCTTTATTCCGACCCGCAGTGCACGGTGCTGAACCAAAAGTTTGCGTCTGTTTTCGGTGTCAGACCGACGCAGGTGCTGATGTCAAACGGCAGTGATGAAATTTTGAATTTTGCATTCATGGCGTTTTGCGATGAAAACTGCGGTGTGGCTTTTCCCGAAATCAGCTACGGCTTTTATCCGGTTTTTGCCGAGCTTAACCGAATTCCTTTTGAAAGCATACCGCTCAAAGAAGATTTTTCGGTTGATTATAAAGACTATTGCGGCATAGGCAAAACGGTTGTGCTTGCCAATCCGAACGCACCGACGGGACTTGCTCTTTCACTTTTTGAAATTGAAGAAATTGTCAGAAGCAATCCCGATAACGTTGTTGTGATTGACGAAGCTTATGTTGATTTCGGCGGGGAAAGTGCACTCCCACTTATTGAAAAATATGACAATCTTCTGGTTGTCGGAACGTTTTCAAAATCACGCTCTCTTGCGGGTGCAAGGCTCGGGTTCGGCATTGCGTGTGAGGACTTGATCAATGATTTGAACACCATCAAATATTCAACGAATCCGTATAACATCAATTCCATGACCATTGCCGCCGGTGTTGCCGCACTTGAGGACAATGACTATTACATGAACAACTGTAAAAAGATTATACAGACGAGAGCCTACACCAAAAAGGCGCTGGAAGATATGAGCTTTTTTGTTCTTGATTCCAAAGCTAATTTTCTCTTTGCCAGAAGCGACAACATAAGCGGAGAAGCTTATTATCAGAAGCTTCGGGAAAAAGGGATTCTTGTCCGTCATTTTGAAAGCGAAAAAATCAAGGATTTCGTCCGTATTACCATCGGTTCAAAAGAGCAGATGGACGCTTTGCTTGAAAAAACAAAGGAAATTCTGAAAGGGGAATAGACCATGAGAACTGCAACTATTAAAAGAAACACTGCCGAAACGCAAATTGAACTTTCCTTAAATCTTGATTCAAACGGAAAAAGCCTGATTGCAACCGGCTGCGGCTTCCTTGACCATATGCTGACGCTTTTTGCAAGGCACGGCAGATTTGATTTGAAAATCAAATGCACAGGAGACACCTTTGTTGATTATCATCACACAGCCGAGGACATCGGGATTTGTCTCGGAGAAGCTTTCTCACAGGCTCTTTCGGACAAGAAAGGAATTGTCCGCTACGGCAGCATGCTGCTTCCGATGGACGAAGCACTCATTCTTTGCGCCGCAGACATTTCGGGAAGAGGAATGCTTGTTTATGATTTGCAGATTCCGACGCAAAAGGTCGGCGATTTTGATACGGAGCTTGTAAAGGAATTCTGGCTTGCTTTTGTCAGAAATGCTGACATTACGCTTCATCTGAAACAGCTTGCAGGCGAAAACAGTCATCACATCATTGAGGGTGCTTTCAAGGCGGCGGCAAGAGCAATTTCAGCCGCTGTCAGCATTGATGAAAAGCACAAAGACGAAATCCCATCAACAAAGGGGGTTCTGTGATGGTTGCCGTTGTTGATTACGGAGTCGGAAACCTTTTTTCGCTCAAATCATCGCTGAAAGCTCTTGGTGTCGGGGCAGTTGTAACAGGCAGTGCCGAAGAAATCAGAAAGGCTGACAAAATCATTCTTCCCGGAGTGGGAGCGTTTGCCGACGCCGCCGAAAAGCTTCGCAAAAGCGGCTTGGATTCGGTGATAAAACAGCAGGCACAAAAAGGTATTCCTCTTATGGGAATCTGTCTCGGTATGCAGCTTCTTTTTGAAAAAAGCTATGAATACGGCGAGCACGATGGCTTGGGTCTTATCAAAGGCAAGGTTGTGCCTATGGAGGGTGTGATTCCGGCTGAACTTAAAATTCCGCATATCGGCTGGAATGCGCTTCATTTTACAAACAAGAAAAGTGACATCTTTAAATATATAAACGAAAACGACTGCGTCTATTTTGTTCATTCTTTTTATGCCGCATACTGCGAAGAAAACACGGTTGCCACGGCCGAATACGGTGCAGAGCTAACGGCGGCGGTGCAAAAGGAAAATGTTTACGGCTGTCAGTTTCACCCGGAAAAAAGCGGTGATGTGGGACTTAAAATTCTCAAAGCCTTTTGTGGAAAGGGGGAAGAGTGATGCTTATTTTTCCTGCAATTGATATTATCGACGGCAAGGCGGTGCGCCTTTATAAGGGCGATTATGAAAAAATGACGGTCTATAACGAAAGTCCGCTTGCTCAGGCAAAGGAGTTTGAAGCAAAGGGCGCAAAACAGCTTCATGTTGTTGACCTTGAGGGCGCAAAAAGCGCAGGTACGCCGAACCTTGAAGCCGTCAGAGAAATTTGCGAAAACACAAATCTTTTTGTTGAACTCGGCGGCGGAATCAGAAACATGGAAACTGCCGAAAAATATCTTTCAATCGGTGTCGGCAGAGTGATACTCGGAACGGCCGCAGTCACGGACGAAGAATTTCTAAAAGCGGCGGCAAAAAAATATAAAGAGAAAATTGCCGTTGGTGTTGACATCAAAGACGGCTATGTTTCCATAAAAGGCTGGACGGAAAAAACACAGTTTACTCTTGATGATTTTTGCCGAAAGCTTCAGCAAATCGGTGTTCAGACCGTCATTTGCACAGACATTTCCAAAGACGGAGCCATGAAAGGAACAAACCTGAATTTATACAAGGAACTTTCGGGGAAGTTCAGCATGAATTTCATTGCTTCGGGCGGCATCAGCACAATGGAAGATGTCAGGCAGCTGAGAAAGATGAATCTGTATGGCGCAATCATCGGCAAAGCCTATTATGTCGGCGCAATTGATCTGAAAGAAGCGATAGAGGTGGCAAAATGATTACAAAAAGAATTATCCCCTGTCTTGATGTCAAAGACGGCAGAGTGGTAAAAGGCGTGAATTTTCTCGGACTTTCCGATGTTTCTTCACCTGTCAGCCTTGCCAAATATTACAGCGAAAACGGTGCAGACGAGCTTGTTTTTTATGACATAACGGCAAGTGCGGAGGGAAGGAAGCTTTTTACCGATATTCTCTGCGAGGTTGCGTCAACGATTTTTATTCCGCTGACGGTCGGAGGCGGAATCAACACCGTTGAAGATTTTGACCGTGTTTTAAAATGCGGTGCGGATAAAGTCAGCGTCAATTCCGGGGCAATCAAAAATCCCGATCTGATTAAACAGGCGGCGATGAAATACGGCGATCAGTGCGTTGTGATTTCTGCCGATGTCAAGCGTGTTGACGGTGTGTTCCGGGTTTTTGCAAAGGGCGGCAGAGAAAACACGGGTATGGAGGCAATCTCTTGGATAAAACGCTGTGTGGATAACGGAGCGGGCGAGGTTGTGCTCAATTCCATTGACACCGACGGCGTGAAAAAAGGCTTTGACCTTGAGATGCTGGAAGCTGTCTGCGACGCCGTGAATGTTCCCGTAATCGCTTCGGGCGGAGCAGGGTGCATTGATGATTTTATCACGCTGTTTCAGACATTGCCGAAAGTTGACGCAGGTCTTGCGGCTTCGATTTTCCATTTCGGAGAGGTTTCCATTGCCGACCTGAAGAAACAGCTGAGAAAAAACGATATTATTGTGAGGTAAACCATGATTAACATTGACGAACTTAAATTTGATGAAAAGGGACTGATCCCTGCCGTTGTTGTGGACAGCATAACGAAAAAGGTGCTCACCGTTGCCTATATGAACAAAGAGAGCCTGAAAATTTCAATGGAAAAGGGGCTGACCTGCTTTTTCAGCCGTTCAAGGCAGAAACTCTGGCTCAAAGGTGAAACCAGCGGAAACTATCAGCACATTGTTTCCATCACCGCCGACTGCGACAAAGATGCGTTGACGGTTGTTGTTGAAAAAGACGGTCCCGCCTGCCATATGGGCACCGATTCCTGCTTTACAAACGAAGTCTGGCACAGTGAAAGCTTGAGTGAATTTTCACTTGAAAATCTTTATGAGCTTCTCAAAGGACGCAAGGAAACGCTTCCCGAGGGTTCATATACGACTTATCTTTTTCAAAAGGGAATTGATAAGATTCTGAAAAAAGTCGGCGAGGAATGCACGGAAGTCATCGTTGCCGGAAAAGGCGATGACAAAAAGGAAACGATATATGAAATTGCCGACCTTGCTTATCATGTTATGGTGCTTATGGTTCAGATGGGAATTTCCGTTGAAGATATACACAAAGAGCTTGCTTCAAGGCATGTGATTGACCACAAGGTCAAGCAGGAAAAAATGGCAAGCGATAATGAGAATGCATAAAACCGCACCTTGCCATGCTTGACAAAATGCGGTTATGTGATATAATATAAATACAAAGGGTACTGCGATAAGCGGTTACTCCAAAGTCATGTGTTTAAGAAACACCGCGACCTCGGAAAGTTTGGCGGTGTTTCTTAATTTTTATTTATTAAAAATTAAGTATTTGCTTACTCCGGTTGCCCACTCCGGATTTTTGTGGGGTACAAAGTATCAAACTCCACACTTTTATCCGCGAATGAAGCGTAGTTCGGTGAAGGTTCCACCCCACATTTTGTGACCTTTTGTCGGAAAAACCACTCTATATAGACAGCAAAAAAATCCGTCAAAATAACCAAACTTTTTTAAGAAAAATTGTTGACATTTCAGACTCGGTATGTTATTATACTTAGGCATGTATAAGGCACAGATGGGTATAACTATGCCTTGATACATATTTAGATATGCGATGATGCGGGAGGTGGCTGCCCGAAGAGGCAGGGAATTTCCGCGGAGTATGTCCGATTATCAAAACCGGGCGAACCTATATTTTTCGGCTTTTACCGCTTGTGTGAGCAAGGCTCTTTTGGGAGCTGTGCGCACTTTTGACAGCGGTTTTATGCCGAAATGCGCTTTTTAAGCACGACCGGAAATATTGCTTTCCGGCTTTTTTAAAGGGAAGCAATAAAAACACCCGGTGAGGTTGTTTAAAAAGCTGCTTAAAGGTAAAACACATTGCCCGCCCAATAACACAGGAGGCGCAGAACAATGGCAAATGAGAAAATTCGCATCAGACTCAAGGGATATGATCA
>JBJEOJ010000218.1:0-5129 GCA_051880655.1 Acutalibacteraceae bacterium | reverse complement strand
TGAAATGAGAGTTGCAGCAGAAAACGGCGCAACTCTCGGCAAAACCGAACTTGCAAAGAAAGCAAAAGAACTCGGTCTTGACGCTATCCATGACACCGTTCATGAAATGGCAAGAGACGAAGCAAGACACGGCAAGGCTTTTGAAGGTCTTCTCAAGAGATATTTCGGCGAATAATTTTTCGTCTGTAATTAAAGAATAAACAGGGGGAAAAATAAAATCCCCCTTGTTTTTCAGGAGGCAAAATCCATGGAAAATTATACGATCTGCAAATGCAAGAAAGTAACTTATTTTGATGTTGAGGACGCACTTCATCAGTCTAAAACCTTTGAGGACCTTGAAAAGACTTTTGAAGAAGTCCAGGCAATCACCCACTGCTCAACAGGCTGCGGCGGCTGCCATGATAAGATTCTGGATGCTATTTCCGAAATTATGAGCAAATAAGCACCCGTCTTATATAAATCATAATGTTTCGAGGTGAAAACAATGAAGAAATATGCATGTCCGTGCGGATATGTTTATGATCCCGAAGTCGGCGATCCCGATAACGGAGTTGCTCCCGGCACTGCATGGGAAGATGTACCCGAAGATTGGGTATGCCCCGTTTGCGGTCTGAGCAAAGACGCTTTTGAGGAAGCATAAACAAAAACTAAGATAAAAAGCAGGCGGCTTCGGCTGTCTGTTTTTTTATAAAAATTCAAAAAGCTGACTGATTATGCAAAAAGTTTGAATTTTCTTTTGTTGGAATTGACTTTTTGATGTTTTTTTGCTAAACTGATTTTATAATAGTTATAAGCTGATTTTCTGTGAAAAGCAAAAAAGGAAGTGAGAACAGCATGAAAAAGCAAAAACGTCTTGTTGCCGTGATACTTGCAATTTCGGTTCTGTCTGCCATGCTGTTTTCCGTTTGCTTCATTGCAACAGAATCCGGTCACAACTGCGTCGGCGAAAACTGCCCGATCTGCTGTCACATCAACGACTGCAAAGAAACGGTTAAAACTCTTGCGTCGGCGGCTGTTGCCGTTTTGCTTGCCGCAGTAATCACATACACGGCGGTTATGGTTTCCGCCGAACATTTAACGCTGTTCGGCTTTCCGACGCTTATATCATTAAAAGTTAAACTTTCAGATTAAATCAGAACAATAAAAACAAGGGAGCAGTCTATCCGTTGATAGGCTTATTTGAGTATTTCAAATTTCCCTTGTGTTTTTTTATTCCGTTTTCGGCACCGTCAAAGTTACCGCTGAAATTTTCGGCGATAGCCCGGCGGCGTCTTAGTTCTTTTTTGATTTGGAGGTTTATTTTTTATGAAAAAATTCATTTCAGTTATGCTTGTGTTGATTATGATAGCCGGATGTTTTTACGGCTGTAACAATAAAAACAACAAAACAAACGATGAAAGCGAAAAAGCAAGCGAAACGAAAAAGCTTTCTGTTGTGACAACCATTTTTCCCGAATATGACTGGGTAATGCAGATTCTCGGCGACAAAGCTGAAAACGCCGATGTGACCATGCTGCTTGACAGCGGTGTTGATCTTCACAGCTATCAGCCTACTGCGGACGATATTATCAGAATTTCAAACTGTGATTTATTTATCTATGTCGGCGGCGAATCCGACGAATGGGCTGAGGATGCACTCAAAGAAGCCGTAAGTCAAAATATGACTGTTATCAATTTGCTTGATGTTCTCGGAAGCAATGTTAAGCAGGAGGAAGTCATTGAGGGTATGGAAGCCGAAGACGAAGAAGATGAAGAGGCCGAAGTCGAATATGACGAGCACGTCTGGCTTTCACTGAAAAATGCAAAGATAATTTGCAACTATATCAAAGATGCACTCATGAAGCTTGACGAAGAAAACAAAGACACATATTCACAAAATGCAGAAGCTTATATCAAAAAGCTTGACGCACTTGATGACGAATATCAGCAAGCTGTCAGCAATGCAAAAACCAAAACACTTGTTTTCGGCGATCGTTTTCCGTTTCGCTATCTGACCGATGATTACGGACTTACCTATTATGCCGCTTTTGTCGGCTGTTCGGCGGAAAGCGAAGCAAGCTTTGAAACCATTGCTTTCCTTGCAAAAAAGGTTGATGAACTCGGTCTTTCCTGCGTGATGACGCTTGAAGGTACCGACCACAAAATTGCGCAAACCGTTGTTTCAACAACCGCTTCAAAATCGGCAAAAATTTTATCACTTGATTCCATGCAGTCAATCACAGCACCCGATGTTCAAAGCGGTGCAAGCTATCTTGAAATTATGGAAAAGAACCTTTCTGTACTTAAAGAAGCGCTTCAATAAGGAGGTATGAGACTATGGCTCAGCTTGTTTGCCAAGATCTTTGCCTCGGTTATGACGGCAAGGAGATTTTGCATGATTTGAATTTTGAAGTAAACGCCGGAAATTACCTTTGCATTGTGGGCGAAAACGGCTGCGGAAAATCAACGCTGATGAAAACCATTCTCGGCTTACATTCTCCCCTATCCGGCAAAGTTATCACAGGTGACGGACTTTTGCAAAATGAGATCGGTTATCTTCCGCAGCAAACCGTTGTTCAAAAGGATTTTCCCGCAACAGTTTGGGAAATTGTTCTTTCCGGCTGTCAGGGACGATGCGGTCTGCGTCCGTTTTATAAAAAGGAAGAAAAAAAGCTTGCAGCCGAAAACATTGAAAAAATGGGTATCGGCAAGCTTTCAAAACGCTGTTACAGAGAGCTTTCGGGCGGTCAGCAGCAAAGAGTTCTGCTTGCGCGTGCCTTATGCGCGACAAAAAAAGTTCTTCTTCTCGACGAACCCGTCACAGGTCTTGACCCGAAGGTTACGGCTGAAATGTATCAGCTGATTAAAGACCTCAACGGCGAAGGTATCACCGTAATTATGATTTCGCACGATATTGAAGCGGCTGTGAAATATGCAAGCCACATTCTTCACATCGGAAAAACGGTCTTCTTCGGCACAAAAGAAGAATATTTAAACAGTGAAAGCGGAAAAACCTTTGGCATAACGGGAGGCGAAGAATAATGCAGATTTTTGAAAAACTCTCGATGTATCTTGATTATCCCTTTGCCCGATATGCGCTTGTTGTCGGAATTCTGATTTCACTTTGCTCATCGCTTTTGGGCGTAACACTGGTGCTCAAACGCTTTTCGTTCATCGGCGACGGACTTTCGCATGTTGCTTTCGGCGCAATGGCGGTTGCGGGCGTTGTCGGGCTTACCAATGACATGGTTCTGGTTTTACCGATTACGGTTATCAGTGCGGTTTTGCTTTTAAGAAGCGGACAAAACGCAAAAATCAAAGGTGACGCCGCCGTTGCCATGATTTCGGTCGGTTCCCTTGCAATCGGTTATCTGCTTTTGAATCTGTTTTCAACTTCATCGAACCTTTCGGGCGATGTTTGCTCAACACTGTTCGGCTCCACCTCCATTCTTACGCTTTCAAAAACGGAGGTAATTCTCTGCACGATACTTTCGGTTATTGTTGTGATTTTGTTTGTCTTTTTCTATAACAAAATCTTTTGCGTAACCTTTGACGAAGCCTTTGCAAAAGCCACCGGAACAAAAGCAAATGTTTATAATCTGCTCATTGCCATTATTATTGCGGTCATCATTGTTCTTGCCATGAATCTTGTCGGCTCGCTTCTGATTTCGGCACTTGTCATCTTCCCTGCCCTTTCGGCAATGCGTGTTTTTAAAAGCTTCAAATCCGTAACGGTTTGTTCGGCAGTGCTGTCCGTTTGCTGTTCGGCATTGGGAATCCTGATTTCCATTGTTTTCGGAACACCGGTCGGCTCAACCATTGTTGCCGTTGACATTGCGACATTTGCAATCTTTTCAATTATAGGATTATTTGGAGGTAAAACAAAATGAAAAAAGTAATTTGTCTCATTCTTTCTTGCCTTATGGCGTTTATGTTCATCGGTTGCACAAACAACGAAACCGAGCAGACAACAGCTGACAGTCAAGCCACTCAAGCGCAGGCTGTTTCCGCTTCTCAAAGCAGTTCAAAAGGAGAATCTGGCGTTGATGTTGACCTGACAGCACTCAGCAGCACAATGGTTTATTCAGAAGTTTACAACATGGTAACAACCCCGGCAGATTATATGGGTAAGACAATCAAGATGGACGGAGCGTTTTCGGTTTACCACGATGAACAAACCGGAAAAGATTATTTTGCCTGCATAATTTCCGATGCAACGGCCTGCTGTCAACAAGGTCTTGAATTTGTTCTTGACGGTGATTACACCTACCCTGACGATTATCCCGAGCTTGGCACCGAAATTGCAGTTACCGGCGTTTTTGACACTTATGAAGAAAACGGTCAGCAATATTGTCAGCTTATCAACGCAAAGTTTGCATAATTAAGCATCATAAAAAGCCGTTTAAGATCAAGGTGTGAAAGATAAATAACTTCACACCTTGATTTTATAATAAAATATATCAATCACTTTAAATGGTTTTTCAATTAAAATAAACGTGAATTCCCAAAGTAAATTCCGCTAATATCAAAAAGTGGATTTTACCTTGGGAATTGGACGGAATTTAGTTTGAGAAAAACAAAAAACAGCTCAATTTGAACTGTTTTCGTGGAAAAATTATTGATTTGTTGCGCAAAAGTAAAGCCTGAATTTCGATTTCCCAGGCTAAATTCCACATATGGCGGAATTTACTTTGGGCGGGAATGTTCACTTTTATCCGCCATCCTTGACCAAAACCGCTTAATGTGCTTTTAGATATTGCCGAAGGCGAGGAACTCAAAAATGAGAAATAAAACAAATCACCTTCGTTTATTATATTATAGCACATTAAGCAATTTTGGTCAAGGACGCTTCGCGCCGCATATGGCGGTGGCTTATTGGGGTGACTCGCCTTCAGGCTCAGAATCTAAAAATGAGTGTGTATTTCCCAGACTAAATTCTACCACAAAATATTTCCCATACTAAATTCCACTTCAAACTCCACTGTGGAATTTACTTTGGGAATTCACACAATTAAAATAAATGTAAAATAATTGATAAAAACTCTTGACAATAACCAATATATTTGATATACTCTTTCAAGTCGAAGGACACCAAAGGGCCATTAGCTCAGTTGGTTAGAGCAACCGGCTCATAACCGGTCGGTCCGGGGT
>JBJEOJ010000217.1:0-25217 GCA_051880655.1 Acutalibacteraceae bacterium | reverse complement strand
AAACGATCACCGGTCTTAAAACGGAATGTGTTCGGATAACGGACACGGATTTTTCTTTCGCCTATATTCTGAATATACACAGCGGAAAACAGCGGATGCTGTACACGGTTGATTTTGTCGGGTGTTTTCTCTCTGATAAGCCCGATCCAATGGGCGTTCAATGCGCTTTCATCGGCACGCACACGGTAGTCTTTTCCGTAAAAATACAGCTTACCGTTCCGGAATTCATAAAGGCTGTCACGGTCTATTTCAAAATCAACGGTGAAAAAGCTTTTCCCGACGACCTTAAGCTCGTGCATATCAGGGTGAGCATGGCGGATTTCAATATTTTTCAGCGTGAGGTTTTTACAATTCTCAATCGCCGCATTTGTCACCTTGCCGTCGATTACAAAAATCGAATCGCCACCGTCAAAGGTCAGGTCACAAATACCTCCGAAGTAAAACGGGGCGGCGTTCAGATGCGGCGTTTCGCCGGCTGAAAATTCACCGTCGCCGACAGTGTTCGTGATATACAGCATACGTTTTTCGCATTTTTCGCTGTCGATATAATATGTACCTTTTTCAAACACTACGTTTTTTTCACCGTCAACGGTTTTCAGGTATGAGAAAAGCTCTTTTAACATCTCTGTAATATCGCAATTCGACTGAATTCCGAAGTCGGAAGCATGGACAATTTTCATTTTCAGTCCTCCAACATATTTTTGATTTTCTCACATTCCGTCAAATCGGAAAATCTGTAAAAGTCCTTGGCGTTTTCAAAGAGGAACGCCGACTTTTGCGCTTCGGTCAGTTCCTTAGATTTCAGAATAAAATCAAAGCTCATTTTGTAGGTGATTTCCACCATGGTTCGCGGATAATCACTGCCCCACATCAGCTTTTCAATGCCGCAGATTTCTGCCGCTTCTTTGATCGCTCTGACCGCCGACGGATAGGGATAAAATTCACTGTTGAAAAGCCAGGTGATGCCGCCGCTTTCGATACGGACATTTTTGTTTCTCGCAAGCCTTATCTGCTCATGCCAGCCGTCTCTTGTCACCATGCCGAAATGACCGATTGCAATCCGCAGATCGGGATATTGATGAATCAATTCCAAAAGCGAACCGGTTTGTGTGTCGCCATCCGCAAGATCGATTGAAATGAATTTGTTCGCTTTACTTGCCTGCTCAAATACCTTGTCATGCTTCGTCAGATCCTGTGTCATAAGTCTGCCGGCACAGATTTTGATGCCGTCAAAGCCGTCAAGAGTAAAGGGCTTGTTTTCTTCATAGAGGGAGCAGATTTTCAGTCTTTCCGGGTACTTCTCCTTTGCCGACAGTAAATATCTGTCCTGATTGCCGTCGATTTCTTCCTGGGTAATCACAGCGGCGCTGACGCCGGCATAGTCCATGTTGGCGATGAGCATTTCTGCGGTGTTTTCACCGTTTAACATATAGGGCGGCATCATCTGACGGATTTCACCGCCGAAATTGCTTTTGCCGTTATTTAGGGCAAAAACATTTCTTCCGTCAACTTTTCCCTGTTGCGTTTTCCATAAATGTGCGTGACAGTCTATAATCATAAGGTGACACCGTCCTTAAATATGGCAATTTCCCGAAAGCCGTTTTTCTCGTTTTTGGTTTCTTTTCCGTTTGCGGTTTTGATCAGCAAGTCAAAAAGCTCCTGTTCGCTTTGCGACTGCGCGTCAAAGTCAATCCAGCTTTGTTTCTTTTTGGCAAGTGCCGAATTGGTTGCGATTTTTATTGTCGGGACGGGAGCGCCGAGGGGCGTTCCCCTGCCGGTAGTGAAAAGAATCAGCTGACAGCCTGCCGCCGCTAAATTTGTCACGGCAACCATATCGTTACCCGGACCGTTCAGGAGATTCAGCCCCGGTTCTTCGGCGGTATCACCGTAATCGAGCACCGCCGTTACGGGCACTGTACCGCCTTTTTGCACACAGCCGAGGGACTTTTCTTCAAGGGTGGTAATGCCGCCCTCTTTGTTGCCGGGCGAGGGATTTTCGCTGACCGGCTGACCGTGGGCGATAAAGTATTCTTTGTAATTGTTTATGAGATTGACCGCTTTTTTAAATACGCTCTCGTTGACACAGCGGTTAAATAAAATTTGTTCGGCGCCGAACATTTCGGGAACCTCCGTCAGAACGGCCGTACCGCCCATGGAAACAAGCCTGTCCGTGATTTTGCCGCACAAAGGGTTGGCGGTGATACCTGAAAGACCGTCGCTTCCGCCGCATTTCAAACCGAGTTTGAGCTTGGATATCGGCACGGGCGTGCGTTTATCGTTTTCTGCAAGTTTTTGCAGTTCGATTATAATTTTTTCGCCTTCGCTGATTTCATCGTCACAGTCCTGACAGTTTAAAAAGCGGATTCTTTCTTCATCATAGTCACCGAGGACTTTTTTCATTTCGCCGATGCCGTTGTTTTCACAGCCAAGACCGAGTACGAGAACGCCGCCGGCATTAGGGTGTTTAATCAAACCGCACAAAACTTTCTGTGTAATCAGCAAGTCATCTCCGAGCTGACTGCAACCGTAAGGGTGAGCGAAACAAAACGCTCCTGTTATCTTCACCAGGCTTTGTGCAACGCCGTTGACACAGCCGACCGTCGGAATAATCCAGATATCGTTGCGGATACCGACACTTCCGTTTTTGCGGATAAAAGCGTTTATCATTACCGGCTCTGTCTTTCGCACCGGCACAAGGTCGGGCTTGTATGCGTATTCCAGCACACCCGACAGGGCTGTTTTCAAGTTGTCGGTATGTACCCTTTCACCGGCTTTGATATCCTTTGCGGCGGTACCGATCGGGAAGCCGTATTTGATAACCGGCTCGCCGCTTTGTATATCTATTACGGCGTACTTGTGCCCGTCCGAAAGGCAGACTTTTACATTGTCCTTTTGATTGATTACAACATACTCCATTGGATTGCCTCTCTTATCCCGTTGTTTTCGATTTGTGCAAGGCTTTCGTTCACAAGGTCGGTCATATCGCTTAAATCCTCGCCCCATAAATCGGTGTTGCTTAAAATCTCTCCGACACCGTGCGTTTTGATATACTCCACCGCCGCCCCCTTGTCGCTCGGCTCGTTTTCTTTGTAATATTTTATCAGACTCGCAAGGGAGAACACAAGAGGCTTTGGCAAAGCCTTGTTCTTCTCCCGATAATCCGTTATTGTGGACAGTACCCTTGCGGTAAACTTGCTGACAGAGTTTAAAGAAATCGACTGCCAAAGGTGTCTGATGTAGGGATTGGCAAAACGCTCCAGCACCGCTAAGGCAAACTGTCGGTTCTCCTGTGTTTCGCCGAGAGTCGGCAGGATATAGTCAAAAAGGCAGGTATGAAGATACTCATTCAATTGGCTGTCCTTCAGACTTTCGCCGACGGATTCCACACTGCAAAGAAGCGACGGAAACACAAGGGAAGTATGAGAGCCGTTGAGAATGCGGACTTTCATCTTTTTATAGGGCGAAACATCGTCCGTCCAGATGACATTGAAGCCGCCTTTTTGCAAGGGCAGTTCCTTTTCAAAGTCACCCTCGATGACCCAAAGATGATAGGGCTCGGCGGTGTCAAGAAGCTCGTCACGGCAGCCGATTTCGGCAAAGATCTGCTCCGCTTCCTCTTTCGGAAAGCCCGTCACAATACGGTCAACAAGAGTATTGCAAAAGCGGTTTTCGGTGTCTATCCAACGGACAAAATCAGGTTCAAGGTCCCATTTCTCGGCGTAGCGCAAAACGCAGTCTTGAAGTTTTATTCCGTTATCGTCAATCAGCTCGCAGGCGAAAATCACAAAACCGGGCAGTCCGTTCTGATACCGCTGATACAAAAACTGCGTCAGCTTGCCGGGGAAAGAAGCGGCAGGCTTGTCCGTAAATTGACAGGTTTCATCAAAGGAAATACCGGCTTCCGTTGTGTTGGAAATGATAAAGCGCAGGTCGGGATTTTCGGCAAGGGACAGGAACACATCAAAATCACGGTAGGGATTGACCGCCCGGGAAACGGCGTTAATTTCCGTCCTTTCACAGACCTCTTTACCGTTGTCTATTCCTCTTAAAATGAGATGATATTTTCCGTTCTGTGCGTTGATTTTTTGAACTGTTTCAGAATCCGTCGGCGACACAATCACGATTTTGCCGTTATAAAGTCCTTGCTTTTGGAGCGAATCAATAAAGGAATCCGCAAAGCCTCTTAAAAAGTTACCCGTCCCGAATTGAAGTATTGTTTCTTTCATCGTTATGCCTCGAATTTTATCAGAAGTTTTGCCAGCGTGCCGTCGTTGTGCGTGAGCGCCTCAAAGGCTTCTTTCGCATTTTCTTTTTTGTAGACACCGCTGACGATTTTCAGAATGTCAGTCTGACCGCTCTTTACAAGGTCAATGAGCGTCTCAAAATCCTTGGTAAAGGCGTTGCGGCTGCCGAAAATATTCAGCTCTTTTTTGAGAATGACGGAATGAACGAAAGTCGTTTCCCGTTTGCCGTTTCCAATCAGAATGATATTCGCGCCGTGCGCCGCTTCATCAATACAGGAAAGGAATGTTTCCGGCGCGCCGCAGGCTTCCACGCAGACGTCAAAGCCGTTGCCGTCTGTGAAATTCAAACAAGCGGTATGCAGGTCTGTTTCCTTAACATTGACAATGCAATCAGCGCCGAACTCCTTGGCAAGAGCCAGACGGCTACCGAGCATATCGGCAATCAGCACTCTTGCATCGAGGGCTTTGGCTCTCATTAGCGCAAACAAGCCGATAGGACCTGCACCCATAATCAGCAGATTATCGCCTTTTTTGACCTCGGCACGGGAAAGTGCGTGACAGCTTATCGAAAACGGTTCAATAAGCGCAAGCTCCTTTGCGGATAAGCCTTTGCCGTCAAGTATTCTTTCGACAGGCATTGTGATATACTCCTGAAAGCTGCCGTCACGCTGAACGCCCATGGTCTGATTATCATGGCAGGCGTTTACAATGCCGCGCTTGCAAGCGTAACATTCGCCGCAGTTGAAATAGGGGTTGCAGGTGACGATATCGCCCGCTTTCAGTCCTCTGTCGTTTTCGGGTATTTCGACAATCTGCGCCGAAAACTCATGACCGGGGATTCTCGGATAAGTCGTAAAGGGCTGATTGCCCGTGTAGGACGCCACATCCGCACCGCAGATGCCGCAGTACAGGACTTTCAGAAGCGCTTCGCCCTGTTTTGCTTTCGGCATTTCCTTTTCAATCAGCCGGATTTCACCGGGTTTTGTAATTTCAATCGCTTTCATGTTTTAAGCCTCCATGTCGATATATTCCCGGTTCCAGATGACCGCCGTTTTCAGCGGCGCACCCTTGGAATAGATTTTGTTTTCGTAAGCGTCAATCGGATCGGCGCAAAATTCGTCCTTGTCTATCAGCTCAACAAGGCGGTCAAACTTGCTTTCGCAAAGCAGTTCGATTGCAGTTTCCATGTGCTTTTGGGTAAAATTGATGGACGAGAGAATCACCTGATTCTTAAAGCCGAACGGCATGGTGTCAAAGGTCACTTTCGGGCCTAAGGAGAAACTGTTATAGATTCCGTTACAGCCGAGAACTCCGTGCCCGAAAGCAATGCGGTGTTCGGTTTCTGTTCCGCTTGTGCCGACAAAAACAGTTGCCGTTCCGCCGATTCTTCCATTGATTGCGGCGGCGGTTTCTTCTTCGCTCATGCCGCCCGAGGAAAGATAATCGCAGCCCAGTTCATTTTTCACAAACAAGGCTTTCTTGCTGTTTTCGTCGCTTCGGGCAACGAAAAGAATATTTGCTTCCGGGTGATTTCTTCTTATCTGATCGCCGATGAAAAGCCCCGTTGTACCCAAGCCGAAAATGACGACACGGCGGAATGTACTTTCGACGGCTCTTTTCCGTGCGGTTTGCTCATCACATTTTTCTTTTGCCATGACGACCCGGAAATTCTGCGCTTCACCGATGTCGCACATTCTCTCATGCTGAAAAACAGCGCAGGCGTAGGGGTCGGAGAAGACCAGCTTTTTCGCAAGAGACAGCGGCAATTTAGTAATTCCCTCGTACTTTTGCGGCAGATGCAGCAGCATATCGGGGTTGAAATAACCCTTGTCGCAGAAAATGCCGTCGGCGCCGTCACAGCCGTATTCAAAATACGTTTCGTCCTCGGTGAAGCGGGTCGGGTCGGCGCTGTCGCCGCCTCTGATTAAAACGATAGCAAAGCGATTTTCCGAGGGCACCCACACAACGCCCTCATGACCGTTGATGAGCCTTTTTTCGCCCTCGGGGAATTTCGGGCCAAGTTTCTTCTCTTTTCCCATTTTCATCAGCTCAAAGTCCGTTCCGCAAAAGCCGCAGAAAACGGGAACGGCTTCGATTCCGCTCTTTTTTTCTTCGCCACGGAGCCTTTGACGAGGCGGATTGATGAGATTGATTTCGCCGTAACAAAGCGACTCTTTTTTGTGGTTTTGAAAATATGTAGCATAGGTTTTCATATATCGTGCCTCGGTTCTTTAAAAGGATTGAATGTCTATGTAGATGTTGTTATTGTTGTCAAGGGTCAAAACCGTTCCGCCGAGTGTTTTTGAAGAAAAATAGCAGTTATATGAGCTTTTGGTCATATAGCAAAGCTTGACGCCCTCATAATCGGCAACAAAATTATTGTTATGGTCATGTCCGGCAAAAACATGGGTTCCGCCGTTTTCTTTAAAGACTTCAAAAAATCCGTCGTTCTCCCTTGCCGTACAGCTGTTCTCCTGACGCAGTCCAAGCAGGAAGTCACCGTCAAGCGTTTGGTATTCGGGCAAAGGAACGTGCATGAATGCCATATTCGGCACAGCCGCGCCGTTTTCCTTTGCGATACCGTCAACCGCCCACTTGTACCATTCAATCTGACTCTGATTAACGCCGCCGTCGCTGATTTCATCGTCGGTAATCCGGTACTGACCGTCATCAAGCATAAACAAGGAATATACCGGCTTTCCGTTTCGTGTGAGGTTGACAATATAGTTGCCCATGCCGTTCATACCGTCAGGACCGCATTTGAAAAGGCAGTTTTCGGCATTTTCATATATTTCGCAAAGCTTTGATTTGTCGGCTCTGCCCTCATAATCGTGGTTTCCAAACACAGGAGCCCACGGAATTTCAAACTGCGCCATGAAATCGCAGAATTTTTGTGTACTGATGTCATTCCAAGCCGTCAGCACCGTATCACCACCGATAATAATCAAGTCGGGGTTGACATTTTTGATGAGCTTTTTCAGCTGAATACGGCTCATGCCGTCTAAAATATAATTGATTCCGAGAAAAGCCGCAAAGGTACCGTAATTCCGGATATGGATATCGGTCAGACATAGGATTTTGACCTCTTTATCCCCGACCTCTAAGTTTTGTGCGTAATCGGAAGAATAGAGTTCGGCTTCGTTCCACTCATCGCAGACGGCAACACCCTTTTGCTCTTTCAGGGCAACCGAGGCAAAGTATCCGTTGCAGACGGCGACAACAGCCGCAAGGACAAGGACAATACTAATAATAATTTTCACGGGTTTCTTATTGAAAAATGCATTCATTTTGTTTCCTCCAATGCTTTTAGTTGATAAATAACTGCTGAAAAATCAGTTAAATTGTGACCGTTTATACTTTGCTCATTCCCCTGATAATTCTGCAAGGGCAACAGTCCATGTTTCATCAAGACTTCGCCGCTAACCTTTAAGCCTGTTGAGTCCACAGCGTACACAATATCTGATAAAAGTCCCCAAAGCTTCAGTTTCGGCAGTTGAGAAACGGGGAAAAACAGCTTTTGAAAGAGAATAACATATGAAGTTTTTTTGTCTGCGCTGACAAGCTGCCAAGCAGTAAAGTTCTCCTCAAAACCGTCTGTCAGTCTGTAAAAACTACCGTCCGTAACAAATGATCGTATTTGCTTGTATTCTGCAATGCAGGACTTTAAATATTTCAACTCTTCTTTCGGGAGTTTTGCCAGATCATATTGCAGACCGAGTACGCCGAAAGAGGCAACCCCGCTCCTTGCTTCCAGAGTGGTTGTACGTTTTGTCTGATGATTAGGAACCGCCGAAATGTGATTGCACATCACACTTATCGGATAGCCGTAACTTGTGCCCTCTTGTATCAGTGTACGAGAGAGGACATCGGTATTATCCGACACCCAACCAATCGGCAGAAAACAAAGCATGCCTAAATCAAACCTTGCTCCGCCGCTGGCACACAATTCAAACAGAACATTCGGATTTTCTGAGGTTATTGCAGAAAGAATACGATACAGTCCGCAAATATAACTGTGCTGCACCTCGTAGAGTGGTGTCTCAATAGATGTAAAATCGGAAAACATCCTGTTAAAATCCTATTTTACATAATCTGCGCCACTCGCTTTTATCACCGAGCATACTGTTTCAATTAAAAAGTCCTGAATCTCGCTTCTTGACAAATCAAGTATGTACTGGCTGCGACCCAAAATTTTCCTGCCCTGTTCCGAGCCGAGAACCCAATCGGGGTGTAACTCAAAAAGCTTACTGTTTCGGCTTATCATTTCAGGTTCAACCCAAATGCCAAGTTTTAACCCTTTTTTGTGCACATAATCGGCAAGTGCTTTGATACCACCTGGGAATTTCTCACGGTTTTCCTGCCAATCGCCAAGCGACGAGGTATCATCATTCCGTTTTCCAAACCAGCCGTCATCGATCACCAACATCTCTACACCGATTTCAGCGGCACGGTCGGCGAGTTCACACAGTTTTTCTTCGGTTATATCAAAATATACACTTTCCCAGCTGTTTAGTAAGACAGGTTTTTGCTTAAAAGCCCATTGTTTCGGCAGAATATGTTGTTGAACAAAATTATGCATGTTATGCGAGACACCGTTATAACCGTTTTTGGAATAGGTTAAAACGGCTTCAGGCGTAAAGAAAGTATTGTTTTTTAGTAAATTTAATCTAAAACCTGCGGGTGAAATCCCACTTAATACTCTTATGCCGCCGTAAGGTGAAACCTCAAACACCTCACGATGATTGCCGCTGTAAATCAGGTTAAAACCATAGCTCTCGCCCGAAAAATTATCGGCATTTTTCTCAGCTAACATCACAAAAGGATTGTGCCATGCGCCTGAAGCTCCGCTTTGGGAGTCACAAACAATTTTTCCTGCTGTCAGCGCTTGTTCATGCTTAAAGCGTTCCCTCGCCCAAGCTCCGTCAAAGGTAATGCATTTATACTTACCCATCGGTAAATCTAACTGCATACTCATTAAGCTTTCAACACCAACGGCATTCCTATTTGCTTTGATTTCAGCATAACGAGTAATCACATCGCACTCTTCAAACAGTTGATAATACAATCGTAATTCTGTATCCGTCTGTTCGTCTCTTAAGAGAACATATAAACATCCGTCGCCACTGTTCGCCTGTGCAAAATCCGAACGCGCAGGCGGTTGCGAAAGCAAAGTATAGCCCACAAAAGAAAAGGTGCACAATACTTCACCACAGTTTATATTACTTGCATTCTCACGGCGGTCACCGCCGCCAAATGTGGAATATTCAAACTGCATTGCATCTATCCCGTAGGTAATATCGTTTTCACGATAAAGTGCAGATACAAGCAGCATAGATCGATTTTCCAAAAAGGCACTGTAATCTTTCTTCTCGCTGATTTTATCGCCGTAATATAGGTGCTGTAAATCACCGTGTTTGGTTACGGCAAATATATAGGATGTATTCTGCGTACTCAGATGGAATATGTTATCTTTTATATGAATCATAGCAATTCCTCAATCAAAAAGTTGCTTATATAAATGTGCAGCGAAATGAGTTTTATCAAGAGAAAAAATCTCATGGAACTTCTCATTTGCATCGGCTTCTTTTCCTTTACCGAGAAGTCCCAACGCTTTCATAAACAGACAGTGAACACGGTTCTTCTTGTTCAAGTCCTCATCAAACACCAAAAAGTCGGGCAAAGATACGGCAAAATAGTCGATTTTCACGGTATCTTTAATATGCTCATCTGCGTAGGAAATCAGTTTGACGAAGCGGATATCCGCTTCCGCTTTTTTTCCGAGTTTAACAAGAGCAAGTCCCTGACAGAAAATCGTTTCGGGCGGCTGGTCGTTATAGTACATGGCGCTTTGCGGCTCGGAAAGTCCCGAGGACGCTTTTTCAAAATACGCCGCCGCTTTTTCGGCTTGATTCAGCTTTTCATAAGCCACGCCCGACAAGTAATTCTGCAAATTTTCCTGCGCACCGTAAAGCTTGCCTTCACCGAGGTTATGGGGATAAGAGAATGTGCGCTCCAGAAGAGAAACCGCCTTTTCATACGCCCCGTTTTGAATTGCTTCTTTTGCCAAAGTGCACAAGGCGGCAACATACTGTGCAGGGGCTTTTCCCTCGCCGCCCTCCCACGGGTGAAAAGAATGAGACATCAGACAGTCAAGGGCTTTTTCGTGCTGTCCGGTCAGGTTCAGAAGCGTCACATATTCCGTATACAAATCATCACGGGATTCGACAAGATTCATGTACTTTTCTAAAAATGCAAGCCGTTCTTTCGGCGGCATCTGTGTTTTCTTGTAAAGCTGATCAAGCTCCATCAGTACTCTTGCGTCGGTTTTGTCAAGGTCAAAAGCCTTTTCAAGCTCCCTAAGAGCCGATTTCTCATCGCCCTTTTTGTTGTAATAGGCAAGAGCAAGATTGCGGTGTGCTGTCGGAAATTCCGGCTTTTTCTTCGCCGTGTTCTCCCAGCAGGAAACCGCATCGTCATAACGCTTTTTGTCGTAATACAGACAGCCGAGGTAATAGTTTGCCATGGCGTTATTGTCGCTGTTTGTGATTGCGTGACGGAGCGCGAGCATATCGTCAAGCCGGTGCGGAAAACAAAGATAGCTGTCAGCATTTTCGCCTTTTTCAAGGTGATATTTCGCTTTTTTCCTATCCTCGAGAAGCTCATATAAATCCGCAAGATGAAAATGTACAAGCGGATAATCCGACTTTGTTTCAAGCAATACATCAACTGCCTCACCGTAAAAACCGCCGGCTTTGTATTCGAGAGCGATCTCGATGGCGGTATCGACTCTCATTTCGGTTTTTTCGCCCAATATGTGACGGCTGATAACGTCCATCGGGTCGAGCGTGACGGTTTCTTTCGCAAGGCTTATCGCCTCGTCATTTCTGCCGAGTTCACGAAGGATAAGCGATTTCAGATTTCTTGCTTTGTAGTTGCGGCTGTTTTTGATGATTGCGTTCTCAATATGGTCAAGTGCGGTTTCATATTCGCCGTTCCTCGCCGAAATACAGGCAAGATGATAAAACGCCGCCTCCTGACAGGCGTTGCTCCACGCCGATTTATAAAAAGCGTCATAGCTTTCGGACAGTCTGTTCTGATAAAGCAGGCAAAGACCTAAGTTATAGTACGGCTCGCTGTCATAGGGGTTCGGATTGGAACGGGTCGCCTTTTCGATTGCTTTTTTGAAATACGGCTCGCTCTCGGCGAACTGCCCCCTTTTCAACAAAAGCAAGCCGTAAGCGTTATTGAGCCGGATATCCGTCTCGTCCCGGCGAAGTCCCTCGAGATAGTAATCCTCGGCAAGATAGGTTGCGTGGCGGTACTGCTCGATATGAAGTCCGTATAAATATAAGTCTTCTGTTGTCTTGCAGTCCTTCGGCTCGGGCGGACACACCGCCGGGGGCGTCGGCTCCTGCTTCTTGCCGTTTATTATGTAATTTAAGTAAAGTCTGCTGTTTCTGATAATGCGGATTTCTTCAACCTTTTCGGAATTGTCGATTCTGATTTCGGCGGTTTCACTCGGCAATAACGCAATATTTTCGCTCTGACTTACCGCACCGTTTGTCATCGACTGCACGGTGATTTCGCCGATATTGCCCGAAGCATAGAGATGCACCGCACCGTTTTCAAAATTCATCGCAAGGTCTTTTGTTGCGTTATGTACCGTGCCGATATGCTTGTACGGCATAAAATACTGCGTAAATCGCTTTTCCTCCATGGGTGCAATAAAAGTAAAGTCCGGCTGATTGTCGGTAAAGCACCCGGTCATCAGCTCCACATACGGACCGTCACAGTCTGTCAGATTTCTGTCCCACGCCTTGCCGAAATCGCCGCAGCCCCATGTCCATTGTTTTTTGCCGGGCGCAACATGATGGTCGGCAACATGGAGAATACCGGCATTCACGCCGTCGTCATAGCCGCCGACAAAATCGTAGTCGGACTTTGCCGCCATGTACGAGGTCGGAACGGGCAGATTTTTATAGCGGGAAATGTCCACGCCCCGACTATAATCGACCTTATAGTAGGTGCCTGTCGCAATCGGAAAGGTTGACGAAGCACGCTTTCCGTGATCCATAACCGTTGTCACATCGGGCGGAAAAATACTGCGGGTGTTGTCGTTGACGGCAACGGCGGGGTTTGCCCACCACAAAAATGTTTGCGGCACATCGGTGCGGTTATATAACTGCGCCTTGATTTCGATATAGTTCTTGTCGGGGTAAAGGGTAAACCGTGCCATGCCCTTTGTACGGAACATATTTTCAATTTCGCTCATGATGACCGTCGCCGAGCCGTCTTCATTTTCAAAATATGTATAATCAACAGGGTCAAAGGTGCTCGGTCTGTGATGCTGAGGCCAGTTAAACTCGATTCCGCCGGAAATCCACGGTCCTGCAAGACCGACTAAAGCCGGCTTGATAACGCTGTTATAGTACACAAAATCGTAGCCGTTGGTCTTGTCTGTCGCACGCTGAATTCTTCCGCCGATTTCGGGCAGGAGCATCACTTTTATAAAATCGTTTTCAAGAAATACCGCTTTGTATTCTTTGTCGGTTTTTGTATCATAAATCTTATCAATTACAGGGTGCGGATATACCTTGCCAGACGAGCCCTGATACACTCTCTTTTCCAAAAACATCGGATTTTTATCCGGCTTTCCAATCCCGTATGTAGGAATAATGACTTTTTCTTCCCATACTTTCACTTTTGAAAAATTTTTCATAGCATACCTCAAAACAAAAAAATTGACATTCTATCAGTTTGATTATATAATAAAAATCAGGAAAAAAATTGAGAAAATCTGCCCAAATATTTAGAAATTCTACCATAAAGGACGATGCAACAATGAAATCAAGAGAAACAGGCGTTCTCGAAAAATCCGAAGTGTATTTTTCAACACCGTCTCAGACAGCGAAAAAAATATACTATTACCCGATCAGTGCAGGACATTTCTTCTGTGTCAAGGGCTACCATCTGATTCGGGATAACTATGACAGTCTTTTAATTACACACATTCTGAGCGGCACTTTCACCTATGTCAAAGACGGGAATCATATCACCGCACGGGCAGGTGATACGGTAATACTCGACTGCTACAAACCGCACGAATACTATACAGACAACAGCTTTGAGTCGATATGGGTGCATATCAGCGGTGGAAATTCATTTGAGCTGTTTGAAGAAATCGAAAGAAGCAGCGGAAACTTAGTCAAATGCAAGGATATTCAGCATGTAAAAAAGCTTCTGTTCCGGCTTTTTGACTGCATTCGTCAGGAAAAACCATCATCAGAAAGCGGTATGTCGCTGGATATTTACAAACTATTTACCGAACTATTAAATCCCCAGAGCCCGAAAGCGAAAGGCGAAAACACTTATGAAGAGAGCATTCAGGATGTCAAACAATATATTTCGGAGAATCTGAATGAAAACCTGACAGTATCCAAGCTTGCGGAAAAGGTCAGCATGAGTTTATCTCACTTTTCAAGAGTATTCAAGCAACAAACAGGTTTTTCTCCTTATGACTATGTTTTGCTTGCACGGCTGAACAGAGCAAAATATCTGCTTTTGGAAACCGATATGTCGATTGCTGCCATCGCCTACGACATTGGGTTTAACAGCGAATCGAATTTTATTTATTTTTTCTCGGAGAATGAGGGAATTTCGCCCGGAAAGTTCAGAAAGCTGAAATTTTAAACAAAAAAACAAAACGGAACGACAAAAGTGCATTTGCCGTTCCGTTCATATTTGTGATTTAGGGATGTGATATTATCTTGAAAAAAGTGTCTGATAGCTAAACTTTTTTAGATTTTTATTGGCATTTATCTGGAAATTTTAAGGAAAAGTTCTGCGAACAGCTTATAGATTTTCGCAAAGAATTCTGTAATCTTTGCAACAAATCTCATCCAACCCGTCATTTCTTCGCTTGAGCCGATGTTTCCACTAATTTCTTCAACGAGTCCGAACAGCTTTGCAAGGAACATAAGATTGTCCCCCGATTTAGCCGCTTCAACCATGCTGTCATAGGTTTCGGTACTTGCATAGCCGGTCTTTTCAACAAGGATTCTGCCGAGAGCGTACTGATTATCCTTGTCCTCAAGATTTTCCTTGACATAATTGACGATCGCCATGAAAACAACAGGCTTGTTACCCTTGACTTCGGCTCTGAATCCGCCGTCGCTGCCGCTTTCCGCAACAGAAGCGGTACCCATCATTGCCAATTTTTCAGCGTCGATTTCGGAAAGAGTAAGTCCGAGTTTTGTTCCGACAGAAGCGATAATTCCATTAAGATCGGGAAGAGTAACAGATACTCCAGCAGAAGCAGCAAAATTACTGATAGTTTCTGCTGCCGCAGGATATACATTTGCAAAATCAGGGAGAACATCGGTGGCATAGTTTACAGGATCTGCAATAAGAGCGTCAATGGCGTCGCAAACCTTGGTTGCAAGATATTCCATGATTCCTGCATCGCCTTTACTCATTGCGGTCGAAAAATCTTCTACTTTTCCGACATGAAGAGACTCAACAAGAGGCACAAGTGCTTTTGAATAAACATCCTCCTGACCAAACCACGCACCCATTGAGCCGGCAAAGATGATAAGGGCACCAAAGTTGGTGGAGCCGAGCCCGATTACCTTTGCAAAAGCTTCTCTGTCGCCCGGTGTGATACCCCATTTCACCTGAGCGTTGTCAACATTTTCCCACTTGCCTTCACAGGTGATAAAAAGATACTCATACGCTTCGGGGTAGTTCTCTTTGATGCCGTTGCCATCCATAGAATTGGTGACATTATTTTTCAGAAGCTCGCTGAGAGCTCTGACAATAACAGTTGCGACCTCATCTGTATATATGACAGATTTCAGGTCGACTTTCTCAAACACTTTGAGAAGCAATCCATTAAGCTTGTCCGCATATTTGACAGCCTTTTCTGCACTTACATCGCCTAAGACGTCGGAATAATCACGCTCAGCAGCATTATAAGCTTCTGCTTCCGCTGTAGCAGCAGTTTCGGTAACTGCTCCGGCGAAAACTGCACCGAAAGAACCGAGACAAAGCATCAAAGCAAGCAAAACAGAAAGAATCTTCTTTGAAGTTTTCATCTAAATTACCTCTTTTCTTAAATTGTGAAAAGAACCGCGGATCCGTCTTGGTTCAATTTTATGATAACATGAAATATTTTCAGTGTATTTAGAAAAGCACTCAAAAAATTTAGAAATCCACTCAAAAGGACTCAGTAAAAGAAGCAACAATAGAACAATCTTATGAGCCGTCACATCAAATATTTTATTGTTTTTTTCAATTATATGAGAGAATTATTTGCGCCTCGGAATCGGGGTAATATTTTCTTGCTCCGTTGAAAAACCAGAAATGCTCAGCACGGTGATTGCTGATTAAAAAGCCCATGTCTTCCCTGTCACAGGCGTCGTGAAGCTCTTTCATATAATCTCGACCGTTGAGGTCTGCCATGTTCCAACGGTTCAGCTCACTTCTATACATTTTGACGCCATCGTGATGCTCTCCGACGGGCATAATATATTTTGCTCCGCTTTTTTTAAACAGCTCCACCCATTCGTCAGCGTTGAACTTTTCAGGCTTGAATTTTTCAATCAAATGACGATATTCAACATTTCTGCCGTAAGTTTTGTCATGATACTGACTGCTCTTCGTTCCCTTTTTATACATCTGTCTCGGGTACCATTCGGATTCACAGGACGGAACCGAATAAACACCCCAATGAATAAAAATACCGAACCGTTTTTCGCGGTACCACGACGGCACTTTAAAATCCGAAAGGCTCTCCCATGTGTCTTTGAACGGTCCTTTTTCGATGACTTCATCAATTCTTTTCAGATAGCTTTCAACGGTAATCATTTACATTTCCTCCATGGTTTTATCGACAGTTTGTTGGTTCCGAACAGGAAAGCCGTAACCAATAATACAACAAGATAAAGATAGATGGGCACCGAATAAATCACTCTGTTTCCCGAATAAACCGTCATCGGACAAATATAATGAACGATTATGTAGTGAATAACACTTCCTGCCATCATTCCGGCAAAACCAAAGGCGGAAATCATCTGAGAATCTGAGAAAACAATAAAAAACAGCAAAAACACTCCGACAATAAGAGCTGCAGACAGATAATTTAATCCGCAGGTCGTCATAACAAATCTCGGTGTGATCAACAATAGTACGGTAATCGCAGCAAAGCAGAAAAACTGAAGAAGCGAGATTTTCTTCGAACTCTTCTTACCGGAAGTATTCTCAGGAAGCGGATGATTTTTGCAGTTCTCTGTTAGAAACAGGCAAACCAATATGACTGTCGCAGCCAAAAGGAACCCGACCCGGTAAAGCCCGGTGGTTTGCATAAAAACGGACAATATCACTGATACCACCACGGCAAGAACAGCAGTGTTCTTATTGGCTTTACCGTGAAGAACATACTCCATTCCGACACCGGTCATAATCCCCGAAACGCCTGCAAGAATGCCCAGAATTCGTGAAAGGCTCATCGTGATATGACTGATTCTCATCGTCGGACATAATATCTGAAAAAGGTCTGTATTCAAAAGAGCAAATACGGCGGCAAAGACCGCTGAAACAGATAGGGCAAAGCACACGAATCCCTTGCGGTGTCTTAACATTTTTTCTAAAAACAGTCCGATCAGGAATGCCAAGGAAAAGATGATTGAGACAAATTCCATACGGTGAAATTTCAGGCCGGAAATATTGATAAACAAAACATCTGTCACGATTTCAGTCCGACAATAGACATCAAAGGTTAAAAGCAGAAGGGAGCTTATAAAGGTGCAGGCAAAAAGCACAGCATTCTCAACAGTTATTTTTTTACGCATCCTGACCACCTCCAAACTGACTTGCGGCATCATTTACCGCTTTCCAAAGTGAATTCTCATTGGTTTGAGCCGTATCGCACGAAAGGCTCCAGACCATAACGCCGCAACCGTTGAGAAGCGCGAAAGCAGTTTTGTCACGTACCATGGCAGGTGAGTTAAAAAATACCGAAGTCGGAGACGAATCAAAGTAGCCGTTCACCGTGTAGGTATTTTGATAATAGTCGGTGCGAGGCAGATTCCTGAAAATATACTGTTCCATAATCGCCTCTGTCTGCGTGCCGTAAAACGGAATGCCAAGGTTAATCTGACTGCGTTCAAAACCTGCCTCCTCGGCATAGGCAATCGCCTGCTGCGTACAGCTCCAGAAAGAAGCGTGCTGCCCGTCCTGATCCATGATGTCATAGGTCATGATGTTAATCATATCCAGAGAACTCTTTGCTTCTTGGGTGAAGTTCAGGTCTCTTGTACCGAACGCACAGGAAAGAATGCTGTCCTCCCCCAATTGCGTTCTCATAGCTTTCTTTAACGCCACAAGAAAATCGCTGAAAATCTGAAAATCTTCTTTTGTCTGAGGGAACTCATAATCAATGTCAATTCCGTCGAATCCAAGTGTTTTGGCAACATCAATCAGGTTTTCAATAAATATATCCTGGTTTTCCCTCATTGCCGAATTGCGCCCCTCGTGTCCCTGACTGAAACCGAATACAAAGCTTATTTTCGCTTCCGGAGACAATCTTTCTCGTATAATTCCCAGAAGCATTTTTTGTTGTTTTATTCTTTCTTCCTGATCCACATCTTTGCCGCCTAAATAAACCGTTCCAGTTCCATCAAATACAACGCCGCAGTAATGATAAAAATGGGTAAGATTTGTCATATCAAAATCATCGAAATACTGATTGATTCTGACTTCCTTTTGCTTGTCATTCAGGCTCTCATCGTAAAGAATGGCGTTAACATCTTCAGCGGCAAGATAAGCCGTAATACGAAAATCTTCGATGTTTCGAGCCGACTCATAATAGATCTCAATTTCTCTGATAGCCGGGAAAGAATCCGCTTTTGTTACCGTAAGACGGACATACCTTGCTTCAATATCATCAAATGTACACAACCGATGATATTCAATTTTATCGTTCTGATAAACTGTCGAATAGGTTGCTCCGTCAACGGAAACGGAAAGAAAAAACTCTTTGACATTCAACCCTTTTTCTTTTAAAATAACCGAGTTGATTTTTTGTGATTTTCCAAGATCAATCGTGACATAAAAATTTTCTTTTTTCAGGCTTTGAAAAGAGGTCTCGGCTTTTCCGTCTGTCAGTTTTTTGCTGTCGCAGTCAGCATTTAAGGCAAGATTTTCACTTTGCATGTAAGCACTATCGGAAGCAAAAGCTTCTTTTGCGGGAATTTTTGCTTGATATGTAAAAGCAAAAACCGAAAACGCACAAATCAGTATCAGAGCAAATATTGATATAATTGGTATTTTTTTCATTGCAGTCTCCTTTTTATACAGCCTTTTTTCAAAATAATGTTGGCATATTGTTTTTCTTCGCCTGTTGCGATTATTGCATAAGCTCTTTTAGCTCTGTCATAATACGCGAATCTTTCTAAATAAGAGATTTCCGCATCGGGTTCATATTTACTTAAAATATCAGCATATTGATTCCATATACTTGTATCAGCCGTGTCTCCGTCACACTTTTGCATCAGAACAAAATGATTGGAATCATACTGGGCAAGCGGAAACAGCGTGAGAACAGCATCAAGCATATCGCAGGCGGAAATACCGTCCGCTCTTATCAGAATATTGGCATTCGTTGCAGCCGGAAAGTTTCCGTCTGCAATAACGATTTCATCTCCGTGTCCCATTTCGCAAAGTGCCTTTAATAAAACCGGAGAGATAATTTTCGGGATATGTTTCAGCATACAACTTGCTCCTTTTCAATGTGAAAATTATTTTTTTGAAGCTTTTCGTTCCGCTTTCAGTTTCGCGGCATACGCTTCTTTTTCTGCCTGTTCCCGTTTTTCCGCTACTTCTTTTTCGGCTCTGTACGCTTCAGCCCGGGCTTTTGACTCTTCATAATTAGCTTTGATTTCATCATAGCGACGGTAGTTTTCCTGCTGAAGCAAAAGCTTTTTTGCGTCAATATAAGGCTTTGCCGCACGGTTATAGGCAGAATACTGTTCTGTAAGCATCTTAACTTTCTTTTCCAGCTCCCGTTTTTTCTTCCGGAGAGCCTTAATTGCTTCATTGATTTCACAAGCTTTTGACTTGTTCTTTTGCTCCGTTGCCGTACGGTAATCAAGAATCATTGTTTTAATACGGGAATCAAGCTCATCTTCCTGTCTAAACAATTCACCGAAAATATCGCTGTCAAATTCTGAAATACCGTTTGCGTAATTCTTTCGGAGAGCTTTTCTTGACAGTCTTTCCGCTCTTGCGTTTTCGAGGGCGTATTTACGCATTTCTTGTTCGTCCGGTGTATTTTTTGGGAGTCTGCGGGCTTCTTTTACTGAAATCGTATTTAAATCTATAAGACCTGCAAGTCCTCTCTCACAAATCCGCTTTGCTCTATCCACCTGAACCTGCATAACGGGATTGCTGAATTTTTCAACCTCTCTGACAATATACTGTCCTATAACGATTTTTTCGTTCCGTTCTTTTTGCTCGTGAACCTTTCTTTTTGCCGCTTTTACCGATGCCTTATCCTTTGATTTTTTTGCCTCCCTGATTTCCGTCTTGTTGGGCTTGATGGGGGTTTTATCGTAATATTCATACGCTTCGTCAATCAGGTCTATCGCTTCAATCAGGTTTTCATCGGATAGTGCGTTATTTCCGTAATCTTCAAAAAGAGCGCGGATCTTCAAAACGCTTACCATTGCCTTTTGCTTAACCTCTGTGAGATCATAAAAGAAATACGGAATGGCATTCAAAGCCGCACCGATTGCAGAAGCAATGACAAGAATACCGCAGATTCTTTTGAAATACTCCGGATCATATAGTACGAAGTAAACATTACTGCCGTCATAGCCAAGCGACTTTGCGACGGTTTCGTTAAGACCGGCCCAGTTATAAATTGCAGGAAGAACAGAACCTGTTACCATACCGACAACGCTGCCGATGAGGCCGACGGTGAAGAACATACCGTCTATTCTCTCGCCTGTCAGGTATTGCTGATAGTCACGGATATCGCCGTTCAGACTGTACTGCAAAAGATTTCCGAGAGATGTACCCAGACCATTGACAAACATACATATGAGCATCAGCCAGATCATCATGCTTTTTGGAGCCTCGGTCACGACCGGATACATGCAAAGAATAAACAATATGCTCATCAGGTTGGAATACAAGAGCAGATTTCTTTTTCCGATTTTTCGAATCAGTATCGGCGCAAAAAGCATGGACCATAGCGAAGAGTTTCCATAAACTGCCGTTACAATCGAATACTGTAAGGGGGTGCAAGCCTCCTGATAGTTGTACAGCCAGGCAAGAATTGTTCCGAAAGACGATTCAAGAAAACCGATCCAGCTTGCGCAGGAAATAATCCAAAAATATTTATTCTTGGCAACTGCACGAAGCGCATCCATAAATCCGATCTTGATTAAATGCGTTTTTGCTTCAATGACCTTTTCTTCGGTATTGACATGAATCAGAATCGTCAGAAGCAGACCCAACAACAAAATAGGCGGAAAAACAACCCGGTAAATCCTCATATCATAGATTGTGTTTTCTCCTGTAACGGCCCGTGCAAGAAGCGGCATCAGAAAACCGATAATTGTCGGTGCCAGCGAATCCGTTACCGCAGTAACGGAGCACACATCGGAACGCTCGTATGTATTCGGCGACAGCACATTGATGATGTTCGTGTAGGAATCAAACATAAAGGTATAAAAGAACTGAAATCCGATATTGAACATCAGAACGGTAAAGCATTTCCAGAACAAGGTCATTTTGTCATAGGGCATCCATGTGAAGCCCATTGCGAGAATAACCGTCGGGATTGCCATTGTGAAAATATACGGACGGAATCTGCCTTTTCCGTTTTTTGCGCTGTCTACCATTCTGGCTCTGACAGCCGTCAGCGGAAAGCTTGCGATTATACTAATTATGTAAATAAGATATAGCGGCTGAGGCGGTATGCCTATTGTATTGCCGATGAGAGTATTACCGACGCTTAAAAGCATCATCTGAACGGCATAGCATATAAACTTTACACCCATTCCGCCCACGGCAAGAGAGGCAATCTCTTTGAATGGCATATAGCGTCCATGCGGCGGCTTACGCCAGTAAATCTTCACCTTTTCAATATTTTCGGTTATTAGCTGCTTCACATTTACCATAATTTGATGCCTCTTTTACTTGCATATTCTATGATAACGCTTATGTTAGCGTATTTGATTTCTGTGCGATTTTTTGCATTTGCTTCTTTTTTTAATAATTCTTGTGATGATAGTAACAGTAGCAATAGCAAGAAACCGTATTCGTCTTGCTTCTTTGCTCATATTTCTATTCTTATATTCAAATCTATTATTCAGTTTTTCTCCTTATTTGAAGCGACTCTGCAACCCTCATCAGATTCTCAATATCACCTTGAACAAGCTTGCCGTTTTTATCAGGCGGCAGGTTGATAACCATCAGATTATCCGTTTTTTCAAGAATGCGATAATTTTTGATTATTTCATCGGCGTCCATCAATGGCTTGCTTGCGTATGTATCGGAATAAAACCAGCTGAATTCTTTTCGTGAGCATATGGTCTGCTCAAACGGAAGATAGTATTCTTTGCCGCCGAATGTGTAAATTTTCGGATCGTCCTCACGGCACATATTCGGGTCCCACAGCCTGAAATCCGAGGGAAACATACGCAGAGGGTCACGGTCACGGTAGTTTTTCGGCTCATAGCGTTTAGGGGGAAAGCCCTTTTTCTCGCTGTATTTGCCGACCGTGTGATTGACGCCGATCTGGCAGTTCGGCTGTAAGGTTTTTATCAGGCTGTAAAGCCTGTCCAACTGCCAAGCACGGCAGGGCTTATCCCATGCGCCGTCAAACCAAAGCTCAACAACCTCGCCGTATCGTCCGTCCATCAGTTCGGTCAAATGCTTCTCCATATACCGAACATAGGCTTCGTCGTCTTTGTAACATTTTTCATGTCTATCCCAAAGCGAATAATAAAGCCCTAATTTTACGCCGTATTTTTTGCAGGCTTCGGAAACCTCTTTCACAACATCGGTTTTATTCGGTGAATACTTCACGGAATATGTGGTGGTGTCTGTATCCCAAAGACAAAAACCGTCGTGATGTTTGGTGATAATAATGACATAGTTCATTCCTGCCTCATAAGCAGTTTTCACCCAACTGTCAGCGTCAATCGCAGTGGGCTGATAGCTCGAAACGGGCAAAGTGCCGTCCGACCATTCCGTGTTGTTAAAGGTGTTGATGCCGAAGTGCAGAAACATACCGAATTTGCGGTCAACCTGCGCCTGCTGCCCCGCCGTGGGCGTTAAGGACGGCTGTTGCATAATCGGATATTCTTTGAAGGGATAAGGCGGTAATTTCTTTTTTAAAAACATGATTGATTCTCCTGACCGTTAATTTTAAATACATAGCATTGACTTTTTCCGCTGCCGAGAACATCGGCTCTTGTGCAGCCGTAAAAATATTCGGGCTTACCGTTTTTCATCAGTATTCCGGGGCGTTCTAATTTTGTTGAATGCTCATTGTCATAATAGGTTGTTTTTTTCGGTAAATCGGTATAATCAGAAAGAACACCAAATCCTATTTTAGCGTTTTTTCTCTTAAAAAAACCGTCCTTCATTTCCCAAAGTATTCCCGCACCGAATATTCCCGTGTTTTTGCCGAAATTATCGGTTGTAAGAAGATAGGTTTTTCCGTTTTGCTGAAAAGCGGTTGCATCCTCAACATAATGAATGTTGTCCATTTTGGGCTCGTTGCACATAATGTAAGGACCTTCAATATTTTTTGAGGTCGCATAGCCGTAGTGCATTTTTTTATTTTGCGCTTTTCCTGCTTTAAAGAAAATATAGTATGTATCATCTATCTTCGCCATGGCAGGATTTTCGGTTCCCGTTTTGCTGCTATAAGTCCAATGTGTTTTGTCTGTTGATTCCTTAACAACGATACCGTCATTGCCCGCAAAATGCCACGGACCGTTCAGAGAATCCGACAGCATAAGTCCTGTTTTCATACCCCCGCTTTTTACACGCTTATCCTGGACAATGAAGACAAGCGCATAGGTATCGCCGAATTTGTATATCTGCGGGTTATGGGGCGATGCATATCGGTTGGGGCAAGGAAGATTATCATTAGACAGAACGGTTTCGACAAAGGTGAACGGACCCTCGGGAGAATCACCGACGAAATGCACAATCTCGCTTTCGGTAAACCACAACGCCATCCCTTTATCCGTTTTCGGCCAGCGTGAACAAAAAAGATGAACTCGGCTTTGTTCATCATATATCGGCGAAACGCACCAATACCAATGGTCTTTATCTGTTACCGAAATGCCCTTATATTCCAGATTCAACGCCATATCGGAAAACGGCATTTTAATATTTTTTCCCACAGCAGATTTCAAAGGCGCCGGTTTATTTCTTCTGATAAATTTAAACATATCAATTCTCCATAACGGGCTTATTACCGAGTTTGATTTTCAGAATTGTATCGGGTTCGCTCGGCTTCCTGCCGGTTACGGTAATATGTAATTTCCCGTCTTTGGCTTTCGCCTTGACTTTTTCCCCTGTTAAGCATGTGCAGGATTTTAAGGTGTTATTTTTGAACGGTAAAGAAAAATGCGTTACGGGCGAACCGTTAAGTATGTGCAGATACACAGTATCCCCCTTGAAGCAGGCGGCGTATTTTTTGGTCGGTTTCCATATTCCGCCGTTTGTTTTGTAAACGCTTTCACCGTTTTTTTGAAGCCACGCACCGACTTCTTTCATTCGCTGTGCCTCGTTTTCGGCAATACTGCCGTCTGGCTTACAGCCAATGCTCAAAAGATAGTTTCCGTCGCCACCCGTGCAATTAATCAGCTGAGAAATGATTTGTTTTACGCTCTTTATTTCACTTTGAGAATACGCCCAATCTTTGCCGAGAGGCATACATGTTTCCCACATACGGGTGTTTTGGAAAAAGCCCGTATGTCCCTCCGGCGTGTCATAATCTCCGGGCAGACCCGCACGGTTATTGATGATGATATGGGGTTGCAGTTCGCGCACCATTTTTTCAAGTTCTACGGAATTCCACATTTCTTTTGTGAACATACCGCTGTTGTATTCGGCGTCCCACCAAAGCAAATCAATTCTGCCGTAATTCGTCATAAGTTCACGGACAGTATTAAACATATACTCTTGATAGCTCTTGTGCTTTTCAGTCAAATACCATTCTCTGCCGTCTTTCATTTGAAAATACGGTGCGGACTTGGTTGCTTCGGCGTCCACAACCGGCACCGGCTCATAATCGGGATGCGTCCAGTCTCGCTTTGAGTAATAAACACCTATTTTCAACCCTGCGTCACGGAATGCGTCGATAAGCTCTTTCAGATAATCTCTGCCAAATGGGGAATTTGTGATTTTATAATCCGAATATGACGTATCCCACATATGAAAACCGTCGTGATGCTTTGCGATAATTACAACATATTTAAAACCGCTTTGCTTTGCAATGCTCGCCCATTCCTTTGCATTAAACTTCGGAAAAGCAAGCTTCTTTGCCCAGCCGTCATATTCTTCATCGGGAACTTTACTGCCCCAATAGGTGGGGTCAGGCAGTTTATGCGTTGTCCGCGGCCAACTGATGTCCACCATACCCATTGCCGAAATACCCACATGGAGAAACAATCCGTATTTTGCTTCACGGAACCACTTAGTATCCTCATCACTTGCAAAAGGATAAGAATTCCATTCTTTCTCCGAAAAATATGTGAATTCTGCACCTTGCTTTGATTTGTTAAAATCACTTTGTTTTAATGAATAGCCCATTGTATTAACCCCTTACATTCTGTACGCCGATCCATGCGCAGCCGTTTTTTGTTAAGGTAACTGTCACTTTTCCGTTTCTAACCGTCAGCGGTTTGTTTTCATATAAATCCCTTACCTCCGCACCGTTCGGCACGC
>JBJEOJ010000216.1:0-5155 GCA_051880655.1 Acutalibacteraceae bacterium | reverse complement strand
AAAAACATTGAGAACATGAAAAAGGCGATGAAAAAATATCGTATCAATTATGACACATGGTTCAGTGAAATGACGCTTCATAATGACGGTGAAATTCAGGAAGTCATTGATTTGCTTACACAAAAAGGTTATACCTATGAAAAAGACGGGGCACTTTGGTATAAAAATAAGCAGATTCAGACCGAGATGCTTTTAAAACAAGGTAAAACGCAGGAATATATTGACAAACTTGAGCTTAAAGATGATGTTCTTGTCCGTGCAAACGGAAATCCGACTTATTTCGCAGCCGATATTGCATATCATAGAAATAAGCTTCAAAAGCGAGGCTTTTCAAAAGCAATTGATGTCTGGGGTGCCGATCATCACGGACACGTTGCAAGAATGAAAGGCGCCATGGAGGCAATCGGAATTGACAGCAGCAGACTTGATATTCTTCTTATGCAGTTCGTCCGTCTTATGCGCGACGGCGAGGTTGTCAGAATGTCAAAAAGAACAGGAAAAGCAATCACCCTTGTTGATTTGCTTGATGAAGTGCCGATTGACGCCGTTCGTTTTATGTTCAATATCAGAGAACCGGGTTCACTTATGGATTTTGACCTTGATCTTGCAGTTGAAGAAAGCTCACAGAACCCTGTCTATTATTGTCAATATGCGCACGCAAGAATTTGCAGCATTTTTTCAAAGCTTGAACAAGAGGGCAAAATCATGCGTGAATGTACTGAAAGCGAGCTTGAAAGGCTTAATCAGGATGAAGAAAAACAGCTTATCAAATATCTTTCAACCTTACCGGATGTAATAATTTGTGCAGCGAAAAATTATGACCCGGCAAAAGTTACTCATTATGCGGTTGAACTTGCAACGCTGTTTCATAAGTTTTATAATGCATGCAGGGTAAATGTTGAAGATGAAGCTTTAATGCAGGCAAGACTTTTCCTTTGTGACTGTGTAAGAACAACAATGAAAAGCATACTTTCAATGCTGAGCATTGATGCACCTGTCAGAATGTGATGTTTTCTTGAATTTTTAATGTACATTTTCGGTTTAATTAAACGTTTTATAATAAAGTTGCTTTAAAGTTGCAATAATAAAATTAAAACATAAGATTGCATTATTGCCAAAAATTAATGGAGGATATGAAATGAACTCAGAAAAGATTATGGTTGTTGATGATGACCTTAACATTTGCGAGCTGCTCAGACTTTATCTTGAAAAAGAAGGCTTTGAAGTTGTAATTGCCAATGACGGAGCTTCTGCTGTTAATATTTTTAAGGAGGTTTCACCGTCACTCGTTTTGCTTGATATTATGCTTCCGAAGCTTGACGGATGGCAGGTCTGCCGTGAAATCAGAAAGTTTTCTGAAACTCCCATTATCATGCTTACGGCAAAAGGTGAGGTTTTCGACCGTGTTCTCGGTCTTGAACTCGGTGCAGATGATTATGTTGTTAAACCTTTTGACACAAAAGAAGTTGTTGCAAGAATCAAAGCGGTTCTTCGCCGTTCTGCAACGAATGCGCAAGATGAAGTTAAGGTTGTCAACTATGATAAGCTTTCCATTAATCTTACAAATTACGAACTTAAGGTTAACGGAGTTCAGATTGACACACCGCCGAAAGAAATGGAACTGATTTTCCATCTTGCAAAAAATCCGAACAGAGTTTTCACAAGAGATCAACTTCTCGATGAAGTCTGGGGCTTTGACTATTACGGCGATTCAAGAACGGTTGACGTTCATGTTAAGCGTCTTCGTGAAAAGCTTGAAGGTGTTTCCGACAAGTGGGAGCTTCGCACTGTCTGGGGCGTCGGTTATAAGTTTGAAACAAAAGAATAAAGAATTTTTGTCTCCGGCTTAAGAAAAAATTGTTTAGCCGGAGGTTTTGAAACAGACATCGTTCGTGCGTTTTTACGCAGTTTTGCGGTGTCTGTTTTCTGCGAATAGAGATAAAACGGAAAGGAATGGCATTTGGCCGCCGGGAGCAAAAATGAACGGTTTAAAGAATATAAGAAATAACTTAAAAAAGGGCGCACTTTTCAGAAAATATTTTTTCTTCACTGCCGCAATTGTAATTGCCTGTGTTGTTGTTCTTGGCAGTGTTTTGATGATTTTCACCTCTGTTCAGTGGTGGAATGAAAAAATAGATATTCTCACAGAAAATGCAAAATATATTGTCGGCGTTGCTGTTGAGGAGAAAAATGAAAATCCAAAAGACGATAACAGTAAATATAGAAATGATCTGAAAGATGTTCTTGAAGTTATTGCACATGCCACAGCTTCTGATTATTTTATTGTTGACAATGACGGCAATATAATCGTATGTAAGGATTATTTCGGAACAAGTGAGGTCAACAACTGCAAAGAACATGGCTCGATGATAATTCCCGAAGAATATATGTCAAAGGCACTTAAAAACGGATTTTCAAACTATGCCACAGATGATGTTTTCGGACTCGGAAAATTTGTTGTTGCCGTTCCGATTAATATTGACGGTCAGGTGAAGGGTGCTGTTTTTGCTGTTGAAGATGCAATTACAGGCTTGCTTCCTTATATTCTGAGTATCTTAAAAACATTTATTATCACAGCAACAATCGGTCTGTTGCTTTGCTTTGTTATAATCTATTTCAGCTGTAAGAGTATTACGACCCCGATCAGCGAAATGCAGGAAGTAACCAAGCATTTCGCAAAAGGCGAATTCAATCACAGAGCCAATGAAAACTATAAAAATGAATATCTTTGCGATTTTGCGCGATCACTTAACAAAATGGCAGATGAGCTTGCGGTTGAAGAAGAAGCACAAAAAAGCTTTGTTGCAAATGTTTCACATGAATTGAAAACACCGATGACAACAATAGGTGGATTTATCGACGGAATTCTTGACGGAACGATTCCAAAGGAAAAACAAAAAGATTATCTTGTTATTGTTTCAAATGAAGTTAAGCGTCTTTCACGAATGGTTGTTTCCATGCTTAATCTTTCAAAAATCGAAGCAGGCGAGGTAAGTCTTGCACCGATCCATTATGACATTTCATCTCAGATTTTTGAAACGCTTCTTTTGTTTGAAAGCCGCATAAATGAAAAGAAAATTGAAATTGAAGGCTTTGAGGAAATGGGAAGTGTTCCGATAACCGCTGACAAAGATCTGATTCAGCAGGTAATCTATAATCTTATTGACAATGCCGTAAAATTCACGCCGGAAAACGGAAAAATAAGTATATACGCAAAAAATGACGAAGAAAAAACTTTCGTCAGAATATGCAACACGGGAACAGGCGTTTCAAACGAAGAAATTTCAAGAATATTTGAACGCTTTTATAAGGTTGATAAATCAAGAAGCTATGATGTTAAAGGCGTTGGTCTAGGACTTTATATTGTCAAAACAATAATCAATATGCATGACGGGGAAATTAAAGCAAAAAGCGTCGAGGGCGAATATATTGAATTTTCATTCACAATACCGTTCAAGGAGTAATTCTTAAAATATGAATACGTTTTACGATAGAAAATATCTTCCGTCAAATTTAAGTAAAATTTAGCCAGTGTTTAAAGTTGCTTTGAGCCTCTTAGGTTATAAAATATATATCATATAACAAAGGAGGCGACACAGATGAAAAAAGATATATCTGCACAATATCAGTTTCCAAAGCAAAAATCAGCATTACCTTATTCTGAATCGATGTGCTTGACACAAAGGGAAAGCGGAAGCCTTTATATTGCAAAAACGATTGATGCAGATGTTGATGAAATCACTGTAACAGGTGTTGAAATCAGATATAGAAAATTCAAGTCTAAAATAACAAATTTAAGTTAATTTGAAGTTTATTTTAAAGTTTTTTTTAGTGATAAGCATTAAACTTTTTAACATAACAAATGTAATAAACAACTGATATAATATTACAGATTTGTTTCAGCTCTCATCTGTCGGTGTTAATATCAGTGATAAAAAAATCCCGGAAAGGGGCATAAGTATATGTCAGATAATTTTGAAAACAACACAAACGGTTTTGATTCGGAAAACGATGTTTATTCCGCAGACAAGCCTGAAACAAACACAGATTCGCAAAACGACGATGGTTTTTCAACAGCCCAGCCTCAAAGCGATTCAAACGAAAGTGTATATTCAGGTGAAGTTTACGGCAATCAGACAGCGGATAACGGCTATTATAACCAACCGCAAAGCACAGAAAATCAAAATCCATACGGTTACCAAAATCCCGCCGATACTTCATACGGTTATCAAAATCAACCGCCACAGTATCAGCCGGACGCACAAAACGGTCAATACGGATATTACTCAAATCAGAATCCGACCGAGCCTGTTCAGCCGTATAATTTTCAAAATACGAACGGTTCCTTTGTACCGCCGCAGCCCGGCGGACCTAACGGACCGAAGAAAAAATCTTCAAAAGGCAAGCTGATTGCCGCGGTTGTTATTGTTCTTGTTGTTGCAATCGGAGTTGTTTTTGCAATTACCGCTCTCAGACCGTCAACAAAAAATCCTTCAGGCGAACAGACAACAATATCTTCTCAAGAAGGAGTCGTTGATAACGGAACAACAGCAGCGGCAGGAAATAATCAACTTCAGTATTCAACAACAGACAGTTCAAACCTTGAAGCGCTTTCAGCTGTTGATGTTGCAGAAAAAGCACGTCCGAGTGTTGTCGGAGTTATGACTTATCAGGGCGGACAGCTTTCGGGCGAGGGTTCCGGCGTAGTTATGGGTGTTGATTCAACAGGAAAATATACTTATGTCATAACTTGCGCTCATGTAATTAATGAAGACGGTGCAACATACGGAGTAAGTACACTTGACGGCAAAAAATATGAAGCCGAGATGGTTGCAACCGATTCAAGAACCGATATCGGTGTTCTTAAGGTTGAGGCAACAGATCTTCCGGTTGCAGAATTCGGTGATTCTTCAACTCTTAAAGTCGGCGAAACAGTTTATGCAATCGGAAATCCCGGCGGCTCTGATTATTTCGGCTCAATGACAAACGGAATTATTTCCGCAATTGACCGCTCCGTCAGCGGAACTTATACAATGACTTGTATTCAGCATAATGCTGCAATTAACCCGGGCAACTCAGGCGGCGCGCTTGTTAACAGTGCCGGTCAGGTTATCGGTATAAACTCTTCAAAAATTGCCGCAACAGATTATGAAGG
>JBJEOJ010000215.1:0-5170 GCA_051880655.1 Acutalibacteraceae bacterium | reverse complement strand
AGCTGTTTTCCATTATTTCAAGGCTTAAGTAGTAAATAAACAATACAGATAAAACAAATCCGGAGTAATTGAAGCCTTACTCCGGATTTGTTCTTATGTTCATGATATTTTTCAACCATATAATGATCAATTAACAGTTACTGTGTTATGTGTTTCTTATATGACTTTAATCAAGCCTTCAAATTCTTCACTTTCACCGAACTGTGATACCGAAATGATATAATCTCCTTTAGGAGCGTTTTTGGAAACGGTAAAAGTGAAGGTAGTTTCATATGTATAGCCGTTTTTTATCAGTTCTTCGGGCCACTCACAAGGAAGCTCGTCCTGATAACCAATATCATATGGCGTTACTCTTTTTCCGTCGATTTCCTGATAAATATAAACATCTAAAGAATCAAAAGCAACCTCTTTAAATGGTCTTCCGACGTTTTCTGTTTTGACGTGAAGTTGAATTTTGTCCCCGGGTTCGTATTCATAAACACCTGAAGGGACTGTACAGTCAAAATCCATTTTTCTCGGTGCATCTCCATAGATAAAGCCCGCAAAGAAAAGGTAAATTGCAATCAATAAACTTTGAATCCTGAGCATCATATCTGTTCCTCCTGAATTACAACTGTTATATTCAGCTATTGTAAATACGACAGTCATTTTGATTAATCTTTTTATAAGCTTATACTCACTGATTTGAGAATAATATAAAACTATTGCTTGGTACTTTTTTAATTGCTCTAAACCTCCTTTCTTTGCGGTTATAATAGCATTATAGCAAAATGATGTCAAGATACGTTTCAGAAATGCCGAAATATTACGTCGAAACGCAGATTATTGAACCTTTAATAAAAACTTTAAAGTTAAAAAGGCTCAATACTGCTGCTTTAACATATCTATATACACAGACAAATAAGGTCACACCGGCGAAAATAACAAAGTTTGCAATATAAACAATAAATTCTAATGCTCCCTTTCGTAAATTATCAGTATTATTCATCTTACTGCAACAAAATGAAAACCGGAGTCCATACTATCAACGATTCCTATTATCTTACCATTGCTGTCGAAAATATTGGCACCATAAAATCAAATTAAGCCTTTCTACTTTTCATTTTTAGTGTTCTTACTAAATCTTTTTTAGTAATCGAAACAATAAAGCAGAAACTGATTGTCAATGCAATAATAACGACATAAATTAATAATCTAAAATAAATATCGTTTATCCATTTTATTTTAACTTTAGGATATGAAGCAAAAAAAAGTAATTTGTTTTTTCTTTTGACACCATATGATCAAATTCAGAAAATTGTTTGCCATCTGCCACACGGCAAGCATACATCGAATTGCTTACAAAACTTCCATTATCGCTTTTTATTCTAGGTTCAACCATAATATAATAATTTCCGAAAGCTTTAAAAACATAAGCTATATTTATTTTCTTGCTTTCGCAATTAAAATATTGTTCAGCAGCTTTGTTTTGTTCGTCATAATCTGCATCTAAATCAATTGTATCAATTTTTACGCATGAAACAGAAGTATGTTTATTGATAAAAAGAGTAAGAAGTTTACCTTTTATTTTTGATAAAGGCACATAGCTTGTGCTTTTAAAAATATTATTTTCGGGTTCATTTACCAAATCTATGCGCTTATCATTGAAGTCATACAAAACATATCCCAAAATTCCCATATCAGACAAATCATCAAAAATTTCTCTATATGTAAGAGTTTCTTCCTCAAATTCCACATAGTTGCCATCAAAGAATATTGTCCACTCAAGCAAAGCTATGATAATCAAAGCCAAAGATGATATGAAAGACAATATTACTTTTATAGGCCATATGCTTTTTAGTTTGTTCATTATATTCACTTTCTCCATTAGTAATTATGATAGGTTTTGTTATATTTTCATACCGTTGAATTGTCTGATATAATCCTTTTTGTCTTTCTAAAATAGTATATACTTTTCTTTGTTTTCGTCAATACATATATAGTGTTTTTTCGACATAACCAAAAAAGACCACTCGCTTGAGTGATCTTTTTGTTTATGTATTTACGGTTAGAATTTAAAGCCTATAATCAAAAATTGAAACAATGCGATAAACACAGTTTGAAAAATTCTGCAATTTTATCAAAAACAGCTTTGATTTTTACAACAAGCTTGCTGATTTTTGCGACAATCTTATTAAGCGGTGTTTCTTCAACTGCTTCCGGATCATAAGGGTCGGGATTTTCCGGAAGATTTTCGGACTGCTTGTTATATACATCCTGCCACTTTTCGTTTGCAAAAATCTCAGCGTTTTCGCCGACAAACGCAGTTTCGGCAAAGCTGTCGCCTAAAAGCGTCCATTTAAACCAGGCAGTGATATAAGCTGTGCTGAGAATCAAAGTGTTTCCATGATCGGAGTTCTTGATTCTCCCGATGATGACGGTTTCATTGTTGATGGCTTTCATATTGGTGATAAGACCCATTCCGAGCGGACAAATACCGCTCGATGTTTTGTTTCCTGCGTCAATCTCACCGGTACCGCCAATCAGGAAAGACGGAATTACAACCTTTGAAACATCATAAGGTGTTTTTTGCCATGCGGAGGCGGCAAGCTCACTGTGCGGCGCACTGACGGCGCAAAGAGACTTATACAGTCCGCTGTTTTCATATTTTCCGGTGGAAGCAGCGTTGATTGTTGCTGAGCCGCCCTGCGAATGACCGTTGATACCGATGGCTTCGGTGTTGATTTTCTGATAAAAAATGCTCTCGCTGTTTTCGTTTAGGCTTAAAAGAAAATCAAGACCCTTTGAAGCGGAATCTCCGTTGCCGGAATTCTTATGGTCGTTTGAGACAACGATAAATCCCCAACTCGCAAAATGATTCATTGTCTCTTTTACTGTGTCATAAGTACAGCCGGTTCCGTTGCAATACACAATAACAGGATAGCTGTCAGTGCTTGTTTCAAGGTCTGACGGATACCAGATTTTATAATGTTTGTAGTCTTTTTCGCCGCTGTCATAAATAACCGTGCTTACCTCATGGCTGCCTTTTTGTGAAAAACAGCTTTCAACGGGATAAGCCTCGGCTTCTTCGTTTGCCGCAAAAGCACCAAATTGGAAAGAACTTAAACAGATAAGCGATGCTATAAAAACGGACAATAACTTTTTCATACTTGAAATCCTCCTTGCTTTGTTTTGACTTTCATGATAAAATATATGTAACAAATGTTACGTCTTGATTATACGTACTTGTTGTCTTAAAAGCAATAGCAAAAGGGTACGGTGTAACAAACAGGAGGCAATTGACATGGCAAATGTATCGAATGAAGAAGCAAAACGGTTTTCAAAGGAATGTATTTTTACTTCTCTTCTGTCCTTGATGGAGCAAAAACCGTTTGATAAAATATCCATCACCGAAATAGCGCAAAATGCAGGCGTGTCAAGAAACGCCGTGTACCGCAACTTTAACACGAAAGAAGATATTTTAAAAGACAGCATATCGGGCATTACTGCCGGCTTCATCAAATCACTGAAAACACTCCCGATTGATTCCTATGACGATTATACGCTTGAGATATTTCGCCACCTTAATGAAACAAAAGATATTGGACTGACGGTGATGAAAGCCGGTATGACCCATGTTCTTTTTGACAGCTTTATGATGTTTAAGGGGCTTTTTGATGTTGACGACAGAATCAAAAGTTATTATGAAAACTATCGAATCGGCGCAATCTTTTATATGTACATCACATGGCTGGAAAACGGTTGCACGGAAACACCGGAGGAACTGATGCAGATACTTAAGCAAATCGGCAAAATCAGCGCAACGATTCCGAAAATCTGATTTTTGTTAATGTTCAAATAATATGTTTACTCCGTAAGCCGATAAATCAAATCAGAATTAAATATTAAAATACGAAGAACCTTTGAAAATATACGGTGTACAGATTCAATTCTTATTCAAAGAAAACGAAATAAAAACTACAACACCCCAAAAAGTTAAAAACTTTTGGAGTGCATATCAGATTCTAAAAGTGCTTTTCTTTAATCAAAAAATTGTTCTATGAAAACTCACGCACAATTTTATCAATATATTCAGTTGCATTTCTGTTTCCTGTTCTATTTTCATAATCTATCAATTCATCAAATTTTTCAAAATCAACATGAACAATATCTCCATTCATACACAAAAAATCATATATTTTTTCGTACCCATAAAATTGATCCGACATAACTTCAACCTCTGATTTGTCAGTATAAATCAAGAAAGTCAGAACATATTTGTGAACAACTCCATTGCCCGAAAACGATGCTATTATTCTTTCCGCTTTTACATCAACAGATTTTACCTCTGCATTAGAAAAAATCTGGCATCCGTTTTTAAAATAACCCTCACTGTTATAAGAAATGTACTGTTTTAAATTTACAAATATCGCTATGCAAAGAATTACAATAAACACAATTATTTTGATACAGCATTTCGTGAAAAAGCCATTCTTGTTGTGGACAAAATCCTTAATCGAAATGGCTTTTCTGAGTATTTCATCATAATCACTTATCATAGACAAAACAGCAAAGAAAATCCATAAAGAAAATAAAACCACGGCAATTATATTTGGCTGAGCAAAGTATAAGTTTTCTTTTTTATGAAGCATTAGAAAAATATTATTATATGAAAACAGTGATATAATTAATAAAGCTGTAATGCTTCCCATAATTATTTTGTATACTCGTTTGTCATTTTTGCTTATGTGTTCGCGTTTCTTTTTCGATTTCACTTTCGTTTTTTTTATATACATCACCGATATTATTTATTTAATATGATTACCAATCAACATATGATTTTAACAATGACACGACAATGATAGCATAAATTTTCTTCGTTTTCAAGAAATTTACAGTGTACGAGCTGAACTCTATTTGCGGTGCAAGGTGCGCCTTGGTCGCTCGCAGTCACAACAGTCCACCGGATTGTTGCACTGTACCGCTCGTCCTTCTCGTCCGTAGAAATATATGAATGCAAAAAAACAGCAGACACAATGATGTATCTGCTGCTCATGTGTCTCGGTAACGGAAGTCAAACAGCTTAATATTTGATTACTTCATATTTTCCTTTGCAGTGTTAATTGATGATATTAAGTAACCCCCAAATAACCCCTCGACTACCCAAGAAGACCAAAGCAATCTAAAATAG
>JBJEOJ010000214.1:0-5192 GCA_051880655.1 Acutalibacteraceae bacterium | reverse complement strand
TCAAGAACCATGCCGAAAGAACAGAGTCGGGCACAACAGCATCACTGAAAGAACAATCAGTAAAAGAGAGATCGATTGCGTTGCTTTCGATTGAACAATAGGTTCTGCCGCACGGATAAAACACCATAACGAGATTACCGTCCAATTTCGTGCCAGAGTTGTTTTCATAATCGCTGATTGTTTCATCGGATATTTCGGCATAAAGGACACCGTTAACGGAAGCAACATCGAAACTGTTGTTTATTTTGATGGCAGCATTGTTTTCAATATAGATATTCTGAAGCTTTTTTAATGCGATGAACGGAGCACCATGCCAAGTAGATAAGCTGTCCGGTACCGTAACGGTTTGCGCATTGACATTTTCAAATGTGCTTGCCCCGTCTATTGATGTGATTTCACTGTCAGACGAAAATCTGATTTCCTGAATTTTTTTGCCGTAAGCGCACCAATCGGGAACGGACTCACTAAAGAGCATATCGCCGCTTCCGGCAATTTCAAGAACACCTGTGGATTTGTCAAGATTCCACGGAAATTCGTTTTCGTTGTCATCAACGGCAATGCCCTCAACAGAACCGGTTTCTTGGGGCGGATAACATGTGATTGCGTTTTCAACGCAAAATTCATATTGCTTCGAATCTTCATCACAGTAAACGGTGATTCTGTCCGTGTTGTTTTCTTCTGTAAACCATTGCTCAATGTATAAGTAAGCTTCATCAATATCGGTGAAATTTGTTTCTAACTCTTCGTTTACCTTGTCTAAAATGTATGAATAGATGACCGCTTCGTCCTCCTCTTCGCTGAACAATAAGCCGGCTTCACAAGAAATTACATTAATATAGGTGAAACGGTCTGCATCTTCGGAAGACGAAAAATAATTGGTGCAGACGATAACCTGTGTTTTGGAATAATTAGTCAGAACCTCAAGATTATATGTATCAAAATATATAGGCTCGGCAGTTTCAGAGTCGGTGATAAATGTTATATTTTCCGGAATGGTAATATTGTTCAGTGAAAGACAAGTCGCATAGGCACCTTCATTCACCTGAACGCCTTCGGGAAAATCAACAGCATTCAAGGAAAAGCACATAGCAAATGAGCTTTGTCCTATGCTTAAAAGTGAAGACGGAAGATTAACCGATTCCAGTCTCAGGTCATAATAAAATGCGGCGTCGCCGATTGAAGTTAAGGTTGAAGGCAAAACTGCCGTTTTCAGGTTTGGGAGAAATGCAAAAGCATAAGTGCCGATTTCCGTAATTCCCTCTTCAACAACAAGCGACGTAATTTTGTCACGATATTGACAATAAGGTGTGTTAACAGAAAAGCCTTCATCATCAAAATCATAATCCTGCATCGGACCGCTGCCGCTTATCGTCAGCAAGCCTGTGTCCTCATTGAATGTGTATGAAATGTTTTCTTCGTTCGGATAACAGGTAATGGAGTTTTCAGAACAATATTCATATTGCTTTGAATCTTTACTGCAGTAAACAGTCATTCTGTCTGTGTTGTTTTCTTCTGTCAATAATTGATCCGTATACGTTGAAACTTCATCAAAATCGGTAAAATCTGTTCCGAACTTTTCGTTTGTGCTGTTGACAATATATGAATAGACGGCCTCTTCTCCCTCTTCACGGAACAAAATTTGGGCTTCCATCATAATTATATTCAAACAGATATAACGTTCTGCATCTTCAGAAGACGCAAAAAGATTGAGGCAGTAGACAACCTGAGTTTTTGAATAATTATGCAGAACCTCAAGATTATATGGATGCAAAGGAATGAGCCCGGAAGAGTCAGATTCGTCAAGAAGTGTTATGTTTTCCGGAATTGTAATCTCACTCAGGTTCATACAACCTTCATAAACATTCGCACATAACTGAACATTTTCGGGCAAATCAACTGTTTTTAAGGATAAACACATACAAAATGCATAGCTCCCTATGCTTAAAAGTGAAGACGGAAGATTAACCGATTCCAGTCTCAGGTTGCCATAGAATGCACCAGCAGAAATTGAAGTTAAGGTTGAAGGCAAAACTGCAGTTTTCAGATTTATGAGAAGTGCAAAAGCATAAGTGCCGATTTCCGTAATTCCCTCTTCAACAACAAGCGACGTAATTTTGTCACGATATTGATAATAAGGCGTGTTAACAGACAAGCTTTCTTCATCGAGCTCATAATCCTGCATCGGACCGCTGCCGTTTATCGTCAGCAAGCCTGTGTCCTCATTGAATGTGTATGAAATGTTTTCTTCCGGCGTGGCGGAAGAATCTTCGGCTGCCGAAGTAAAAGAAAAGATCCCCGCCATTCCTGTTAACGGAGATGTCGTTGTCACCATAAGCACCACAAGCAGCAGTGCCGTAATCTGTTTTAATTTTTTCATAAATGACCTCCTGAATTGTATTTTTTATATAAAAGATGTACTGTAATATTTTAAATTAGAGGTTTTGAACTGTCAATATAGTGACAGTCAGAAAAAAATTTTAATCTACGTCAACGTTGCATATATTGTGGTTTTGTGATACAATTAGCTGGCATTTGATACAATCAACGGACATTTGTTATATCGGAGGAAAAATGAAAAAGTCAATTGAGTTAATAAAAGACATTATCAATAAAAACAAAATTTCGCAATATCACCTTGCCGAAGAAAGCAATATCGAACGAAGTCTGCTTTCAAAAATGCTCAACGGAAGCAGAAGCATTTCAATCAACAATTTTCTTTCCCTGCTTGAAGCTTTACCTATTGACAGCATCAGTGCAACAGAAATTGTGGACAGTTTTATTTCCGAAAACTACGGTTTTGAAAAGTACAAAAACATGATTCAATCGTTGGAAAACTTTCAAGCTCCGTTTCTTGACAGCAATCTGTTCAATCCCGAATTGTTGATTGAAAAAAAGTCTGTTATTCAAACCAACAGCGGTCTTATGGCATATATCTCGCTGATAGTTAACAACAGCGAAAAATTTGTTTTCACAAATCTTCCTGCTTCCTTGCTGTTGAGCACCGTTCCGATTGATAACAAAGTCGACATCAAAATTCTTTACTCAACCGACAGACAAGATAATCTGAACATTTTCGATGTGTTGAACTTATTCAGAAGAAACTGTGTTTTATATAAACCGCTGAAACAAACAACGAATGTCAATTCAACAGACGTCTTTCCTTATTATCTCGTTGCAGACGAAAAAGTGCTCATTATGAGCGAAAACCTTGATAACGGAATTTACTTCAACGATAAAATATTGTCACAGATTTATACCAAGCTTTTTAATGAAAAAATTTCTCTGGCAACAAACAACATCCAGACTGTATATTCGGAAATTTCTTTTGAAGAATCGACAATCAATCTTTTTTACGGTGCAGACTATTTCGGCTCAATCAGCTCAGTGTTCCCGATTGTTTTCTGCATGGACAGAGAACTTTGGACAGAATTGGCAAAGGATGATTTGCCAAACAGACAATACCTGATTGACACAACATCAAAATATTACCACACATGGGTTGAATCAACAGATCATCTTGAATACATAACAAAAAGGCAGGGCATGATTGATTTTTGCAACACAGGAATTACAGAGCTGATGCCGTTTCAATATCAAAAACCGTTGTCCATAGAATCAAGAATAAAGGTTCTCGAAAAAATGCTTTATGAGCTTGAACACAATAGTAAAAAGTTTTCTTTGCGCTTGATTAATGATAAGCATGCCGAACTTCTTGACTTTCTTTTCATTGAGGTTGCCTACAACGAAAACGATATGAGCCCACAGGCTGTACGCTGTATGAAGAGAAGCAACAACGAAAACAGCAATCCCTATGATAATGCACCCCAGTTTCTTGTTACCGACAAAGAATTGTGCAAAGACTTCTTCAAGTTTTTCCAGCTTTTTCAGGCTTCATCATATTTCCTGACGAAAAAAGAAACCAAACATGCCATCGCTCAACAAATCAGCAAAATGAAATTTTTGCTGCAAGGAGATAACAAAGAATAAATGTCCTGAACAAGTCAGCGAAGAAAAAGGCTTCGTGATAGTTAAACATATATTTCTCAGCATTTCATATTTCCGTAAATATATCACCTCATACAACAGTTTAAAAACTGTTGTAAAAGCCATTTAAAACCATTCCAGGCACGAAAAAAATCCTTGCAAACCCAATGTTTACAAGGATTTTTTTGGCAGGGGCAGAAGGACTTGAAGCAAATACCCACTGAATTTCATTCTCACGATGAATTTAGTGGGTGTTTTTATGTTTGATTCTGAAAATTACAGTATTAAATAACACGGTGTAAACTGTGTTAGAAAACAAAACTGTTAGAAGAGTGTTAGAAAAAACGCAAATCATAATCCCATTTTAAATCATTTAGATAGCAGCCCGGAAGCTTTGGAACTTCCGGGCTGGGTGAGTTATTTGATTTTCAAGATAAGATTAAATATTATCTGAAATGTTTTTCGTGCTCAACTGCACAACTCTGTCACCTTTTTTGCTCAGTTCTTCAGCATTAGCTGATGTATTTCTGTGCTCATATTTTCTCCTATAAAAAGTCAAGTGGTTAGAACCAACTTGCTGTATTTTTTTGTAGTTATTGATAACCGAAAACGGTTATGTTTTGAGGGCTTCGCCCTCGTATCTTCAACATAGCATAGGGTGTTTGAGTTGTCAAGGGCAAAAGCGTAGCGACCCTTGACAAGGAAAACAGTCTATGCTACCGTTGCTTTTTTCATCAATTCAGGATTGAATGCTTCTTTGTTGTTCAGCATTGCAAATACAATTCTTGCCACCTTTCTCGTTAATGCAATAATTGCCCGTCCCGAACCCTTTGATATTTTCATTGTCTGATAGTCTTTCATCAGTTTCCATTCCGATGTATTCTGCGGTTGTCTGATTATTCCCATTGCTACTTGTACAAATGCTGTTCTCAGTTCCTGCGGGCCTCGTTTCGTTATGTGACCCATTCGAACCGTATCGGCTGAATTATGAACACTTGGAATAATCCCCAGATATGATGAAAACCTTTTGAAATCACCGTCAAACCGTTCAATATCATCTATGTATGAAGCTATCGTTGTTGCTCCGACAAAACCTATTCCCGGCATTGTCATCAGCAAGCTGACAGTTTCATTTTCTTTTGTCATTTCTCTGATTTGTTCCTCTATCTTCTTGACTTGTGCATAAATATCGTCTAAAATATTTAATG
>JBJEOJ010000213.1:0-5202 GCA_051880655.1 Acutalibacteraceae bacterium | reverse complement strand
TTATTTAATTTCACTAAACATATTTTTTTTGGCTCGTTTTCTATTATACTAAGCATTTTTGATTAAGTCAAGTACTTTTTGACAAAATATTAATCAAATTTGTTTTTGGTATCTTGACATATCTTAAACTAATATGTATAATTTAATTTATCATACATAGTATAGGAGGAACTACTATGGCAATTGGCGAAAGAATTCGTTTCTTTAGAAACTTAAAAGGAATGACTCAAAAATATCTTGGTATGCAAATTGGCTTTTCCGAAAAGACTGCCGATATTCGTATGGCTCAATACGAAAGCGGTACTCGAACACCAAAAGCTGAAGCAACAAATGACCTTGCAAAAGTATTAGATGTATCTCCACAGGCTTTAACAGTGCCGGATATAGACAGTTATAATGGACTAATGCATACTTTATTTGCATTAGAGGATTTATATGGCTTTAGAATCGATACACTCTCTGATGAAGTCTGCATTCGTCTTGATAAGGGAATGGGTACAAATTACATTACTATGTTAGAAATGTTCACTGCTTGGCAGGAACAATCTGAAAAGTTCAAAAACGGTGAGATTACCAAAGAAGAATATGATCAATGGAGATATAACTATCCAAAGTTCAACGCTTTTAATTCCAATAAATAAGGAGCTACTATAATGACAATTAAGGAGTTTATGAATTTATTTGATTTAAAAAATGAAAGCACTGTAATTAAATGGATAAAAGATGGATATATTCAAGGAGCTTATAGAGATGAAAAAGCGAATGAATATTTTATTCCCAATCTTGCACGTCCACCATATACAAAAGCAAGAGCTAAAACTACAGATGCCATTTACAAAAGTATGGTTAAAGCTTGTATAAAACGAAAAGGTGTTTGTGCAAAGCTTTATAAATTAGATGACATTGAATTTCAAGCTTATATTCAAGACTTAGCAGAAGCTGGCTACATACGTATTGAAGTGCAAAACAATATCGAATACTACTTCGCAACAAGTAAAAGCCAAGAGTTTATTAAATGTGCTAAACCTCAAGATTTACTTAAAAGCTATATTGGTGTCGTTACAGAGTGTGCAGCTAAAGGTATCACCAGCGCTTATCTTGAAAAAGCAATGGCTTGATAAAAACAAAAAGAGCTATCAGACTTCAAAAATCTGATAGCTCTTTGCTTATTCTTATGATAATTCAAATAATGTTGCCATTTTGTTGCCACAAGGGACATTCAAACGGCTAAAACCGCTTAACTACAGGGTTTCTTCGACCTCGAAAATTATTCCCACTCGACCGTTCCGGGCGGTTTTGATGTAATATCATAAACCACGCGGTTAACATGATCGACTTCATTTGTAATCCTGTTAGACACTTTTGCAAGCAGATCATACGGTATCTGCGCCCAATCGGCTGTCATGAAGTTGTCCGTTGTAACTGCACGCAGCGCAATAAGGTGATCATACGTTCTGTGGTCGCCCATAACACCGACAGTCATGACATTCGGCAAAACGGCAAAAAATTGGCTGAGATTCTTTTCATAACCCGAATTTGCCATTTCCTCACGGAAGATTGCATCTGCTTCCTGAAGAATTTTTACCTTTTCTTCGGTAATTTCACCGATTATTCGTACGCCGAGGCCGGGACCCGGGAACGGCTGACGCCAGACAAGCTCTTTCGGTATGCCGAGCTTTTCACCGACAGCACGAACCTCATCTTTGAACAAATCACCAAGCGGCTCAATAACATCGTCAAACTTGATATCGTCTGGCATCTTAACCTTGTTGTGGTGTGTCTTGATGGTATCTGCATTACCCTTGCCGCTTTCAATTCGGTCGGGATAAATAGTTCCCTGAGCAAAGAAGCCGCCGTCAGCTTCTTCACGGATTTTGTCCCAAAAAACTCTGTAAAACTCTTCGCCGATAATGTTGCGTTTTTCTTCGGGATCGGTCACACCTTTGAGTTTTGAAATAAACTCATGTCCGCAGTTGACCCTGACAAACTTCATGTCAAACAGCTTTGTGAAAGTCTGTTCAACAAAATCACCCTCATCCTTTCTCATCAGTCCCTGATCAACAAAAACGCAGGTAAGCTGATCACCGACAGCACGGCTTAGAAGCCCTGCGGCAACGCTGCTGTCAACACCGCCGGAAAGACCGAGAACAACTTTTTTGTCGCCGATCTTTTCACGCAGTGCTTTTACGGTGTCCTCAATAAAGCTGTCCATAACCCAGTCACCCGTGCAGCCGCAGACATCAAAAACAAAATTTCGAAGCATCTGACTGCCAAATTGTGTGTGCGTAACCTCCGGATGGAACTGGACGGCATATATTTTCTTTTCGCTGTTTTCCATCGCTGCACACGGGCAGTCATTTGTGACGCCGACGGTTTTGTAGCCCTCCGGTACTTTTGAAATGTAATCGGTGTGGCTCATCCAGACAACGCTGTTTTCCGGAACATCTTTGAAAATGACGGAAGAAGTGTCTGCCTTGAGTTCAATTTTGCCGTATTCGGAAACAGGAGCTGTCTCCACCTTACCGTTTTCCATCCATGTGATAAGCTGACTGCCGTAGCAGATTCCGAGAACGGGTATACCTAAAGACAAAATTTCTTTTGTATAATGCGGACTTGCTTCATCATAAACCGAATTCGGTCCGCCGGTGAAAATTATGCCTTTATAATTACCCTCTTTAATTTTTTCTATATCTTCTTCATAAGTGAGAATTTCAGCATAGACATGAAAATCTCTTACTCTTCTTGCTATCAGCTGATTGTACTGACCGCCGAAGTCGAGAACAAGAATTTTTTCGTTTGCCATATTGTCGCCATTTTGCAAAGCTTTCCTTGTTTGTTAAAAGCCTTGACGCTTCCTTTCTGCTTAAATTCCGCTTAAATGCGTTTTATCTTTTGATGATTTCTTCTCTCTTCGGACCGTTTGAAACATAAGTGATTTTTACACCGATCTGTTCTTCAATAAAGTTCACATAATCCTGTGCTTCTTTCGGAAGCTTGTCAAATTCTTTGATTCCTCTGATGTCGCATTTCCAGCCCGGCATAGTCACAAGGACGGGCTTTGCCTTTTTGAGAATCGGCGTTACGGGGAAATCTTTTGTTACTTCGCCGTCAATTTCATAGCCGACGCAAAGCTTGATTTCGTCAAGATATGACAAGCAGTCAAGAGCCGTTAAAACAACCTGTGTTGCGCCCTGAGCTTCAACACCGTATTTTGTTGCAACACAGTCAAACCAACCCATTCTGCGCGGTCTGCCCGTTGTTGCGCCGAATTCGCCTGCGTCGCCGCCGTGAATACGCATCTGCTGCGCTTCTTCGCCGAAAATTTCGCTGACAAATTCGCCTGCACCTACTGCGCTTGAATACGCCTTGGTAACAACACAGATGTCCTTGATTTCATAAGGAGGAATTCCTGCACCGACTGCACCGTAGCCTGCAAGGGTTGAAGAGGAAGTGACCATCGGGTAAATTCCGAAATCCGGGTCTTTCAGAGAACCGAGCTGACCTTCAAGAAGAATGTTTTTTCCGTCTTTGATTGCCTGTCTGATGAATTTTGAAGTGTTACAGACATAAGGCTTAATCATTTCACGGTATTCAATAAGGGTGTTATAAACTTCATCAACATCAAGCTGCGGCTTGTGATAAACATTTTCAAGAATAAGATTTTTCACTTCAAGAACTCTTGTCAGCTTATCTTTGAGGTATTCTTCATCGAAAAGCTCGCAGATCTGAAAACCGATTTTTGCATATTTATCCGAATAAAACGGAGCAATTCCGCTTTTGGTTGAGCCGAAAGCATTTTGTGCAAGGCGCTCTTCTTCGTAAGTGTCAAGCAGAACATGATAAGGCATCATAATCTGACATCTTTCGCTGACAAGAATGTGAACCTCGGGAACGCCGCCCGCTTTTACGGATTCAATTTCTTTTATCAGTCTCGGAATGTCAATTGCAACGCCGTTGCCGATAATGTTGGTCGTATGCGAAAAGCAAACGCCGCTCGGAAGCTGATGAAGTGCAAATTTACCGTAATCATTAATGATTGTGTGACCTGCATTTGCACCGCCCTGAAAGCGGATAACAATATCCGACTGTTCGGCAAACATGTCCGTGATTTTGCCTTTACCCTCGTCGCCCCAGTTAGCGCCGACAATAGCTCTTACCATTTTAAAATACCTCCGGTATCTTTTTATAATATTTTGTTCCGACCGCAAACAGCCGTTTAACAAACATACTAAATTATAATCTATTTGACCCGAATAGTCAACATTTTTAAAGTGAATTCCGACTGTTATATAATTTTTTGATATACAATTTTGTTTTTAACTATTGACGAAATTGTCGATAATGTTCTATAATTAGACAGCATAATTTATTTTTATGAGGTGACGAAATGAAAAAAAACATTGAATTTGACAACGGGAAAAAAGTCTTTCCGATTATTACATGCGTAATCGGTGCTGTCATAATGATTTTGCAGCTTATTACAAGGCAAAACCTGATTGCTGTGGTTTCAGCAGGATATTGCTGCATACTTTCGGCAATTATTCTCATTTCACTTATTGCTAAAAAGAAAGTTTATCTGACAATGATTCTCGGCTATGCATTTTCAAGTCTCGGCACTGTTTTGTTCCATGTTATCTGGGGCGCAGACGCAGGTTTCGGTGCTTTGACAAGCGGTAAAGCCGGTTTTTCAAGTGCAGAACATACTCTTATGACAGGCGACGGCAATTTGTTTACAAGAATCCTCGGCAATCTGATTATTGTTCTTCCTACCGCTATTGCACTCTGGGGACTTCTGTTGGTTGCCAAAAAAGCGTTTAAATCCGGTGCTTTGAAAAAGGTCTTCAGTGCTGTTTTAAGCGTTCTTCTGGTTGGCTCTTCCATTTTCTATGTTCTTACCATGAACATGCGCACAAAGCCTGTTACCGAAAGAATGTGGGAAGGTCATGATGACTACCTCAAAGGCGTTGACAAGAATACCGAAAACAAGCCCAATGTTCTTGTCATTCTCATGGACGACCTCGGTTACGGCGATATTTCTCTCAACGGTGCAATTTATGACACACCTAACATTGATTCCATCGGAAAAAACGGTCTTAATTTTGAAAATTTCTATTCAAGCTATTCTGTATGCTCACCTGCCCGTTTTGCGGCTCTGACCGGAAGGTACCCGTACAGAGGATATGCAGATAATGTTATTTATCC
>JBJEOJ010000212.1:0-5363 GCA_051880655.1 Acutalibacteraceae bacterium | reverse complement strand
ATATTTTTCGCGATGAATTTTGCTTTTGCAGGACTGATGTTCGCAATTAATTATTTTATTGCTCCGAAAAAAATGGTTTATAACAACGGCATAGTTTATTTCAATATTGATGCGCTGACGCTTGCAGTGCTTACGATTATCTGTTACCTGACAATTAAACTGATTCATAAAATTGCCGTCTTTAAATCACCCGTCAATACGCTTTATGAAATTGATTTTATTTGTTTCGGAAATTTGTTTTCATGCAGGGCTTTTCTTGACACGGGGAACAGTCTTAAAGAGCCGTTTTCATCATTGCCGGTTATCATTGTTTATGAAAATTTAAACAGTAAAAACGATAATAATATAACCTTAAAAATGATCGCTGAGCAAAATGAAGATAAGGCTCGTCTGATTCCATGCGCTGCTGTTTCTTCAGATTCGCTGCTGAAAGGCTATAAAATTACAGATGTGCATATAAAAGGAATTGATATTGATTTTAATTGCAGTGAACTATATGCCGCTCTTATCGGCAGAAAAATACACGGCGGTGATTTTGGTGCGTTGCTTACGCCTGAAGTTTTTAAAAGCAACACAAAAGAGACGGAGGGAGATTATGTTTAAGCGATTAAAAAACCTCTTCAAGAAAATCAAAGCATACCTTGATACACATTTGCAGTTTCCCGATGATAACGAGCTTTATTACATAAACGGATCAGAAAATCTTCCTGCACCTTTGACAAAAGAAAAAGAAGCAGAAATACTTGAAAAAATTTCTGCCGGTGACGAAACGGGCAGGGAACAGCTGATTGTTCATAATCTGAGACTTGTCGTATATATTGCAAGAAAATTTGAAAATACCGGAATAGGTATCGAAGACCTTATTTCCATCGGTACAGTCGGATTGATAAAAGCAGTCAATACATTTTGTCCCGAAAAGAAAATTAAGCTTGCAACATATGCTTCGCGCTGTATTGAAAATGAAATTCTGATGTATCTTCGCAAAACATCAAACAGAAAAACCGAAATTTCAATTGATGAACCGTTAAATGTTGATTGGGACGGCAATGAACTTTTGCTTTCAGATATACTCGGAAGCGATGCAGACGAATTAAACAGGAACATTGAAAAAGAATCGGAAAAAAACATTCTTATGCAAATTGTTGAACGTCTTCCGCCTCGTGAAAAAGATATTATGATTATGCGTTTCGGACTGTATAATTCAAAAGAATATACTCAAAAGCAGGTGGCAGATATGCTGGGTATTTCTCAAAGCTATATTTCAAGGCTTGAAAAAAGGATAATACAACGAATCAAAAAAGAAATTGAAAAGGTTTCATAGTTGCTTTAAATATCGGAATAGTAAATTTAACAAAACCAGCTTGATAAAAGAAAAAGTCAAGCTGGTTTCGGTATTTAAAAATTAATTTATTTTGTATTATCTTCAATAAAATCTGCAATCTGTTCTTTTGAGGTAGGACCGACAAGGGTTGCCTTTGCGCTGCCGTTTTCAAACAAAACAAGCGCCGGAATCGAAGAGATTGAATAGCTTAAAGCAAGCTCTTCAGCATCGTCGCAGTTAAGCTTGCAAACTTTAATTCTTCCGTCAAAATCATCTGCAATTTCTTCAATATCATCTGAAATCATCAGACAGAAACGACACCACGGCGCCCAAAAGTCAACAAGAACCGGGATTTCAGACGAAAGAACCTCTGCTTTAAAATTATTGTTGTCAACATTAATATATGACATAATAACACACTCCTTACTAATCATCAAAGCTTTGCTTGTTTTAAGTATAACACAATTATATAAATATTTCAAAATAAATTGAAATTATTAAGATTTCATTAAGATAATTAAGATATACGGATAAATTTTTAAACTTAAATTACATTACTGTAATTAATATTGACTTTGATCTGATGATAGAATAAACTAAGAACACAGTGAGACAACAAACAGCAAAACATTGATAAAAATATTTTTTACAGGGGGATGATATTTATGAATATTCTTGTAACATTAAACAGTTCATATATCGGACCGCTGACGGTCATGCTTAAATCACTGATGATTTCAAATCCTAATGGCAGCTTTGATTTATATGTTGCACATTCTTCTCTGACAGATGAAGACTTTGATTTTATTGATGAAAATATTGATAAAAAGCGTGTAAACGTTCACTCAATAAAACTTGATCCAAACATACTTGATGATGCGCCTGTTTTAAAGCGAATTTCAAAAGAAACTTATTATCGTTTACTGTTGATTGATTACTTACCGAAAGATCTTGACAGAGTTCTGTATATTGACCCTGACACAGTTGTAATTAATGATATTTCTTCACTTTATAATATTGACTTTAAAGGAAAATCACTTGCTGCAGCAGGTCACACAAGAGGCTTTGTTGAGTTCATTAACAAAAAGAGGTTTCACATGGCAAAGGACGAAAGATATTTCAACGCCGGCGTAATAATGTTTAACCTTGAAAGGCTTCGTAAAACAATTACAACTAAAGATATTTTCGATTATATCAGAAAATATGAAAAATGGCTTTTCCTTGCAGATCAGGACGTACTCAACGGTATGTTTTGCTCAGATGTTCTTCTTATTGATGAATGTCTTTATAATCTTGACGAAAAAACAGTTTCAAATAACAAGAGTTTTATAAATGATGAATGGATCAGGAAAAACACTGTGATCGTTCATTTCAACGGTCAGTATAAACCATGGAAAAGCGGATATAAAGGTGTGCTTGAACATTTTTATTATGATTATTTGAACGCACCGAAAATGATTTGTACTAAGGTTAGTTGAGTTATGAATATATTTGATAAAATTAAGGAAATCAAAATTTTCAGTGACGATGCTAAGCAGAAGAAAAAACAGGTTTCAATAATAATTGCGCTTGCTGTTCTTCTTGTCGCATTTGTCGTTTGCTATTGCTTTTTCGGCAAGAAGCTGCTTGCATTTTTTGAAGATACAGATAGATTTAAAGCGTGGCTCGATAGCTTCGGAACAGCAGGCAAGGTTATTTTTGTCACAATCAGAGCACTGCAAACTGTTGTCAAATTTATACCTGCCGAACCGCTTGAGATTGGTTCGGGTTATGCTTACGGAACTTTTGGCGGTTTGTTTTTCTGTTCACTGGGAACGCTTATCGGCTCATTCATAATCATTGGGCTGACTAAAATTTTCGGCGTCAGAATTGTTAATGTATTTGTTTCTCAGGAAAAAATCAATTCTCTTCGTTTTCTGCAAAACAAATCAAAACTTTCGATAACGCTTTTGATTATTTATCTTATTCCGGGAACTCCTAAAGATGTCATAACTTATCTTATCGGTATTACCGATTACAGCATTTGGAAGTTCCTGCTGATAACAACCTTTGCAAGAATACCATCGATTATTACATCAACAATTTGCGGATCAACACTTGAACAAAAAAGATATTGGGTTTCTGCTCTGGTGTTTATCAGTACGGCAATTTTGGGTCTTGTCGGACTTTTCGTATATAATAAATATCAGGAAAAGCTCAATAAACAAGCTGACGTAATAAAGGATAAAGCGTCATAAAGTTTTATATTAATAATTCAATCACCGTAATCTAAAATCGTTAGCTTACGGTGATTTTGTTTATGGCACTTTGTTTCAGCAATCAGTATAAATACATTTACCTGTTAATTGAAAAGTGATAAAAGCTATTTTATCGCATACATGCGTTCACAAATTTGATTGGTACATCCATGCGTTCGGCAACTGCCTGCGGTGTCATTCCTTTATCCAAAAAACGTCGGCAAACAACTTTCATGTTTTCTCCGACTTCAATAATATGCTTATCCGGATCATAAAACCGAACAACACGCTGACCCCATGTGTGTTCCTTGATAGGGTGAACATATTCAATGTCCATCTGCTTTAACTTATTCAGGAATTCGTCAAAATCATCTTCTTCAAAATAAATTTCAAAATCGTTACTTCCAAAGAAAATTTCTTTTTTATCGATGAATTCTTTGTACGTTTCCGCTGTCTGTAAAGCTAAGCCTCCGGTCATGGTTTTGTTCGCTCCAAAATCCATAATTACATGAAGTCCCAAAACTTTTTTATAAAATTCAACCGACTTTTCAATATCTGTTACAACTAACATTGGATTTTTCATTTTCATTTCAACACCTCATTATTTAAACTGTTTTTCCATACTTCTTTGCTTAAATATGTAAAATGTGATGTGCGAACATCACCCATCAGTTCACAAGGTTTATCTTTTTCGGTGTGATGATAAACGAATCCGCATTTTTCCATTACTCTTTTTGATTTAAAGTTACCGTCATAATAACCGCACCACAAGCCGTCAAGACATAAATCTTCAAAGCTGTGACGAATAATTTCTCTTACTGCTTCCGGAATAAGTCCTTGACCCCAATAGTGGACACCGATCCAATATCCGATTTCAGCTTCATTTTTGCTTATTTTAACGTCTGTGTGGGAATTATTGAATATCAGTCCAATGCTTCCGACTGCTTTGCTTTTTTCTTTCAGAATCACAGCATATGTTTCCGGTGCAGACAAAACATTTTTAATGATTTCTCTGCTGTCTTCAACACTTTTATGAATCGGCCAACCGGCAATCGGTCCGACTCTCGGATCCTTTGCATATTCGAAAAGATCTTGTGCATCGCTTTCTTCCCATGGTCGCAGAATTAACCGTTCGGTTTTGAGCATCATTGTAATCACATGCCTCCAGAATTTTTAAAACAGAACATAAAAGCTGTTATATAATAAAAATGCCCCGTTTTCAACGAGGCATTATGGTGCCGGTGGCGGGACTTGAACCCGCACGGTATCGCTACCAACGGATTTTGAGTCCGTCACGTCTGCCAATTCCATCACACCGGCTTATGTTAAATTATCAACGCTCAATAATTATATATTAACGGAATTGATAAGTCAAGTTAAATCATCAATTTTTTAAAGAAATCAGGCATTTTTAATCAAAAAATGTTTTGCTGAATAATTTTATAAAATGTATTGAAAAATCATCTGTTTGCAGCTATAATATATACATCTATATCTGCGCAGTTGACTGCCGTGTAACGGTCAGATATATCAACTGTGCCTCGTAAAAAAAGGGGAAGCATGATGATTGGAAAATTCGTCAAAGTGCGCGTAACATCCCCGATGAACTCTTTCAATAAACGTTTCGGCTATAAATATAAGCTTAATTACGGTATTATCGAAAGCAACAAAGCTCAAAAAAATATCATTCAAGGCGCTTATATTATGGGTATCAATCATCCTGTCAGAAATTTTGACGGCAGGGTAATTGCGGCTGTTAAACGTTATTCCGGCAAGGGCATCGTATGGGTTGTTGCGCCAAAAAG
>JBJEOJ010000211.1:0-5381 GCA_051880655.1 Acutalibacteraceae bacterium | reverse complement strand
AATTCAATCACATTTTTTGTGCCGATAACGTTGGTGCGTTCAAGCTCGGAATAATCACCTGCATGGTGAACATTTGCGGCAACATGGAACACCGTGTCAACCTTTTCGCAAAGAAATGCATAGGTTTTCTGACCGAGACCGAGATTTTCTTTTTCAATGTCACCGATTACGGTTTTTACACCCGAAAAATCGAAGTCATCAAAATAATAAGCAATCTGATTTTTAAAACGCTGTTCATTACGTACAAGACAATAAACTTCAAGACCTTTTTCGGCAAGCTCTTTCAGAATGTGCACACCCAAAAAGCCTGTTGCGCCGGTGAGCAGAGCACATTTATATTCTCCACCCTTTTCTCCCTTGTGCGCAGTTTCGGCAATGACGGCGTTTACATCAATGCTGCTTTCGGCTGTTTTTTTGCCGCTTTCTTCAATGGCTTCGGCAAGCGAGCGCAAAAACGGATTATCATAAATCAGCTGTGCCGGTATATTCAGACTGACCGCAAGCTCAATGGCGCCGAGACTGTCGCCGCCGAGAGCAAAGAAGTTATCGGTTACACTTACTTCTTTGAGCATCAGCTGATCGCGCACAGCGGCGCAGACCTTTTTCTCACATTCGGTTTCGGGTGCAACAATGTTGCGCTTCTGGTTCAGTCCTTTTCGTGAGCTTCTCTTGATTTTTGAAGAAGCAGTACGCTCAAACGGCAGTTCCCTGATAACATAAGAGGAAATGCGCTGATGCGAAGCAAGCTTGGAATTTACTCTTTCAAGAAGTTCAAGCATCGCTTTGTCGGGATCGGTGATTCCTTTTTCTGCAATTACGTTCTTGTTTAAATAAACCTCTGCACAAATTGATGTGCCTTCGTTATAGCAGATAACCTCCTGAACAAGCGGTTCGGTTCCGAACTGTGCTTCAAGCATTTCCGCCGAAACATTTTCGCCGTTATCAAGCAAGATCAGGTTTTTGCATCTGCCGGTAATATAAAGATAACCGTCCTCGTCAAAATAACCGAGGTCGCCCGTGCGAAGATAGCCGTCATCGGTGAAAGCTTCTTTGGTCGCTTCGGGATTTTTGTAATATCCGAGCATAACATTCGGACCTTTAACAATAATTTCACCGTTTTCAATTTTTGCATCCATGCAGGGGATCGGCTTACCCACAGAGCCGTGACGGAAACAACCGACGGCATTGTTGGCGATTACGGGAGAGCACTCCGTCATGCCGTAGCCGTTAAGCACAAGAATTCCCGTCTGATTGAATTTTTCGTTAAGTGAAGCTTCAAGCGGTGCACCGCCTGAAATAATATCAATTATGTTTCCGCCCAAAAAGCTTTTGACTGCCTGTTCCTGCGGCATTTCGGGGTGTGCCCCCGCAAATTTTATCGCACCGAACATAATTTTTTTGACAAGCTGAGGAACGGCAAGAATACTGTCGGGCTTATAAAGCTGTAAATCCGAAATCAGGTTTGCAAGGCTGTCGTTGACGCAGACCGTTTTTCCTCTTACGATGCTTTTGGTAATATTACCGGTAAAGCAGAAGCTGTGATGAATCGGCAAACAGCAGAACATTCTCGTTGTCGGACAGGCAACATGAACACTGCCGGCACTATATACAAAATTTCTGTGAGATGACATAACGCCTTTCGGGAAGCCTGTTGTGCCGGAGGTAAAGACGATTGCGCAAAGCTCGTCACTGTCGGGAGAGCCGTAATCTTCGTCCTTGAATTTCGCATATTCTTTTTCTAAATCCGCAAAATTCACAACATCTTCCCCGTCCCCGGTGTTATCAAGAGAAATGAAAAGCTTAACACCCGGAACATTGGCTTTTACCGCTTCATAAAGTGAACGGTGCTTCTGATCAAACGCAAAAACCGTCACATCGGCAAAATCCATCAGGCGGCAGTTCATTTCGTCGGTCTCATTGGGTGCCAACGGCACAGCTGCGCCGCCGCTGTTTGCAGTGCCGAAAAAGGTTACAATCCATTCATAGCTTGTCGGACCGACAATGGCCGTGTGCGCCTTAGGAAAGCCTTTTTTATTCAGCATCGCAGTAAAGGTGTCGCAGGAAGCCTTGAGCTGCGAATAAGTTCTTTTCGCAATTCCCCCGTTTTCCTTATACTCCATAAAAGTACGCTCGGCAAAATTCTCTGCACCGTAGTCAATCATTTCTTTTAAGTTTTTCAGCTTTGTCAAATCGTTTAAAATCATGTCTTTTTCGGCAGCCAATCAGAAAGCCGCCGCAAACCTCCCTTGTTTGAAGACTCCGGAAAGCTCCGATTAAATCTGATATGCAAATAAACTGTGCATCAAAGCGTATACTGTGATTTATTCGGAGGCTCCTTAAATTGTTACAGTTTGTTTTATAAAAGTATAGCAAAAAAAGTCTTAAAATTCAAGGTTTTATTAAAATATTAACTATTGATAAAATATTTACCGTTCGTTCCTTTTTATCGACCGTTTGTTCCGTTTGTGTTGATTTTTTACTCAATATGTGATAACATATTGCTGCATAATTATTGTAGCATATTGCTGCAAAAAATAATATATGGAGGAAAAACAAAATGGAAAATGATCAACCAACCAAAACAAAACTAAAGCGGACGCTTGCCTGGGTTATGGCAGTGCTGATGGTTCTGACAGCTGTGCCGTTTAGCGGCTTTGCGGCAGATGCAGAGGAAACAACCGCCGAGACCCGGTATGCTGTTTCACAAGAGCACGGCGAAACGGTTGCAAGCGGCAGCTGCGGTGCACAGGGTGACAATGTAACATATACGCTTTATGAAGACAGCACCCTTATCATCGGCGGCAGCGGCAATATGGAAGATTTTGAATGGGAATATGAATTCTATCCGAATGTTCCTTATGCGGCATATAAAGTCAACGAAGATGATGAAGGATATGACGAAAGAGTCAAAGCTGTTATAATTGAAAACGGCGTAACAAGCATCGGCAGATATGCCTTTTACGGCTTTGAAAGCCTTGAAAGCGTGACAATTGCCGACAGCGTAACGAGCATAGCAGACCGTGCTTTCCAATATTGCTCAAAGCTTGAAAGCGTGACTCTTTCAAATAATCTTACTTATCTCGGTGAAAACGCTTTCGGCGGCTGTTCGGCTCTCAAGAGCATTGTCATTCCCGAAAGCCTGACAGAATTCGGCTATTGGAACTTTGCAGACTGCACTTCACTTGAAAGTGTAACGCTTCCCGAAACACTTGAGGAAATCGGAACAGGCGCATTCTCAGGCTGCTTTGCATTGAAAGGCATTTCCATTCCGGAAAATGTTAAACAAATCGGAAATTCAGCTTTTTATATTTGCAAAAGCTTAACAAGCGTGACAATTCCCGACAGCGTGATCAGTATAGCAGATCGTGCTTTCCAATATTGCTCAAAGCTTGAAAGTGTGACCCTTTCAAATAATCTTACCTATCTCGGCGAAAACGCTTTCGGCGGCTGTTCGGCTCTCAGAAGCATTGAAATTCCCGAAAGCCTGACAAAATTCGGCTATTGGACCTTTGCAGACTGCACTTCACTTGAAAGCATTACGCTTCCCGAAAGCTTTGAAGAAATCGGAGCAGGCGCATTCTCCGGCTGCACGGCACTGAAAGAAATCAATGTTCCGCAAAGCGTCAAATTAATCGGAAACAATGCATTTATAAAATGCAGCGGTCTTGAAAAGATTACGGTAAACAATCCCGATTGCGCTGTTTACAGCAAAGCAATTCCCGAAGAAACTGAAATTCACGGCTATAAATACAGCCCGGCATATGACTATGCCGCTTCAAACGGAAACAACTTTGTCTCTCTCGGCGAAGCAAAAGAAATCGAAAGCATTTCGATAAGCTCCATGCCGAACAAAACAAGCTATAAGCAAGGTGCGTCATTCAAGCAGGACGGTCTTGCAATAACCGTTCACTTCTCTGACGGAACAACAACCGAAAAAACAAACGCTTTCACCGTCAGCGGCTTTGATTCATCAAATGCCGGAACCTGCACACTGACTGTTACATACGGAGACAAGACGGCAACCTTTGATGTTGAAATAATCGAATATGTTGAGCCGACCATCTATGCAGGCGAAACAATCAATGTTGAAATTGAGGGCGGAAACATCACATACATTAAATTTGTTCCGACCGTAACAGGAACATTCACATTCACTTCTCTTTCGGACGATGACACCTACGGCTATCTTTATGATGCAGAGAAAAATGAAATCATGCATAATGACGATAATGACGATGATTATAATTTCTCAATCACCTATGATCTTGAATCAGGTAAAACCTATTATTTCGGTGCGAGATATTATAGTGCTGACAGAAGCGGTTCGTTTGATGTAAAGCTTACCTGCGACAGAGTCATCTGTGTCCATGAAAACACAACCGAGCACGCACAGCAGGACGCAACCTGCACGGAAGATGGATATACCGCCGGTGTTTACTGCGAAGACTGCGGAACATGGCTTTCCGGTCATGAAGTGATAATCAAGCACCATACCGATGAAGACGGCGACAACATTTGTGACATTTGCGGCGAAGAAGCAAAAAATATCACAAAGTCCGGCAACTGCGGTGCACAGGGTGCCAATGTAACTTATACACTTTATGAAGACGGCGAGCTTGTCATCAGTGGCAGCGGAGATATGGCTAATTTCGATTATTATTGGGAAGAGGACGGCGAAAGACCTCTTTATGCAAATTACTCCTATTACGGAGAAGATTATGAATATGATGAAGGTGCCGACAATACTGTTAAAAATGTTATAATTGAAGATGGTGTAACAAGTATCGGCAATGAGGCTTTCATATGCTTTGTTGCTCTCGAAAGTGTTACAATTCCAGAAAGTGTGACAAGCATAGGATATCGGGCATTTTCTTATTGTGGCAACTTAACAAGGGTAACTGTTTCGGGTAGCATGACAAGCATAGGTGTTTCTGCATTTAATTACTGCAGAAAGCTTAAAGATGTTTATTATACTGGTTCAGAAGAACAGTGGCAGTCGATCCGTATTTCTGATTTTAACGATTGCTTAACAAATGCAACTATTCATTATAACTATGTTCAAGTTCACGCACATGATTATATTGATACCGTAACCGCACCGACCTGCACGGCAGACGGCTATACAACACACACCTGCTCGGTTTGTGGTGATACCTATACCGATTCGGTTGTTCCCGCACTCGGACACAGCTTCACAAACTATGTTTCAAACGGCGATGCAACATGCACGGCAGACGGAACAAAAACAGCAAAATGTGACCGTTGTGATGCAACCAATACAGTTGCAGATACAGGTTCAATGCTTGAGCACACACCTGCAGAAGCCGTCAGAGAAAACGAAATTGCGGCGACCTGCAAAGAAAACGGTTCATATGATGAGG
>JBJEOJ010000210.1:0-26727 GCA_051880655.1 Acutalibacteraceae bacterium | reverse complement strand
CATCCCGCTGCTTTTGCAAGTCGGAGCAACTCCTGCAATTATATATTCGGTGTGTCCGTTTGCGGGTATTTCAGATGTATAGCTTTCACCGCAGGAACACGAAAATTTTTTAAGACCATTTTGCGTGCAGGTCGGTTCAACAATGATGCTTTCCGAGTAAGCATGAATGTGTTCTTCCTGAGCTTTTGCAAAAATTTTTGCGCAATCGGGAATTACATTCATTACTGCAATAAGCACAAGAATCATTGCAGCCGATTTTTTCAGTCTTTTCATTGAATTTTTACTTCCTTTTTTTAAAGGGGTTGTCGCATTTAGATGCAGAAAGTGTTTTCTTCACCCCGAAGCTGTATAAAGATACTGCGAGTGGGTGAAAAAACGCTTAAAAAAGCAAAATGAATCATTTTAAATTTATTTTTGTTCATTTTGCTTTTTGTTCTGCGCTAAATGCGACAACCCCTTAATCTTAACTCTTTAATCCTGAGAAGCCGCTTCTTCTCTCTTCTTCTGGTTTTCAATAACCGTTGCGGTTATTTCGTCCATAAATTCGCCGTGAAGCTTAAATTTCTTTGTGAAGATAATCAGTGAAATGATGAACAGAACCGGCGGAATAACAACAAGCATAATTGTGATTGCGGTTTTTGCCGACTGCGGATTGTTGCTGTGTAAGTTTCCGTCATAACCGGAAATTCCGAGCGAAGCAAACAAAATGATTGTCTGAAGCGTATATGCCATTTTCTGCAGGAAGCCCTTCATAGAGAATGTGATCGACTCTGCACGGAAGCCGAGTTTAACTTCGCCGTAGTCAACAATATCGGCAAGGAAGACTGTTTGTGCAATAAACATGGAAGCAATTCCGATAGCACCGATGATATAGAAAATATCCATCAGAAGAAGCTGACCGCAGAATGCGCAGATTGCCATTCCGACATAACCTGCCGCCGCAACACCGAGAGAAACCTGATATGCTTTTCTCTTTGACATATATTTTTGAAGAATCGGAAGAAGCAAAAGTCCGACGGTTGAGCCGATTGCGGAGCTTGTGCTGAAAAGCGACTGTTTGTTCGGGTCGCCTACAACAACATCGAAATAATAGGTTGCAACACCCGATGTCAGATACCAACCGGCATTGGAAATCATTGCAAACAGCATGAAAACAAGAAGCTGATCGTTTGATTTGAAAATCTGAAGCGTCTTTTTGAACGAGAACTTCTCTGCCGAAGCAGTTGTAATGCGTTCTTTTGTTGAACCGACGCAAACGCTTGCAAAAAGAATAAGACAAACGGCGCAAACAATTGCACAGATAAGATAGCTTCGTGCATCGTGAACCTTCACGGTTTCACCGGTCTGAGCATCAATTGACTGCGTTGTGCTGACTGCTGTCATAAGAAGCGGTGCACCGATTGTTACAATTCCCTGACCGAGACCGGAAAAAGCTCTTGCAACGGTTGAAAGCAGGCTTCTTTCTTTCGGATCGCTTGTGAATGAGGGAACCATTGACCAATAAGGAATGTCGGCAAGGGTGTTTGTCATGCCCCAAAGTATATAAGCAACCGCAACATACACACAAAGTCCGATTCCGCTCAGATGAAGCGGATTGCTGAACAGGAACACAAGCACAACGGCATTTAAAAATGCGCCTGTGATGATCCAAGGACGATATTTACCCATTTTTGTGTGCGTATTATCAACAATCGTTCCCATCATCGGGTCGTTGATTCCGTCCCAGATTCTTGCAATCGGGGTCAGAATAAGCAGGAAAGAAGATTTCATTCCGAGAACATCTGTCAGATATTTTGCAAGGAATGAATAAAACATTCCGTAGCTCAGGTCAAGACCGATTGCTCCGACGCCGTAGCCCAGCTTGCCTTTGATAAATTTCAGTGCATTCATATTTCCGCTCCTTTTAACATTATTGCTTTTTATTTTACAAAAAAATCCGCCGATAGTCAATAACATAAGAGACAATCGGCGAAGAATTTTAATTTTTTATCCTTATAAATTCGTATTTATCATCAAACGAACAAATGCTGATAAGGTATTCTTCTATTTCATCACAATGAATATTCAGCTTTTCAAAACGGAATTCTTTTTTATTAACGTTGTCTGAAAAATCAATATCTTTCAGCCCTGCCGCAATCCCTTTTCCGTTCTGTTTAAAAAAGCTTTCTTTAAGCGTCCAGAATTTTATGAACGTTTTTGGTTGGTTTCGGCTTTTTTTCAAAATTTCAAGTTCATTTTTGCAAAGCACCCGTTCGGCAACCGAAAATTTAAAATCACGCACTTTTTCAGCGTCAATTCCGACAGGAGAATCCGAAAATGCACAGCAAACAAAACCGTCCGTGTGACTGATATTGAAAAAATTTTTTCCGTTTTCAAAACCCGGCTTACCGTTTTCACCAAAACTCAGTTTTCTGTTTTGAACATGAAAATCCCAGCATCCGCATGAAAAAAGATACCAGCCGAGAATGCTTTCTTTTTTTGCCCGCAGGTTCTTATATTCCGAAATCTTCTCACGCTTTTCTTCAGGTAAGAATTCATCTGCATTTTCAAAAAACGCCTCGTCAAAATCGCCGATAAATGAATAATATATTCTCATTATAATCACCGAAAAGAAGAAGCTGTTGCATTTTTCGAAAAATATCTGAATGCAACAGCTGCTTTTAAGTCAATCAGTTATTTGTTTGATTCTGTGAGTTCTCAGGCTGATTCTGAGGTGCAGAGGTGTCCGGATTTTGCGTGCCCTGAGGCTGTGCGCCGTAATGGGCATTTTGATTGTTTGCGTTGTTTGAAGCCTGATACGCAGGATTGCCGTTCTGGTTCGGCTGATAATAAGGATTGGACTGATAAGGAGGATTATAAGGTGCGCCGTAAGGCGGATACTGCTCATAATCTTCACACTTGGGCATAATCAAAGCGCAAACAATATAGGCAAGAATGCCTGAGCCGAAAACAACAACAAGAAGAACAAAAATGACTCTGACAATTGTCGGATCAAAACCGAATCTTTCAGCAATACCGCTGCAAACGCCGGCAAGCTTTTTGTCGTGTCCCTTTGTGATTTTCTTTGATGTGTTGCGATAAATCTGATAGTAATCATCAGGTGCTTTCGGCATAATCAGCGCCATAATCAGATAAACGATCAACGTCGGGATAATTGCGGTATAAATAGCAATCAGTGATACCGCAAGTCTGATGATTGTCGGGTCGATGTTAAAATAATCAGCGATACCGCCGCAGACGCCCAAAAGTTTTTTATCCGGGCTGCAATATAATTTCTTTTCCATTTTGCAAACATTCCTTTCTGAATTAACACTCAATAAATTATTTTATTTACTGCAATAATTTAGCTCATTTTTATTTTATATGATACCGTTCTGCATCTTAACTGCCGCCGCCGTGTTCCGCATAAGCTCTGCAATTGTCATCGGACCGCAGCCGCCGGGAACAGGCGTTATGAAAGAAGCTTTTTTGCTGACGTTTTCAAAATCAACATCGCCGCAAAGCTTTCCGTTTTCGTTTCTGTTGATGCCGACATCGATCACAACCGCACCGTCTTTTACCATATCTTCCGTTACAAATTTTGCTCTGCCGACTGCCGCAACAATTAAATCTGCATTTCGGCAAACCTCTTTAAGCTCCTTTGTTTTTGAATGGCAAATTGTGACCGTGGCATTATTTTCAAGAAGAAGCGCCGCCATCGGCTTTCCGACAATGTTGCTTCTTCCGATTATCACGCAGTTTTTGCCGGCAACATCAATACCGTAAGCGTCAAGCAAATCCATCACTCCGGCAGGCGTGCAGGGTTTAAAAACATAATCGCCCACCCAAAGCTTGCCGACATTGATATGACTGAAGCAGTCAACGTCCTTTTTCGGGTCAATTCTTTCAATGACCGTTTCATCATTGATATGCTTCGGGAGCGGAAGTTGACACAAAATTCCGTTTATGCTTTCATCGGCATTAAGCTGATCAATCAAAGAAAGAAGCTGCTGTTCGGTTGTGCTTTCTTCAAGCGCATATTCAACCGAGCGGATACCGCACAGCTCACAGGCTTTCTTTTTGTTGTTAACATAGACTCTCGAAGCCGGGTCGCTTCCGACAATGATAACCGCAAGAGAAGCATCAATGCCCTTTTCTTTCAGAGCATTAATTTCATCTTTGACTTTCATTTTCACTTTCAAAGAAACTTCTTTGCCGTCAATAATTTGAAACATCTTTATCACTCCAACCGTTTTTTACGAATTTATTCTTCTGCGTTTTCTTTTTTATCTTCGGCTTTATTCTCAGCATTTTCATCATCTGATTCTTTTTCGGCTTCTTTGTTTGAAACAATTTTTCCGTCGCGGATTACAACACTCTTCGCCTTTTTTCGCATTGCCTTTTTTTCCTGCTTTTTGCGTTCGGCTTCAAGCTCTTTTTCGCTTTTCGGCGGGAAATAATCAATGCCCTCAATCGGCTTCGGGTGCTTTGTATATTTAATATACAAGCACACAAGCAAGGCAAAGCAAACCACCGCAAGAACCGCAGACAAAAGCTGGGAAACTCTGATGTTTGAAGAACCGATATAAAGGCTGTCTGAACGCAGACCTTCAACAACCGCTCTTTCAACGCCGTACCATACACCGTAGCAAAGGAAAAGCTGACCGCTGAATTTCCGGCATTTTCTCAAGACTATATACAAAAGCACAAAGCCCAAAATACACCATACCGATTCATAAAAGAAAGTCGGGTGAACATAAAGATTGTTGTCCGAAATATACTGAGGAATATTATCCACATTTTCAAGGCCGTAATAGGAAGCGTTGCTTTCAATATAGGAAACAACGGTGTCGCTCATCATGCCCCAGTTTTTGTTTGTGAAAGAACCGAAAGCCTCCTGGTTTGCATAATTGCCCCAGCGTCCGATTCCCTGACCGATCAGAAGGCTCATCGAAGCCATATCCAGAAGATTGAGATAATTGATTTTTTCAATCTTGCAGACAAGAAACGCACACAAAAGTCCGCCGATTATGCCGCCGTAGATTGCAAGGCCGCCCTCCCAGATTTTAACGATTTCAGAAAGATGCTGACTGTAATAATCCCATCTGAACAAAACATAATAAAGTCTTGCTCCGATGATTCCGCCGATTGTTCCGTAAAGAAGAACATCAATCATTTTGTCAAGATTGATTTTCCATTTATAGGCAATTCTGCCGCCGAAAAGAACGGCAAGCAAAAAGCCGAACGCAATAATCACACCGTACCACCTGACAGTAGTAAAGCCGAGATCAAGCGTCTTTGAAACCGCAAATTCCTTTGCGATTCCGGCAAACTTAACAAGAACAGTGTCTTCCATAAGTTTCTCTCCTTTTTTAAAAGCTTTGAGCAAAAGCAATCATAACAGGCATCGTTATGATGGAAATGAAGCTGACAAGTGCAACGGTCTGCGAAGCCGCCGCAATGTCTTTGCCGTATTTTGAAGCAAACATAAAGGTGTTGTTTGCGCTCGGAACGCTTGCTGTTATCGCAAGAGCAACAAGGAGCGTTCCCCTTATGCCGCAAAGTGCATACAGACAAATGCAGATTACGGGCATAACAATAAGCTTCAGCAAAGCAACAAGATATATTTTTTTATCGGTAAACATTGCCGCAAGATTGGTTTTGGAAAGATAAGTTCCGAAAATCAGCATGGCAACCGGTGTGTTCAGCGAACCGATGAGAGAAATCGGCTGTGATATGACATAAGGCAGCTTAATCTTCAAAAGAAAAAGCGGAAGACCTATCATGACAGATATAACACCCGGATTTAAAATCAGCTTTAATAAATTGAGTTTATATTCGCCCTTTTGCATCACTTTTATTCCGTGAGTAAAAGTAAGAACATTAAAAGCAATCACACCGTTTGAGCAATAAAAAACGCCATGAGAGCCTAGCACCGCTTGCGCCAACGGCAACGCCATAAAGCCCGTATTGCCGTATATGCAGGCAAATTTATAAACCGGGTCTTTATTATCTTTCTTTCTGAAAAGCGGAATGTTGATTGCAATGGCAATGAAATGTGTAACAAAAGCAAGGGCAAGTGAAATAAAAAAGCTTTTCACAGTGTCCTCGCTTCGCTCAATCGTCAAAAATGAGTTAATCAGCAGGCACGGACCGATTATGTATAAAAGCAGGTCTATTGTTGCCCTTGCCGTTTTTTCCGTATATATTTTTGCTTTATCGCAGATAAAACCGACTGCGACCATGAGATATAAAACAGCGACCTGCGTTGCCGCTGACTTCATATTTTCAAAAAACAAGTATATTCACTTCCGATTTTTTAGTGGTTGCATTTATTGCACATCAGGATTATCTTCTGATTTTTCAGATGTTTCCTCGGTCAATATTAATGTTTCTGCCTTTTTGCTCAAAACAAAAATCAATACCGCAGCAAAAATGAAAAATATCAGATCGGTTGCGCAAAACGGGTGGTCGGGATTGATATATTTATCTTTATCAACAAGCGTAAAAATCAGTCTTGTGACGCTGAGCACCGCCGCAATCAAAGCAGACGACAGGCCGAAACCGGGAAGTCTCCAGGCAAAACCGTCACTGTAAACTCCGCTTGTAACCTGAGCAAACGCCATGAAAAACAAAGTCATAAATGCAAGCATCACAAGTTCCAAAAGCAAATCGGAAACACGAAGAAAACTGATTTTAGTCACAAAAAGTCCGATCATTCTGAAAGCTGTCCAGCCAACGGGAGCAAGCGCAAGAATTTTTCTTGAAGAAGCCGCCGAACTGCCCGTTTTAAAGCTTGCGGCAAGAATGAACAGATAAACCGCACTGAACAAAGCAAAAACACTTCTGATAAAACTCGGAACAGAACCTGAACTCATAAGCTGTTTGAAAAGACTCGTCTGAAGATATGCATTTTCTGAATTAGCCGCAGCTTCAATGCTTGAGAAAAATGAAGAGGCACCGTCAAAAATCATGAATATTGCGAAAATCAAAGTCACGGCAAAAAGCGGTTTACTTTTGACTGCACTAACCTCAATATTCTGTGAAGATTTGCTCAGATAAGAAACCGCACAAAAAACAAGACATGAGCCGAATGCAATGATATAAAACAAAACGGTTATAAAGCTGCTTTGGGTATAAAAACCGGTTGAAGCATCAATAAGCTTGAAAACCTGAATAAATCTCAAAACCAAAGCAATAAGCATAAGTACCGGAAAAATCAGAGTGAGTGATCTCACACTTGCTTTTTCACTGCTTGATTTAATTTTCACCGGAGCCTTCCTCCTTTGAGAATAATCTTTCTTCTGTCGGAACATAATTATCAGGCTGTTTGAATGATTCGATTCGCTCGTCAATCGGAACATAACGCTTCGGAAGAGCGATGCTCTTATATGCCGGACGCATAATTTTTCCGCCTGTTATCAGCTCTTCTATTCTGTGAGCAGACCAACCGGCAATTCTTGCCGTTGCAAACATCGGTGTGAAAAGTTCTTCCGGAATACCGAGAATTTTGAGAATAAGACCCGAATAAAGGTCAACATTTGCACAAAGCGGCTTGTTGAGACCTTTGATTTTTCTGAAAAGATCCGGCGTCAGTGTTTCAACAAGGTTAATGAGCTCAAATTCCTTTTCATAGCCGTTTTTATAAGCAAATTCCTTTGCTTTTCTTTTGAGAATTTTTGCTCTCGGGTCAGATATCGTATAAACGGCATGACCCATTCCGTAAACCAGCCCAGAGCCGTCGCCTGCCTGTTTATTGATGATTTTTTCAAGATAGTCGCTTACCTGCTTTTCATCGGTAATGTTTTCAACATTTTCCATAATATCCTGAATCATGCGGCAGACCTTGAGGTTTGCGCCGCCGTGCTTCGGACCTTTGAGAGAGCCGACAGCCGCAGCATAGGCAGAATAAGAATCTGTTCCGCTTGAAGTCAGAACGCGGCAGGTAAAGGTTGAATTGTTTCCGCCGCCGTGTTCGGCATGAAGAATCAGCAGAATATCAAGAAGCTTTGCTTCCTCGTCTGTATATTTTCTGTCGGAACGAATAGAACGCAAAATGGTTTCAGCCGTTGAAAGCTCCTTTTTGTCCGGGTGAAAATACATGCTTTTTCCTAAAAACTTACGTCTTACCTGATAGGCATAGCTCATGATGACGGGCATCTGGGCAATCAGCTGAATGCTCTGACGAAGCGTGTTATCAATTGAAGTATCATCGGGATTCGGATCATAAGAATAAAGAACAAGAATACATCTTTCAAGCTTGTTCATAAGATTCGCAGACGGGTTTCTCATCAGAACATCTTCAATGAAAGTATCGGGTAGCTCGCGGCATTCGCCCAGAGCGTTTCTGAAATATTCAAGCTGTGTTTTTGTCGGAAGAGAGCCGAAAATCAAAAGATAAACAACCTCTTCAAAACCAAAACGATCTTCTTTTTCGCATGCGGAAATAATATCGTTGATATTTACACCTCTGTATTTCAAAACGCCGTCTTTCGGCACTTTTTCACCGTCGTCAACATAATATCCTTCAACACTGCAGATTTTCGTAAGTCCTGCCATAACGCCTGTTCCGTCATGGTTGCGAAGGCCTCTTTTCACACCGTATTTCCAGAAATCATCATGATTGATCCGGCTCTTTCTTTCAAGCTTTTCGCTCATTACAGCCATAATTTCAGGGGAAATCGGATTAATATTTTCCTGCATTACGCCACCTCCGTAAAATTTTATTATGCGGCAAAAGCCGCTTCAAGTTATTACTCTTAATTTTATCTCATATAATAAATAAAGTCAAGCCGATGAAACACCGAAACTTCGGCCTGTTAAGAGCGTTTTATGTATAAAGTTACCAATAATTTATACACCGACTAAACTAAATTTACTTAAAAAGGATCAATATTATGAAATCTTATTTTGTTTTAACGGCAATTCTTTGCGTTTTTCTTTTGCTTTTTCCTCTGTCGGTTGTTTCTGCTTCAAAAAGCAGCCGTGAAAACAGCGAAAAAACTTCAGTTGTTTCGCAAAATTCCGAAGAGCAAAAAAACGAAACCGAAAATGAAAAGGCCGCAAAAACCGTTAAGGTTCTTAGAACTTCAAGCGGAAAAGTTGTTCAGATGAACATCAAAGATTATCTGATCGGCGCAGTTTCAAGCGAAATTTCGCCTTCCTATGAAGAAGAAGCAATCAAAGCGCAGACAGTCGCCTGCTACACTTATGCAAAATGGCTGATGCTCAACGCCGACCGTTCTCAGATTGACGGTGCGGATATTTCGGATTCTCCCGAAACGCATCAGGGTTATTATGACGAAAATGAGCTTAAAGAACGCTGGGGCGATAAATATGAAAGCTATAAGCAGAAAATTGAAAGCTGTGTAACCAGCGTGCTCGGAAAATACATGACTTATAATAATGAACCGATCATCGCCTGCTATCATTCACTTTCTCCCGGAAAAACAGAAGACGCCCTTACCGTCTGGGGCAAGGACATCGAATATTTAAAAAGTGTTTCCGCTCCGGGTGACAAGCTTTCTCCCGATTATGATTCTTCCGTCACTTTAAGCGAAGAAGAATTTTCACAAAAATGCAAAAGTCTCGGCGATTTTAGCTTACCGAAAAAAGCTTCGGATTGGGTCAGGGATCTGAAAACAAGCAAAAACGGATTTGTCACATCGGTTAAAATCGGCTCAAAAAACTTTGACGGAAATGACATCAGAAGCGCATTTTCTCTCAAAAGTCCTTATTTCACCGTCAAGTATGAAGACGCTAAATTTACCTTTTCCGTTGTCGGCTATGGTCACGGTCTTGGAATGAGCCAATATTCAGCCGATTATATGGCACGTCAGGGAAGCAGCTATGAGGAAATTTTAAAGCATTTTTATACCGGAATTGAAATTCAAAGCGATGATTTAAGTTAAATAAAATCCCCGCACTTAAAGCAAAACAACCCGTGTTGCAAATTTTTCAATTTCGCTTTCATCGTGAGAAGCAAAAATAATCAGCTTATCATGAAAACTTGTTTTAAGTATGCTCATAATTTTTTCTTTCAGCTCTTCGTCAAGACCGCCGAACGGCTCGTCAAGCAAAAGGATATCCGGCTGATAGGCACATGCTCTTGCAAGCGAAACCCTTTTTTTCATTCCGCCACTGAGCATGGACGGAAGTTTATCGAAATCGTTTTCCAAGCCGAATGCGCAAAGCCATTTTTCGGCCGTCTTTTCATCGCAGACAAGCGAAACATTCTTTTTTGCGCTGTACCACGCAAAAAGGTCATTGCTTTGCGGCATAAACGAAATTCGTTTTCCCTGTTCAATTCTGATTTCACCGCCACAGCATTTTTCAAGTGAACAAATCAGTCTAAGCAGCGTTGTTTTCCCCCTGCCCGACGGCGCTTTCAGGCAAACTCTTTCACCGGGATGAAAATCAAGACTTAAATTTTCAAAAATATTTTTTCCGCCCGGATAAGAAAAAGTCAGATTTTTAATTTCGATCATTTCTTTTTCCTCCGAATCTTGAAATCAGGAAAGCAATAAAACGTTCAAGTATCATGCTCAGAATAATCACAACCGCTGTCCATGCAAACAAATCTGCCGTTTCAATGTTGATTTTGCTGCGGTATAGATTATAACCGATGGACTTAACCGGCATGGCAAGCACCTCAGCCGCAACGCCCGATTTCCATGCAAGCCCCAAAGCGGCAATACAGCCCGAACTGAAATATGGCAAAACACAGTGGAAATATACGGTTTTTATCGTTTTGAAAAATGAAAATCCGTATATTCTTGCCGTTTCAACAAGCTTCTTATCTGTGTTTTCAATTCCCTCAAGAACATTTTGCCAGATAACAGGCATTACAATCAGAAAAACGATGAAAACCGGAACATAGTCTTTTCTGATCCAGACAAGCGCAAGAATAATAAACGATGCAACCGGAACAGAGCGTGCAAGCTTAATAATCGGCGAAAACAGCTCTTTGACCGTTTTTGAAACGGCGGCAGCAGAAGCAAGAAGCGTACCTGCCGCAACCGCCGACAGATAGCCGCAGCTGATTCTCAGAAAGGACAAGGCAACGCTTTGCCGGAATTCGGGTTTTCCGATTAAAACAAAAAGTCTTTGCAGAACCTGAAGCGGCGAAGCGATCAGAATATCCGATTTTACCAGCATAAATGCACCTTGCCATACCCCTATCCAGAACAGGAGTACGGCAAGCTTTATTATTATTTTTTTTGTTTTCTCTTTGCGTTTATTTTGCTGCATAGTAAATGTCATCAGACGGGATTTCTCCGCCGACAGATGTCGGATCGGCACTGAAATAAACTTCAAAGTTTGCGTTTGCAACTTCTTTCATAATATCGCCGTCCATGAAAACAATGTTGCATCTTGTGATTGTTTCGGCGGCTTTAAGCTGCTTTTCGCTTTCAACCTTGTTTTCCTTAACCGTTGCGGGAACGGTCAGAATGGCTTCGTCAACAATTCCTTTTTCAATCATTTTGTTCATTTCGGCATAGGTGTTGGTGTTGACATTTTCAACAGAAAGTTTGTTGTCTTCAATAAACTGTGCAACTTTTTCGGGATTTTCATTGATGAAATCCGTTCTTGCAATCACACAGCCCATGGCAAGTCTTGTGTCCGAATCAATCTTTTTCCATTCATCGGAAAGGCTGATAACGGATTTTACGTTTTCATTTTTTGAAGTTGCAACCGAAACAAAAGGTTCGGGAAGAACGGCAATTTTCACTTCGCCTGCAACAAGCTTTGTCATAAGCTCGCTGTGTTCGCTGAGATATTCAACCTTAACACTGTCTTTCAGTCCGTTTTTGTCAAGGATATAATCAATAATATATTCCGGTGTTGCGCCCTGACCTGTTGCATAGATGGTTTTATCCTTGAGGTCTTTGAGTGAATTGATTTCTTCGCCGTTTGTCATAACATAAAGAACGCCGAGGGTGTTGATTCCGAGCATCTGAATTTTGCCGCCTGTTTTTTTATAAAGGTTTGCGGCAAGATTCAGCGGGCAAGCAGCAATATCAACCGCACCTGTTGAAATGAGCGAAACAACTTCGGTCGGATCGCTTGTGAGCGTGAAATCATATCGGCCGTTATCCATCAGGTCAACCATGCCCATGCCCGTCGGACCTTTGATTGCGGCAACCTTGACCTTTTCGCTTGCGGGAACGGGTTCGGTGGTTGTGGTTTCAGCCTGTGTGGTGGTTGTTTCTGCGTTGTTTGCACGGTTACATGCCGTAAAAGACAAAACAAGAAGGCAAACCAGAACAAGAGAGAGAATTCTTTTTAAGTTTTTCATAGATATTTTTCCTTTCATATTCAGCCGAAACTTGTTTGTTTCGGATTATTTAATAAATGAAATGAGCTTTTCACGGTTTAAAAGGCGAATGACTTTTCCGCTTTTTTCAACCGCGCCTGCTTTTTCAATTGCGTCAAGTGCTCTGTAAAGTGACGCCCTACCGATATCAAGCCAGTCGGCAAGCTGACTCATTGTCATGTCAAGCTCAAAGGTTTTGTAATCACCGAAAGAGTTAAGCAGAAAGTTTGCAAGTCTGCTTTCGGCGCTTCCGCCTGTATAGCCGACAATTTTTTGCCCGAGAAAATAGATGCGTTTTGAAAGATAACGGATATAATCAAGCGAAAAGCACGGCTCATTTTGCATCAGAACAACAACGGCGGCTTTTGAAATATACAAAACAGTTGTTTCCCCTTTTGCAACAATTTCGTTTGAAAAATAGGAAGCGGAAAGAAACAGCGACTGACAGCCGAAAACATCGTTTTTCTGAAGTCTTCCGACAAGCACTCTGCTGCCCTTTCTGATTACCTTTGCTTCGCCGGAAACAATGAAGCCGACTGCATTTTTGAACTTTTCTGACGAATAAATCAGTTCACCGTTTTTATACTTTTCAAAAAAGGTGTTTTCTTCATTGAAAACATTTTTAAGCAGTCCAAAATCAACGGATGAAAACAAATCGTTTTCTTTCACCCGATTTAAAATTTCATCACTGAGCTTCATGTTTCTCACCTCAAATCTGTCTCAATTGAAACATCTTTTGTATTTTATCATAAATATACAGTCATGTCAACAGATAAAAAGCGATGTTTTATTAAGTATTGGGCAATCTAAACATTTCTTAGTCTTCTTATCAATACTACAAAATAAAAAAGCTCTATGAAACTGCCGTTTTAATGACAATTTCATAAAGCTTCATATCTGATATTCTTATACGATAGCGTTTATAAATATCAATAGTGGCTTACCCCGCAAGCACAGGTTTTGTTGGTTTTGAAAAGCTTCCAGAAAATGCGGATAAGCTTGTAAATGAAGCCGGCAAAACCGGTTTTGTGGCACATGCAGGTGCAGGTTTCACTCGGATTATGTGTACCGAGATCTTCTCCACAGTTATCACAGATTCCATCAGAATTGCCATCATTATGACCTGTTGCGGGAATGATCTCTTGCTTTACAAGAACTGTGTTACATACTGAGCAATGACTGCCGTCTGTCAGGCCGCTTTCGGTGCAGGTGGGTGCAACACCCGGGTCAATTGTTTCCTTGTGACCTGCGGCAGGTTCTGTGATTTCAATGAACCAATCACCGCAAACCGAACACATGGAATAATGATAGCCGTCCATTGTGCAGGTTGCTTTTTCACCGTCAAACCATTCGCCGTCCGAAACATGGGAATGGAATGTCAGTTCATCAACCGTCGGAGCATAAACTGTTTCCTCGTTGGATGTCAGAGAGTAGTCGGAATCGTTGAGATACTCGCTGTCAACAGCCTGATTATATACCGTACCGACCGAAAGCGGTATATCCTCTGTCACAGTGGTGCGAAGCCTGTCTTCTGAATTGGCATATTCATCTACCGTAACGCGCATGGCGCCTTCGGCTGTCGCCTCATAAACAATTGAATAGCTTTCATCAAAAAGAAGAATTTCTTTCACATCGCCGTTAACCGTTATCTGTGCATTTTCGTCTGTCCTTGTCACTTCGTTGTTTTCAACCACCGCAACAAGCTCACCGTTTGAATTATACACATAAACATCAACCGGGCATTCAACTTTAACTTTCTTTGCCGGTGTTGTCATAATCACCCAAGCAATTCCCGAAACGGAATTATACTTTGTGTGGCTGAGAATCTGGTTTACGGATTTTCCGAAAATCATATCGGCAACCGTGTTCGCATCGTTTCCCCAAGCCGTATTATATATTGATTTGATACAGGACTCAACAACCGAATAAGCCGCTTCGCAAAATGCAGTTGCATTGGCCGCATAAAGACTGCCGGCATATCCCGATTTTTCAATGTCAGACGGAAGCTTTTTTTCTCCCTTTCCGCCAACAATTTCATAATCGATGTCTCCGTTAAAGCCGTATTCATTGCCCATTACGGAATGACGATTGAAATTGCAGACAAACGCAACCTCAACCTCGCCGTGTTCGGTGTCCTTCGCAATAGTTATACGGATTTCGTCCTGTTTGCATTCTAGAACCTTTGTGTTAATACTCAGCACCTTTTCAATCACTTTTGTGCTGAGATAATTTTTCAGCCTTTCTTCGGGTGTTTTTGACATTACAACTTCACAAAGGATCAGTTCTTGAATGGCATCAAGCTGTTCGCGCGTGAACAGTTTGTTCAGCGATGCATTTTCTATCGCTGCCGCACCGGTAATTTTGGAAAGGGCTTCGGCAGCTTTTTTGGCATAAGCCGACGTTTCCGAAGAGGTATTGACCGGTTCTTCATAGTCCTTGTTTATCACGGTTATTTTAGTTTCGGTTGTGCTTAAGAAATCGTTGCCGTTTTTTGTGCCCGAAACAATACAGGTGATTATAATATCCTCCTGCTTTTTATCTGAGGGGATTTTATAGGACTTATTGACGTCAACCGTCAACGTTTCGTGCATTTCACCGCCTATTTTAACCGACTTGTTCAACGCAATGATTTTTTGTGCTTTTCCCGAGAAGTTGAGAATTTCTTTATTGCTTGTTTTCAGCGTAACCTCGGAAATATTCAGGTCATAATCGGATGTTTTTGAAAGCTCATTCAGGCAAGCCGTTGATTCTTTGAGGTTGTTATATATATCAAGACTCAATTTTACCTCACTGCTACTGAACTTCTTTTTGCAGTATGAAAGCTCTTCCCCATCTCGGGCAACAGTGCAGCTGACATTTGTTCTGACAGTCGAGAAAGGCTTGAAATACACAACCTCTTTGTTTTGAACTTTCAGAATAACCTTTTCGTTTTTATATTTGTCAAGATTTTCTGTAAGTAAATTCTTTTGGACTGCGTGTTTTCTTCCGTTAACTGTTACACTTGAAATCCATGCATCGTCTCCGTTAAGTTCAACCGTCCAGTCATAAGAATCCAATGTGCCGGAGAGGGTGTAAGTGATAATGCTGTTATAGTGAATGGTAGCATTTGTTAATGCTTCATTATATGAATCGATTGTTATTTTCTTCCAGTCTGCCTCACTTCCGGAATAGTAGACATCTTTGAGACTTGTGCAATTGTCGAACGCATAACTGTTTATGTATGTTACACTGTCCGGTATTGTTATGCTTGTTAAGTTGATGCAATCTTCAAACGCACAATTGCCTATGCTTGTTACACTATTCGGTATCGTTATGCTTGTTAAGCCGGTACAATTTTTAAACGCAGCGCCTGCAATTCCCTTTGTTCCATCTTTGATTGCAATATCTGTATTTTCCGGCATTGTTCCTTTATACTGATAATAAACCTTGCCGGCATATAAATCACCATTAGGCTGTGCGTTATACCATGCTGTATTATAAAAAGCTAGTTCGCCTATGTTTGCTACGCTGCCCGGGATTGTTATGTATTTTAATGCAGTGCAATCATTAAACGCTTCATAGCCTATACTTGTTACACTGTCCGGGATTGTTACGCTTGTTAATCTGGTGCAATCTGAAAACGCATAAGCACCTATGCTTGTTACACTGTTTGGAATTGCTACGCTTGTTAAGCCGGTGCAATAATAAAACGCATAAACACCTATGCTTGTTACACTGTTTGGAATTGCTACGCTTGTTAAGCCGGTGCAATAATAAAACGCATAATTGCCTATGCTTGTTACACTATTCGGTATCGTTATGCTTGTTAAGCCGGTACAATCTTTAAACGCAGCGCCTGCAATTCCCTTCGTTCCATCTTTAATAACAATACTTGTATTTCCCGGCATTGTTCCTTTATATTCATAATAAAATTTACCGGCATATAAATCACCGTCAGGCTGTGCGTTATACCATGCTGTATTATAAAACGTATTTCCTCCTATGCTTGTTACACTATCAGGTATCGTTATACTTGTTAATCCGGTGCAACCGTTAAACGCTGAACTGCCTATGCTTGTTACACTGTCAGGGATCGTTATACTTGTTAAGCCGGTGCACATATAAAACGCCATGTCTTCTATACTTGTTACGCTGTCCGATATCGTTACACTTGTTAATCCAGTACATTCAATAAACGCACTATGTCCTATGCTTGTTACGCTGTCCGGTATTGTTATGCTTTTCAAACCGCTACAAGATATAAATGCACGAAAGCCTATACTTGTTACACTGTTACCGATTGTTATGCTTGTTAAGGTTTTACATATTGGAAACGCATAATCGCCAATGCTTGTTACACCGTCTTCAATTACAACACTTTTAATGCTGCTATTTCGAAATGGCGACATACCGGAATCATAATCATCCATCTCCCCCGTACCGCTGATAACAAGCTCACCTGTTGAACTGTCATAGGTATATGTAACATTTTCGCCGCAGGTGCCGCTTGACGATAAAGCACTCGCCTTACCGCTGAACCACTCAGCAACATTCCACTTCGGCAGTTCCAACCCCACAAGACCCGAAAGCGGCGCCGCCGTGAGCGTCATGACAACAACCAACGCACACGCAAGGGCACGTTTTAAAAATTTGAATGATTTCTTTTTCATTTTCATTTCCTCCCGAAATTTTTTGTTTTCACCTTTCATGCTGCCGCACAAATCAAATTTTAAAGTCCGGTTTGCATCATTAACGCATTTTAGAATTTTGTCGCACGGCACATGTAAATTTTACCACATTAAAGAGATGAAATCAAGCAGTAATACTCAGTATATATAAGAATTATCCCTTTGCAGAGAAAAACAAAAAATTTTCCAAAACCTCTTGACTCTGACGTAACGTAATGGTTTATACTCTTTATTGCACGGGAGAAAAGCAGACAATCGCAGCAAAAATCTATCACGCTTTGTTCCCCGAAAGGAGCGTATGTATCATGAAAACAGTAAATCAAGTAAGCAAACTCACCGGTGTAAGTGTGCGCACACTTCATCATTATGACACCATCGGACTTCTGAAGCCGACGGCTGTCACGCAAGCCGGTTACAGGCTGTATGACGATACGGCTCTTGAACGCTTGCAACAGATTTTATTGTTCCGTGAACTGGAATTTTCCTTAAAAGATATCAAAGCGATTCTGGAAAGTCCGAATTTTGACCGCGAAAAGGCTTTGAAACAGCAAATCAAGCTGTTGACGCTGAAAAAAGAGCACATTGAAAATCTGATTGCTCTTGCCCGTGAAATTGAAACAAACGGAGGTTACAAAATGGATTTTAAAGCATTTGACACAAGTGAAATTGAAAAATATGCCGCCGAAGCCAAAGAACGCTGGGGTCAGACAGCGGCGTACAAGGAATATCAGCAGAAAACTGAAAATCAGAATGACAACCGGCAAAAAGCGTCTGCCGACAAGCTGATGCAGATATTCACCGAAATCGGCAAAATCAAGCATTTGTCCCCGGACAGTGACGAGGCGCAAAAGCTGATTGAAAAGCTTCAAAACTGCATTACGGAAAATTATTACACCTGCACAAAGCAGATTCTTCAAGGTCTCGGACAAATGTATGTCGCTGACGAACGCTTCAAAGCCAATATCGACCAAAACGGCGGTGAAGGTACGGCTGAGTTTGCCGAAAAAGCAATTACAATTTATTGCAGTAAATAAAATTACGGCTGTATCACAACATCGTGTGTGTTTGTGATACAGCCGTTATTTTTTTGTCGGTTATTATTATATTTATTTCGCATTTTTATAGGAAATCAGAATATGACTTGGAGCAAAAAGTATTGCCGAAACAATCAATAAAACCGATCTGCTCATAATTCCGCTGAACAAGAACAAAACCGACGGAATAATGGAAAGCGCCAGTGCTCTGAACATACTGTTTTTCTTAAAGCAAATGATCCAGACGATGCAGTAAAGTAAGATTAATACTACATCTACAATCAGATATATTGCAAATGCCTCATCGGACCACCAGCCAAACCATGTGCCCGGAATATGAACAATCATAAATCCGAAGCAGCCGAATCTTCCGATCTGTTCGATAATTTCAACAACTTTATTTTTCCATTTGTTTTCAAAACCGTCTCTGCACCTAATCGCAAAGATGATATTCGGAATCATTATTATAATTACAAAAATCAAGCCGTAAATGTTTATCCAATCCATAGCTGTCACCTTATCAGATATCGATTTTCGTTTCTTACTATATTCAGATTAAAAATTTCTCATCTATCAACATTTCAACAAACTAGAAGTTGTTAATTATCAATCTTTCCATCTGTGTACGATATGTAAATGGTATTGACAAATCCTATACCATCATTATTTATTCTATATTGCAGAATTGTAAAATCGTTTTCTTGGTCATAATAATATACTTCATTATTATACTCTATTTTTTTCAAAGACAATAAATATCTATCTATAATAACATTAACTTCATCGGGCTGTTTTAATGTTTTAAATTTTGCAGTGTATGATTCCATTCCGCTTGTTCCGCTATAATATGAATATTTGGGTATTGGAATGTTGACGCTGCTAACAAAATCGGAACTATACTTTGTTCCAAAAAAAGTTTTATTAAAAGACAATGTCACTATTGATATAAAGGCAACCAAAACAATCATAATTGCAATCAACAATAAAATATTCTTTCTTTTTTCTTTTTGTTTTAAGTACTTGCTATAATTCACCAAAGTTTCTCCTGATGATTGCTCTATATTCTTGCTTTCAATTTTCTCCCCTTTTAATAACTCATTTATAGATATATTCAATTCTTTACAGAGCGGTTCAAACAATGAAACATCAGGCATACCTCTGCCATTTTCCCACTTTGAAATCGCCCTATCTGTTATTCCTAATCTATTTGCTAATTCAAGTTGTGTCATATTCTTTTCTTTACGAAGTTCTGATATAAATCTTCCTATTTTTTCTTGATTCATAAATATTGCTCCTTTTATAAAGATTTCACAAATAATTTTAGCACAAGGACAAAGAAAAAACACCAAACTAACCGTAGAGTTCTTCAAATTCCGATTTGGCTCACGCATCATATCACAATGTTTTGATATTTTTCAATACATCCTTAGCTAAAAAAGCCACAGTAATTCAACCTATTATAAAGGTGGTTATTCTCAATGTATGTTCATTCAGCAAACATAAATTATATTTCTCAGTCAAAATAGAAAACATCTTCAAATTTTTTATCCAATGCTATACATAAAATCAGTGCAAGCTTTGCTGTCGGGCTGAACTGACCTGTTTCAATGGAACTGATCGTATTTCTGGATACACCTACGATTTCAGCAAGCTTTGCTTGAGACAATCCTTGTTCTGTTCTGATTTCTTTCAAACGGTTCTTGAGTATTAATTCTTTTTCCATAAGTCACCTTATAAAATCTGTGATGAGCAAACCAACTCATAAATGTGTGCAGCAGAAAACAAAACCACTGCGATTGTATAGCAAACGGCAACAAACAATTCGTGTTTTTTATGTAGTTTTTTATATTTCATCCAAAATCCTGCCATTGGCATGGAAAAAACAACAGCATATAATCCATAGTTCATTCCTGCGCCGGTTAAAATTTGAATCACAAAAAATATCGTTGCAAGAACAGCTGCTGCAATACAGGCATACCGATTTCCCTGAATGATGATTTCTTGCTCATAAATGTCTTGATTATTGTTTTCTTTTCTGCTTTTTTCAAGTATTTCTTCTTTATTCATGGTATAACCTCCAAATATTGCCAAGTTTTATTTGCAAATATATTATAGTACTGACAAGTAAACTTGTCAACCTTTTTGACAAGTTTTATTTGCAAAATGTTTTTTCCACTCATAAAAATCCACCGCAATTCTATCCGAATTACGGTGGAACGTTGTGTTTGCGTCCATAAAAGTGAAACATTATTTTTGATTGGATTTTGCCGTGTTAAGAGAAGCAATTAACATTCGTTTTATTTTTTCTGCAAGACTAATTAGTTTATCAAAATCATATGAAAAGAACGGACAGATACTATGCAAAACAAAAACGAACTCACTTACAGACAAGTTGGCGATTATTATATTGGGAATCTCGCCTTACCGTCCGAAGAAACAAACATTCACCTCGGTAAATGGGGTATCGGTAAAGATGAGTTCAGGTGTTTCTTTGCTAATGTGGTTTTCTTATGATTTCCTTCAAAAATCATTTATACATACCGATGGTAATTATCTCAAAAGGCTTATATTCAATTACGTATGTTTCATAAAGCTCTTCTTCGAGCACATTGAGCACTTTTACCGTTCTGTCAAGTTGGATTCTGCCTCTTGTTCCGTCCTGTTCCAAAAGACGGATAACCGTCATGTCGCCATTTTCACTTTTCTTTGCCGCCTGTAAATAAAGCGGTTCAAAAGTCGGAAGATTCCATTTGACATCGGCTTTGACAATATAGACCTCCCAGTTTTCCTGAATCTGAGAAGGCATATTCCATGTGATAAAATGCGTCGGAGGCACGCAGGCATAAACCTCACTGCCGTCGTTGCCTTTCCAGATGAAGTTATTATGCGGAAAACGGTTGGTATCGTTCCATGTTGACATTTTGTTGGAAACAAAATATTCAACGCCGCTCTTTTTGAGAATTTGCGGAAGAATCCAGGAATTACCGAAAACATCGGGCAGCCATGCGTTGTTAACGGTTTTTCCGAACATACGCTTATAGGTCAGCTGTCCGTAAAGGCACTGACGGATAAGCGATTCCGCCGAAGGAATGTTGCAATCCGGCTCAACATACATCGCACCGACAGGCTCAAACTGACCGTTTGCAACCTTTTGCTTCAGCTCATTGAAAACTTCGGGATAATATTTTTCAAGTGTTTCATAAACATAAGGCTGCGTATGTGTATACTTGAAGTCGGGATATTGATCCATCAGGCGAAGCTGAATCAGCACGGTGCGAAGATTTTTCTGAACCGAGTGAATTCTTCGCCAATAATACGCAATATCAAGATGCGAATGAGCGATGAGCGCGACATCGCCGCTACCTTTATAATTATCGTTTGCATAGATCACTTCGTCAATATATCTTTTCGCTTCGCTGACACCGTCAAGCTCTTCGCTGTCGAAGTCTATGAGATTCATGGCATTGTTGAGTTCTTTATTCAGAAATGTCCGGTAATCTTCGTTGAAAAGCTCTGATTTTGCAATGTCCAAAAGCAGTTCAAAATCCCAAACGAGGTCCTGCACCGCATGGTTCACGGTGCAGATATATGCGCCCTCAAAAATCTGACGGCAGCCTCTTACGGAAAGAGATTCGGTATTTCTTTCATCGTCAGCACGAAATTGACCAATAGCGCACCCGTCTGGTTGCCTGTGAAAAGAACATAGCCGTCTTTTCCTTTTACCGCAATGCCGACCCGGTCGCAGTCGGGATCGGTGCCGAGAACAAGGTCTGCGCCGATTTCCTTTGCCTTTTCAATGGCAATATTCAGCGCATCTTTTTCTTCGGGATTGGGACTTCTGACGGTAGAAAAGTTTCCGTCGGGCATCTCCTGCTCTTTCACAACGGTTATATCCATGTTTTTGAGCACTTCACGAACGGGAATATTTCCGGTGCCGTGAAGCGGCGTATAAACAATTTTCAAGTCCGACTTTTCCTCATAAAGCGACTGCTTTTTCACCTCATCAAGAAAAGCGGAAAGAACATCCCGACCGATATAGGTTATGTTTTCGTCAGAGTCGGAAAACGGTATCGTGGAAAAATCCGTAATACGGTTGATATAGCCGATGGCATTTTTTGCGTCCTCGGTGCAGAACTGACAGCCCTTGCTGTCATACACCTTGTAGCCGTTATACTCTTTCGGATTGTGAGAAGCGGTTATCATAACGCCTGCCGTGCAGGAAAGATGTTTTGTTGCAAAAGAAAGCACCGGTACGGGAACGAGCGTGTCAAAAAGATATACCTGAAAACCGCAGGAAGCAAAAATTCCCGCAGCGGTTTTTGCGAAGAAAGCGGAATTGTTTCTGGAATCATAGGCAAGAACAACACTTAAGTTATTGCTTTCTTTGGACTTCAGATAGTTGGCAAGACCGAATGTTGCCTTACCGACCGTATAGCGGTTCATTCTGTTTGAGCCTGCACCCATAATGCCGCGCAGACCGCCGGTGCCGAAAGCGAGGTCTTTATAAAATCTGTCTTCGATTTCTTTTTCGTATGTTACGGCAAGAAGCTCGTTTCGGGTGTCTTCGTCAAAGTTGAGCCATTGCTCATATTTTTCTTTATATGTCATTGCTGTCTCCTCAAATCATTAAAAGCTAAATAAGTTATACCATATTTAGCGGTTTAAAGCAATATATACGATTATAATTCAGTCATCCGATTGGTTTTCAAATTATAAAACATTATTTGATATTATCGTTACACAAACACCGCCGATTGCATAAGCTTTCGGCGGTGTTTGTGTGTATTTTTATTCATTTAGAAAATTACTGCTGTGCCGCATCATCTGTGTTATACTGCGTGCACTTTTCAAGAACCGCATTATGAATGTCCTCATTTATCAATATCCCTGTTTAAGCTTCAACCGTTCGTGTTACGGTTCTCTTTTTGGACTGCTCAACACGTTTGCCGTTTTTGCCATTGTTGTTGTGACGGAAATAATCGTCTTTATCATGGATATTCCAAAAAAGCTTTGACTGTATATACCACAGTTTTTCCTTGAAATTCTTCTTAAAGGTGAACGGTCTGTTGTTCTCAATTTCGTCCATAAGAGGCGTTACGAGAGAGCCGTCAGCACCTTCAACCTCAGTTGCCGCAAGAATAACGACATCACTGTCTTTCGGAAGAACCGTTGTTCCGTCGAGCGTAATTACCCAGAAATACAGTCCTTTGGCAAATTCTATATCTTTCCCGGACATGCAGTGCGTAAACTCATAGCCGAGATGACCTTTTTTGATATAAGCCGTTTCGCCGAAATCATATAAATCCCAACGGGCAAAAGCATCATGCGCACCGTTTACCGTTTTGACAACCGGCTTGCCGTTGACCGTGAAGGTAATGTCGTTCGATTTATATGAAGTCACAAGAAGTTTCAGCTTGTTTCCGTCTGCAATCTTGACAGTTTGTCCGTCGGCAGCCATTGTGCCGTTACCGGGAACAAAATCAACACCGCAAACAGAAATCTTATCTCTCATAAGGCTTTCGGGAATGTCATTCAAGCCCCTGTTGAGTTTCAATTCAATCGGTCTTTGCTTTGCCTTAGCGCCCTGAACACCCGGCTTTTTAAGCTTGATGCCAAAGGTTCTGACCTCATAGGGCTTAAAATCACAGACAAGACTGCCGTTTACCACATTTGCTTCGCCACGGTATTCCTCGCTTGCCCAAAGCTCTCTTGCGCTTTCAATTCCGTCACCGAGAGTAAATTCAAAGCCTTTGACCTCTTTATTCGCTCCTTCGTTGAAACGGACTATGATTTCATCGTCACGGTGATGTGCTTTCTTGATGGCACGAACAATGACATCATTTGTGCTGACACGACCGAATGAATAATCACTGTTTAACACGCCTGCATGTTTTTCAAACACAACAGCTGTCATCGGATATGTGTAAAGTCTTGCCTGAAGCTGCGTATCTGCGCCAACCTTGCCCTTATGCGAATAAATGGCATAGCCATAAATGTTTTTACCCAGATCCATCATGGACTGCATGGAATCAATTCTGTAATTATTTTTCGGCGTATGAACGGCGGTCAGGCGAAGTGTGTTATCGTCATACTTATCCCAACCATGCTTACATTCGCTGAAAATTGAAACACCGAAGTCGCCGCTTTCATCCGTAATATCCGCCCATTTCTGAGCCGGTACTTCAAAAAGCTTTTCATTCATGTTTTCGCGTTCAATTGCACCAAGTCCAAGGTCAAAGGTTGCCTTTGAATCGGAAGCGGTGAGTGCAAATCTGTTTTTTAATAGCGTGCGCATGGATTGCCACTCAATTTCATTATAAACCTCAACAATATCGCTGTCCTGCGTTAAGCAGATATAAGTGATAAACTGCGATTTCTTATCTCTTTGCTTAACCTCAAAAGCAACACGGACCGGTCCGTTTTCGGCAATTTTAACCGATTCCAGCTGAGGGATTCTGTCCGGCTCTTTGTTTGCCTCTTTATAATTCATTTCCCATGCCGGCCACTTTTTTGAACCGGTATAGTTAAACAATCCGAGAACAACAGGTTTCTTGAGAAGCTCTCTGTTATTATCGTCCTTGTCAACGATTGATGCAATATCACCGTTTTTATTCAGCGTAACAATGTATTTTCCATTTTCAATGGTGTTGTTACTTGCTTTCAGTTCGCTTTCAATCTTGCACGGTTCATCTGACGGACGCGCATCAAAAACTTTCAGTCCGAGCGACTTGACCTCTGCTAAGAAAAGGATTTCCTTAACTGCGTCAACATCGGAAACAACCTGTGACGGTACTTCTTTACCCTCGTTGTCATAAATGCGGACGTATGGGGTGTGGATACCTTTCAGCTTGATTCTTACAGCGGATTTTCTGTCAGCTTCAACGGGATTCGATACCAGAAGCGGAATTCCCTGGCAGAAATCGGAATCCATAAGCTGAGTAAGCGAGGAAAGCGATGCCTCAAGCTCACCGCTGAACTGATTGATAGACATGGCATAATCATTCCACGAGCGTCTGTAAGCGCGCTGAACCGAAGTGCCCGGTGTATCGTCATGGAACTGATGAGCGATTGTTCGTTTCCAGGATTTTTCAAGCACTTCTTCATTATAGTCAGAAGTTCCGAAATACATTGCCATAACGCCTGCACGCTCGGCCATGTCGCCAAGCTCCTGACATTTTGCATTCCAACGCTTGCCGATTGCCCTTGATGTATAACCGCCGACACCGTGATTCTGCATGACAAGCTCCGTTTTCCACTCGGGGAGCTTGTCCTTTACCTCCTGCGGAAGCTTCGTTTCAATATCACGATAAATCTGATCGGCAGAGGCGGCGATTACCTCGATATCCTCGGTTTCGTTTTTCTTGATTTCCCCATCAACGAATTTGACCGTCGCCTCTTCGGGTGCACCGCCGCGGTCGCCGATTCCGTGGAACATATAGGTCCAATTGAGGCCGTACTTTTCGTTTTCCCTGAGCTTGTCGGTCACAAACTTCCAGTTACGCAGTTTCGTCAACGTGAAATAATAGTCGTGCGGGTTTACCGACGCATAAACATAGTTTCCGTCTACGCCGTACCATTTGCCGATGTCAAACGGTATCCCGTAAGCGCTGCCCCATGCAAGTTTCTGAGTTGTAAAACCTTTCAGGTTTGCGTGGTGCATAATGCTCGGCAAAGCCCAGCCGAAGCCAAAGCAGTCCGGCAGATAAATATCACACGAACGCTTGCCGAATTTTTCATCAAAATAGGTATTACCGATCAGTATATTTCTGAAAAGTGCCTCCGGTGACGGACAGTTGACATCTCCGTTTTCAAAAGATGAGCCGGCAACGTTCCATCTGCCCTCGGCAACATATTTTTTTAACTGCTCAAACAATTCCGGGTAGTATTCCTCCATAAGCTCATAACGGTACGAGCCCTCAAAGGAAAAAATATAGCTCGGATATTTTTTGAACATGGCAAAATTGTCAACAAGCGTGTTATAAATATATTTGCTGACCGTGGTTTCGAAATCCCATGACCAGATGGTATCAAGATGAGCCGTGGCAACGGTATAAATTTTTTTCTTACTCATTTTAAACTCCTCAAAAATTTATTTTGCACGAATTTTTTTGTTGACAACAAAATGAAGAATGTCGCATATAAGATAGATAACAAGTGTAAGGATGAAGCCTATGCCGATTTTACCGCCCATGGAAAATACGGCAATCCCGAGACCGCAAAGAGCAAGCAGATTTACGGCCGAAAAAATAAGATTTCTCACAAGTCCGTGCTTTGTTGCGCTGAATAAGCTTACAATGATTTCCGCAAGGGAAAGCACGATCACAAGCACCATGGATAAAACACCTAAGAAATACGGTGTATCGGCGAGCATTGCGTTAAAGTCAAGGCCGTTTTTGATGATGCTCATGATTAATTCCACAAGGCTTACGGTCTTGTTCCCGGTTACAAACATAGGCAAACACATAGACGCAAGAGGAGTGAAGAACAGCACCAACCGTATAATATGAAGAGGGGAAGCAACGGACGAATTTTTCAGAATCGATGTAAAACGGTTGACCGCTTCCACTTCTTTCTGTGCCTTTTCGGCGTCCTGTTTCAGTCGTTCATCTATGTCATAATACATCAGATTCGCACCGCACTTCGGGCATAGCTGCTTGAAATAAAAGGGGCTGAGTTTTTCGCCGCATTTCGGACATTTATTCATTATCTTCACCTCCCGGATTGTTCGCTG
>JBJEOJ010000209.1:0-5495 GCA_051880655.1 Acutalibacteraceae bacterium | reverse complement strand
CAAAAAGAAGATCAAAAAGCCGAAAAGCTTCGGGTGACCCTGAAGTGCTCTTGTGTTGGCAAGAGTAACGGCGAAATATACAAAGCCCACAAAAACAAGAATATTCATAAGCATATTCACTGCGAACAAAACGACAAGTTTCACAATGCTTGCGGCAGACGGCAGCATCTGGAGCAAACCGCTTTCTCTGATTATCTGCGTAATCGAGTCAACCGCACCGTCTGTCTGGCTTTTTGCGTTCCAATAAACCAAAACAGCAATCACTGCCATAAGAACACTGGACATAATAATCCAGAAAAATGAAATGAGGACTTTAGAAAACAGTAAGCTGCTGCATTTAACAGGCAAAGTAAAGGTCAGATACCCTTGTTTTCCGTAAAGCGTATCATAAAAATTCTTGATTACGGAAACAAGCGTCATAACAATGGCGATAATACCGATCAGATAAAGAGCGATTGAAGCAATCACTCTGAGCGAGTTAATTTTTGTCAGCATAGCGAAAAGCATGAAAATCACTGCTGCCCCGGCACAGGCATAAATTGTCATCACATATCTTGCCGAATGTTTCAGCTCATATTTTAAAAGCTTACCAAGCATAGCTGAACACCTCCTTGAACACTTCTTCAACGTTTTTTCCTTTTTGACGAAGCTCTTCAACATGAGAATCAACAATAAGCTTTCCTCCGCTTATCATCAGCACTCTGTCAAAAATATATTCAACATCGTTGATAAGATGGGTTGAAAGAAGAACCGTTGCGTCTTTTGCATAGTTGTTCATAATAAGATCAAGAATTTTGCTTCTTGCCGCAGGGTCAACGCCGCCCAAAGGCTCGTCAAGAATATAAAGCTTCGCTCTTCTGCACATAACAAGAATTAAGTTTAGCTTTTCCTGCTGACCTTTTGACATGGTTTTGAGCCTTTGCTTCGGATCAAGACCGAATTCGGCAACCATTCTCTGCGCTCTTTCCTTATCGAAGTCCTTATAAAAATCCGCAAAATATTCAATTGCGTCCGTTGGTCTCATCCAGTCGGGAAGATAGGATTTTTCGGGAAGATAAGCAACAATGCTTTTTGTGTAAGGACCGGGCTCCTCGTTGTCGATTTTAACAATTCCGCTGTGGTCTTTTATGAGCCCTGTGAGAATTTTAATAAGCGTTGTCTTTCCGCAGCCGTTAGGACCGAGCAGTCCGATAATCTGACCGGGAAGCGCATTAAAGCTGATTCCGTCAAGAACGGTTTTGCTTCCGTATGACTTTTTTAAATCTGAAACGGTAATTATGTTTTCCATAAGTCTTTCCGGGGCGCAAATGCGCCGCTTTCCTTTCTTAAAATAATTATAATAAATAACTCAATCGCTTATTTGAGCTTTGTTTTTCCGACAAAATATGAAACAACAGCCCAAACGGCATTAAGCAGAATAATTGAAATCTGCGTAAGCACAGACACAGAGCCGAAGACCATGCTGATGACAAAAATCAAAAATGTGACTGCCATTGTAACAATGCTGATAAGCTGTGCAAGCTTTTGCGCCATGCTCAGATTATGCGCCGCATTGATAAGAGTAATAACACCGCCGTGTCTTTTCGAATAAAGCAAGCCGAAGCTTTCCGACGGTCTGCTTTTTTTATAAGCCTCAACAATTTCAGCACCGTTTGAGCCGATAATTTTAATTGCGGCAATATCAACCGAAAGCTTGGAAGCGGCAAGCTTTTCACTAAGGCACGGTTCTGCTGAGTTAATCATCAAAACAAGACCGGTTTTGCTGAATTCGGCAACGCCTTTTTTGACTTCACCTTTTGCATAATAAGAAACAATGAAGGTTGCGGCAATTACGCCCTCAACAACAACATACATCACACTTCTGCCTTTTGAATATCTTTCTTCCTCTTCAGCAGACGGACAAGGAATACTGTGCGCAACAAGCATTTCTCTGTTGCCGACAAGAACCTTTCTTGAAGCAACCCATGCAGAATATCCGAGACGTTCTTCATATTGAACGTCTTCCGCTTCCGGAAGAGTTATTCCGCTTTCTTCAAGGAACTCATCAAAGCTGTCTGAAAGCAGGCTTTTCGTGTTCTTGAGTGTTGCCGCGGCAAAAACCACAGCGTCGCTTTGTGCAATTCGATGACCGGGAACAACTCTGAATTTTGAAACACGGGCTTCAAAAATATCATCACTGTCAACAACAACAGCATTTGCATCGGCAAATGCTTCGCAGGATTCAATTCCCGCAATCGCAGCTGATTTTGATGAAACAGATGTCACACAATCTTCAAGAAGCTTTTCGTTAACAACTCTTTTCAGTATCGGGAAGCAAAGACATATACCTCCGACAAAACATACCGCAAAAGAAGCCGGTGTCTTTCCCGTAATGCTTAAAACCAGGCTGACAATAAGTGTCAGTGCCATAACGGCAACCGAGCCGTAGCCGTAAAACTTTTCGTCAAAGCTGTTTGAAGAAGCAAGCTGCTGCATATTATCGGGTATATCGCAGTCAGCACAGTAATATATATTCGGCGAACCGTTTTCGCTGATTCCGTGTCCGATTGCCGCAGCGTCTGATTTACTGTCAATTTTGCAAAGACCAATCATTGCACCCTTTGCATGAACCATAACCGAAAGATTTTTAGCAAGTGTTTTTCTTGAAAGGAAATCACTGTAAACCTGAGAAAGCATAACAAACAGTCCGTATGCAGTGAAAACCAGAATTCCGGTTTGTTCGGTCATACCGGTTATAATAGCAATTATTCCTTGAATGAAAACAAAAGCACAAATCAATAACATTCCGACACTGCCGGTTATTTTGAATTCTTTCAGTGCTTCAATACTCTCTTTGAATTTGTCAAAACAAACAGCTGCACCTGCTGCAAAAAGAACAAGGTTAATAACAGTATAAATTCTTGCTCCGCCCGAGAAAAATCCGTCAAGAGCACCGCCCTCATGATAAGCCGATGCAATAAACGATAAGATGAGGCAAACACCGGTCAGTGCAAGCAATATTATCATTTTTGTTTTTTCTGAAGCATTTTTTGTTCGCAGATCTTTAATCAAAGAAGATGCAGCTGAATTTCGCTCTTTGGTCTTTTCTTTTGCTGCAGCCTTGGCTGCAGCGTCTGCAAGGCTGTTCTTTTCCCTGTCGGCCTTTTCAACAGCGTCAAAAAGATCTTCTCCGCTTTTCGGTTCAACAATATCTACCACACTGCCGGAAGCATCTGCGTCTGAAATCCGTTCAAGAATAGGCTTGTCCTGCGTATCTTTTTCAAGAACACGGAAGTTATCAATAAATCTTTTCCTTTTTGAATGAAGCTTTGCTTCAATTTCTTCTTCGCTTTGTTCACCGTCTTGTCTGCCTTTTGAAGAAAACAGCTTTCCGATGTTAAAAAGCTTTGTGTTTGAAGAAACAGGTTCGGTTTTCTTTTTTGCATTTGTGAGCACTGCTTTAACAAGCTTGCCGTCAATACGCTTTGTTGACTGTGAAACTCCCGTATTTTCTTCTTCCGGCTCATCTGCTTGCTGAACATTATCGGATTCAGAATCAGCCTGAGCTGTTTTGGTTTCTTTATTTCCCGAAGAAGTGAGCGGTTTTATTCCGACCGACTCAAGCAATGCGTTTATATCGTCAAGCTCATAATCGGAAGAGATGTCACCGAAATCAAAATCAACCGAAAAATCTTCTGCTGTATCGTTGTCTTTTGAACCTTCATAAATCTTTACGTCGTCACTTTCAGCAGATTCATTTTCTTGTGTTTTGATTTCATCTTCTTCAACTTGAGCTTTTTCAGGCTCAGCCGATTTTTCTTCCTTGTTTTCTTTTTCTTCTTTATTTTCTTTCTCTTCTTGCTTTTCTTCTGTTATAGCTTTTTTGGCTTTTCTTTCAGGATTTTTTTGTTCTTGCTTTTGAGCTTTTTCTCTGACAACCGGATCTTCTACTTCGTCTTTTTGTTTTTCTTGACTTTTTTCTTCTGATTTTTCTTCGGTCACTTTTTCTTGAGGATTTTGTTCTGCATTTTCTTTCGATTCTTCTCTTGTGAAAATATCGTCAAGATCAAAAATGTCATAACCGTCATCGTCATCATCGTCGTCATAATCTTTTTTCTTTTTTAACGAACGTTTGAATCTTGCAAACAATCCTCCGGACTGCGATTTCTCAGCATCGAAATCTTCAAATTCATCTGTTTCTCTGCCCGAAGAAACTTCTGTTTCGGAATTTGTGTTTCCGAACATTGCTTCGCGCTTTTTCATAAACTCCTCGTCATAAAGCATTGACGGATCGTTATTGTTGTTATTTTCTGCCATAACTTTTAGCTCCTTTCAACAGGATAATATATATTAAAGTCTCTGTCTTGCAACTTCATACATGAGAATACCCGCCGCAACTGAAGCGTTGAGCGAATTGATTTTTCCTTTCATGGGAAGAGAAACAATGAAATCGCTTTTTTCTCTGATAAGACGTGAAACGCCTCTTCCCTCCGAGCCGATGACCAGCGCCACCGCACCTGAAAAATCCGTCTCGCACCAAGCTTTTCCGTCCATATCGGCACTGTAAACCCAAACACCTTTTTCTTTCAGTTCATCAATCGTTGAAGCAAGGTTTCCGACTCTTGCAACCGGCATATATTCAATTGCACCCGCAGACGCTTTTCCGACCGCCCATGTCAACGATGCACCGCGGCGTTTTGGAATGATGATTCCGTGAGCGCCTGCCGCTTCGGCCGTTCTGATGATTGCGCCGAGATTATGCGGGTCTTCAATTTCATCGCAAATGATGATGAACGGTTGTTCATTTCGGCTTTCTGCAAGAGCAAATATATCTTCAACTTCTGCATATTCATGCGCCGCCGCATAAGCCGCAACGCCCTGATGATTACCCTGACCGCACATAAAATCAAGCTTTTTACGGTCAACCTCTTTTACAACTGTTTTTCTTTCTTTACACAAAGCAATGATTTTTCCGATGCTTCCGTTTCTTTCACCTTTTGCAACAAAAAGAGTATTGAGCGTTCTGTTACTTTTTAGCGCTTCCGAAACAGCGTTTCTTCCGATAATCAGCTCTGTGTTTTCGTCTGCTGTTTTGTTATTGTTCATTATTCCTCCGTGAAGCTTATCACTTTGTTGATTTTGTTATTTCTGTTTTTAACTGTTCATAATATAGGTCATTATATTATAACATAAAAATCGAACCTTGTCATCAATTTCATTATAATATTTGACCTTTGGGCGCAAAATTGTCGCACGGCGACTCCGCTCCCGGTCGCATGGCGACACCGATCCCGTACGAGTTGGTGCTGAATTGTTATTTAAGTGCCCGAGCAATAAATATGTATTATGGTAGGGACACGGCGTGCCGTGTCCACAGTCAGGAACAAATCTATAATTTTATATTATGCTTATGTCGCGGTGTAATTGGTAAAAATTATTACTTTCTACCCGCGTAACATCAGCGGACATTGTCCGCCCGGCGAGGGTTTCCTACGGATAAACAGTCCACCGGACTG
>JBJEOJ010000208.1:0-5567 GCA_051880655.1 Acutalibacteraceae bacterium | reverse complement strand
TTCTTCCTGCCGCGCACAGAGAACTTGTTATTTGTCAGAAGTCATTTAAAAATTCTTATCCGGCTGTCAAAGTCTTTGTTTCTTCCGCTGTTGAAGCTATCAGCGAAATATATGCCGATGAAGTTAATTAACATGACAAAATGTCATGCAAAGGGTAGTTCGTATTAATCATTATAGAAAACCTAATCTATTTCTTTTTCTAAAATCGACAAATTTGTTGTTAATATAGTATAATTTACTGTGTGAATATTGTCAAACTTGTGCAGTCATATAAAAATTCATTTTTCTGTTGACAATAACAAAATGTAATGTTATAATTCTTTCAACATATTCAGAGATGATCGGTTCTCTTAAATATGAAAATCAAATTAATTTTTAAAGAAAGGTATGATTCAAATGAGAAAATTCAAAAGAATTCTCGCTCTTGTGCTTGTTGCTGTTCTTTGCCTTTCCTGCTTTGCCGCTTGCAGTAAGTCAGGAAACACAGATGCAACAACCGCAGAAGGCGACACAACCGCAGCAGGCGAAGAAAAGCCCGCCGCATCAGGCGACAATTATGCCGCTAACAACACCGAATATTTAATCGGCGCAACAGGACCGCTTACCGGTGACGCTGCTCAGTACGGCATTTCCGTTCAGCAGGGTGCTTCACTTGCAGTTGAAGAAATCAACGCAGCAGGCGGACTTAACGGTAAGAACTTTAAGTTCGACATCAAAGACGACAAAGCTGCAGCTGCTGACGCTGCAACAGGCTATGATACTCTTTATGAAGCAGGTATGCAGGCTTCTCTCGGTTCTGTAACTTCAGGTTCTGCAGATTCTTTTGCAGGCAGAGCAGTTGAAGATAATGTTTTCTTCATGACTCCGTCGGCTTCCGCTGCAAACGTAATTGCTGACAGACCGAATGCATTCCGCATTTGCTTCGGCGATCCCGACCAGGGTGTTCTTGCTGCTGAAGAGCTTTCAAACAAGTATGAAAAGATCGGTGCAATCTATGACACAAGTGATCCGTATTCATCAGGCATCTTCGAAGCATTTGAAGCTAAAATGAAAGAACTCGGTAAGGACTTCACAACTCAGACTTTTGATGCTGAAAACAAAAAAGACTTCTCAACTCAGGTTGAAGCTCTTAAGGACTGCGATGTTATCTTCGTTCCCATCTATTACACCGAGGCAGGTCTCATTGCCAAGGCAGCTTCCGCTAAGGGCTGTGATGCTCTTATCTTCGGCTGTGACGGTCTTGACGGCGTTAAGGATCAGCTTGATGCATCTGTAACAAACAAAGTTTCTTACATAACTCCGTTCGATGTAAACAGCACTGACGAAAAAGTTTCTGCTTTTGTTAAGGCTTACACCGAAAAGTACGGCGCAGCTCCCGATCAGTTTGCTGCCGACGGTTATGATGCAGTTTATGTAATCTTTGAAGCTATGAAGAAAGCAGGCGTTGATGATGTAACAATTTCTGCTTCTGAGCTTTGCGATATTCTTGTTAAGACAATTACTGCCGAGGATTTCTCATTCACAGGCGTTACCGGCGCAATGACATGGGATGCTTCCGGTGCTCCGACAAAGGAACCGACAATTGTTGAACTCAACAAATAATTTAAAATTACTGTTTTGTTCCCGCCCGGGTTGGTTATCTTAAGGAAAATACTTTACCCGGGACGGTGTCGCTTTGCGACTAATTCAATTTATCGTGCAATCGGGTGCCGAAACACTGACACCCGATTGTCTTTTGTTTAGATGTTAGATATTAGAAGTTAGAGTGTATAATGCAAATCAACTCTTTCTAACATCTGATATCTAATATCTAAAATTAACGAAACGGGGGATGTTTATGACTATATTTATAGACGGACTCAGCCTCGGCAGTATCTATGCGCTTATTGCCTTGGGCTATACAATGGTTTACGGAATTGCTAAAATGCTCAACTTTGCTCACGGTGATATCATCATGGTAGGTGCTTACGCAATTCTTACAACCTTAAATCTCAGCGGTCATCCGATTCTTGCCGCTTTGGTTGCAATTATTGTCTGCACGCTTATGGGCGTTATTACAGAAAAAGTTGCATATAAGCCGCTGAGAGGTGCATCGCCTCTTGCTGTTCTTATTACGGCGATCGGTGTCAGCTATCTGCTTCAGTCCGTTGCACAGCTTATTTTCGGTTCAAAATCGCAAACTGTTACAATCGGAAATTACGGTATCGTAAATCTCGGTTCCGCACAGGTTAACATTTCAACGCTCCTCACTCTCGGAATCGGTGCTTTGATTATGATTTCTCTTCAGCTTTTTGTTAAGAAAACAAGACTCGGACGCGCTATGCTTGCCGTCTCTGAGGACAGAGGCGCCGCTCAGCTGATGGGTGTAAATGTTAATATGATTATAACTATCACTTTCGCAATCGGTTCGGCTCTTGCTGCGTTTGCAAGTCTGTTTTATCTGATGCAGATTCCGTCGGTCAGCCCGACTCTCGGTGCAATGCCCGGTATAAAAGCTTTCACTGCAGCAGTTATCGGAGGTATCGGTTCAATTCCGGGTGCTATGCTCGGAGGCGTACTTTTGGGTGTTGTTGAAAAAATTTCGCTTAGTATTCCGGTGCTTGCTCCATATACAACTGCAGTTGAATTTGCACTTCTTATTGTTATCCTTCTTGTAAGACCGATCGGTCTTCTCGGTAAGAAGAGAAGGGAGAAAGTATAAACTATGGGATACTTCAAAAACGTAAAACAGACCTTTAAACTGAAAGATCTGACTAACTATATCATAGTAGGCTTTATACTTGCTTTTTCGCTTATTCTTAAAGCGACAGGCAATCTTCCGCGCTCAAGCATGACGCTTCTTACTCAGATTGCTTTCAGCATTATTCTTGCTGTTTCTCTTAACCTTGTTGTCGGATTTCTCGGTGAACTCAGCCTCGGTCACGCAGGCTTTATGTGCGTAGGTGCCTATATCGGCTGTCTTTCGGCAAACTATTTAAATAAACTAATCGATTCACAGCTGATTGTTCTAATTATTGCGATGGCAATAGGCGGTGTTGTTGCTGCATTCTTCGGCTTCATTATCGGTCTTCCGGCATTAAGACTTAAAGGCGACTACCTTGCAATTGTTACTCTTGCTTTTGGTGAGATTGTGCGTAACATTTTCAAAAATATGAAAACTTTCGGCGGTGCTCTCGGACTTCGTACTACTACCTATAAGGGAAGCCTTTTCATTGTTGCTTTCATAATGGTATTTATTACGCTGTTTCTTATTCAGAATGTAATCAAAAGTAAGCACGGCAGAGCAATTACTGCTATACGTGATAACGAGATTGCCGCAAAAGCCATGGGAATCAATCTAACATATTACAAGCTTTTTGTTTTCATTCTTTCCGCATTTTTTGCAGGTATTGCCGGCGTAATCTACGGTCACTATGCTTCTCCGGTTATTTATTCATTCTTCTCATATAACTATTCAATCGAAATTCTTGTTATGGTTGTTCTTGGCGGTATGGGTAACATTACCGGCTCAATTGTTGCTTCAACACTTATTACAGTTCTTAACTTCCAGCTTCAGACAAGACTTTCGGGTGACCTTGCGGCCATTAAGTTCCTTGTTTACGCAATCATACTTATTGTATTTATTATCTTTAATAACGCACCGGCACTTCAGCCGCTTCGTGAGAAGCTTTCGATTACACGTATTCTCCATGAAAGAAAAGAAAAGAAAAATCCGGCTTCTATTAAGAATGACCCGGCAAAATGGGACAAAATCCCCACTAAAATCAAAATGGACGAAGTGCTTTCGGTTGACGTAACCCCGGAAAGTCCCTATACTCCCGACAAGCCTGACAAGCCCGATAAGAAAGGAGGAGAATAATTATGGCTGATTATGTTCTTGAAACCAAAGAATTAGGCATTTCTTTCGGAGGACTGAAAGCTGTTGATAATGTTAATCTCCAGATTAAGAAAAAGCAGCTTTACGGTCTTATCGGACCTAACGGAGCAGGAAAAACAACAATTTTCAATTTGCTCACAGGCGTTTATAAGCCGACAACCGGTACATTTTTCCTCGACGGTGAAGAGCTTAAAGGGAAAAGTCAGGAGGCAATTAACCGAAAGGGTATTGCAAGAACATTTCAGAATATACGACTTTTCAATAATATGAGCGTTATCAGAAACGTTCTTGTCGGACTTCACAACCAGCCCGAATTTAAGTGTAACGCTTTTGCAAGTATGCTCAAGCTTCCGAAGCATTATGACACTGAGGTCAGAATGAGAGAAAAAGCAAAAGAAATTCTCCGAATTTTTGATCTCGACGAAGAAAGAAATAATCTTGCCTGCAATCTTCCGTATGGTAAGCAGAGAAAGCTTGAAATTGCAAGAGCCCTCGCAACAAATCCAAAACTCCTTTTATTAGATGAACCTGCGGCAGGTATGAATCCGAATGAGACTGAAGAACTTATGGACACGGTTCGTTTTATACGTGACGAATTCGATATTACTGTTCTTCTTATTGAACATGACCTTAAGTTTGTTTCCGGTCTTTGTGATGAAATTACTGTGTTAAACTTCGGCACCACGCTTTGTCAGGGCAAGGTCAATGACGCTCTGAATGACCCCGAGGTTATTAAAGCTTATATCGGAGGTTAAGACTATGGCAATGTTAGAAGTTAAAGATTTACAGGTTTATTACGGTGTTATTCAGGCAATAAAGGGAATCAGCTTTGAAGTTAATCAGGGTGAAATCGTAACTCTCATCGGTGCAAACGGTGCAGGTAAAACCACAACCATGCAAAGCATCATGGGTCTTGTTCCGATAAAAAGCGGAACGGTTACCTATGAAGGTCAGGTTATCAATAAGGTTCCGTGCCACAAGATTGTTAAGCTGGGTATGACGCAGGTGCCCGAGGGACGAAGAATTTTTCAGGAACTTACCGTTTATCAGAATCTTCTCATGGGTGCTTTCACAGAAAAAGACAAAAAGAAAATTAAAAACGATATTGAGGAAATATATACAAGATTTCCTCGTCTCGGTGAAAGAAAAAATCAGATTGCCGGTACGCTTTCCGGCGGTGAGCAGCAGATGCTTGCTATGGGCAGGGCGATGATGAGCCACCCGAAGCTTCTTATGCTTGACGAACCATCAATGGGACTTTCTCCGCTTCTTGTTGATGAGGTTTTTGATATTATCAAAGATTATCATAAGAGCGGAACAACCATTCTTCTTGTTGAGCAGAACGCAGGTAAGTCACTCGCAATTTCCGACAGAGCCTATGTTCTTGAAAACGGCAAAATTGCCTTGACGGGAACAGGTGCAGAACTGATGGAAAGTGAAGATATCAAGAAAGCATATCTCGGCGGCTGATATATAAATAGCGGGGAAGTTGAACTTGTGCATCCCCAGAAAAGACAAAGAATATCAACCGGGTGACCAAAAAAAGGCCGCCCGGTTGACGCTTTTATATGAGACAATTGAATAGGTTTTAATTTGTAAATTCACGATGCATACCAATCCTGACCAATTACGACAAAATCTATTGAAATTATTTCTGTGTCATGATAAAATATAAACAAATATTTTGGAG
>JBJEOJ010000207.1:0-5610 GCA_051880655.1 Acutalibacteraceae bacterium | reverse complement strand
GGCAGAGCACTTGACTTTTAATCAAGGTGTCCGGGGTTCGAATCCCCGATGGATCACCACAGCAAACTCCCGAAATGCCTTGTTTTATCGGCGTTTCGGGCGTTTTTATTTATGGATATAATAAAGACGAAACACAAAGAAAGGAAGTTATGAATGATGTCTATACATAATATAAGAAGAATGATTCTTGTTTTGAGCTTGGCAGCCTTGGCGGTGGTTGCTTTTGCTGCCTGTTCGTCCGGGTCGGAAGAAGAAATCAGTTACGAACAAATTTCGGGTCAAGAGGCAAAAGCCTTGATGGAAAGCGAAAGCGACTATGTTATTATTGATGCGAGAACACAGGAGGAATATGACGAAGGTCACATTCCAGGTGCGATTATGATTCCCGAATATGAAATAGCGAACAGGGCAGAAAAAGAACTGCCTGATAAAGAACAACTGATTCTTGTTTATTGCAGAAGCGGCAGACGAAGCAAAATTGCTTGTCAGGAGCTTGTGAAACTCGGTTATTCCAATGTCAAGGAATTCGGAGGAATCATTGACTGGAAATATGACATTGAAAAATAAGCCTCCGGTGAAAGGGCAGGAAGCAATGTTTTTCGGTTTGCCATTTGGGAAAGATATAAGCAGAGGTTTAACCACCTGTAAAAATACTGACAAAAAGGTCTGAAGAAGAAAAAATCAGCAGCTGCACCGTATGCGCTTTTTACGGTGCAGCTACTTTTAACATTTAAACTAATGGCTCAGTGACGAGAATCGTGTTGCCGAGGGACAAAATAATTTGCCAAACAGATTTATTTGATGGCTTAAGCATAAAACTCCGCCTTGTTTATCATCGGATAGCTTCTTGACTGCGTGAAAACAACGGCAATTTCATCTGTGCGAATGCCTTTTTTCAAGCGTATAATCCTTTGATTTCCGATGACGGTATGGCTTTCTGTGAGTTTATAGGCTGAGCCTTGTTTTGCATAGACATCAAAGCTTTCCACACGCTGACTTTTGCGAATGTCTTCGCTCAGAACAAGGCAGGTTATGTTTTGATCTTTTTCAAAAACAAACCGCAAAGCAAATTCCTTTTCCTGAAGTGCAAATTCATTTTTTTCAAGCTTTCTCTGACCGCTTTTTGAAACGGCAAAGGCATCTTTAAAATTAATTTTGTTTTTGAAGGTGTTTTGAATTTCCTGCGTGAAAGCATGAAGCGTTTTTTGCTCCCTCTTGCTTATTTCGCCGTTTTTATCGGGCGGTATGTTAAGAAGCAGAAAAGCGTTTGCGCCCACTGTGTTGAAATAAATTTCCACAAGGTCTTTTGCCGTTCGCTTCTTTTGGAAAAGATAATAGATATTGTTATGATAAAACCAGCCGGGCGTTACGGAAACATCGGCTTCCGCACCGCTCCACACAAGCTCTTGGTTTTGCTCAAGAATTTTTCTGCTGCCGAGATCTTCGCAGTAGTTATCAAGCTTTGCAAGGCTTTCGGCTTCATCGGTGTTCTGCTGCGAATTTTCCATCACCTTTTCACAGTCAATTACCCTTTTCGGGACAACGCTCCATTCGCTTTTTCTGACTTTTCCGCCCTCGTTGCCGATCCAGCGGACATCAGGACCGCAAACGGAAATGACAGCATTTGGTTGATTCTTTCTTATAATAGCGTAATATCTTTCCCAGTCATAGACCTGCTTTTTACCGTTCTTACCTTCTCCGCAGGCGCCGTCAAGCCAAAAGCAGAAAATCTCGCCGTAGTTTGTTGAAAGCTCTTCAAGCTGAGAAGCATAGTAATCGTTATATTCATCGGTACCGTAGCGGTAATCGTGTCTGTCCCACGGAGAAAGATAAATGCCGAGCTTCAAGTCATATTTTTCACAGCTTTTTTGAAGCAACGCAACAATATCCTTTTTGAACGGTGTGTTCATAACGCAGTGGTCGGTATATTTTGTGTCCCACAAGCAAAAGCCGTCGTGATGCTTTGCCGTGATAATGATGCCGCTGCTTCCTGTGCTTTTGAGAATTTCGCACCACTTATCGGTGTCAAGCTTTTCGGGGTTAAAGCGGCTGACATCCTCTTTGCCGTTGCCCCATTCTCTGTTATAGAACGTGTTGATTCCGAAGTGGATAAAATTATAATAAGGGTGTCTGCTGTGTTCAAGCTGTCTTTCGCTCGGCGTCACGCTGATATAACGTTCGACTTCCTTTGATTGAAAGGCAAAGCCGCCGTTTTTGTTTTGACAGTTGTTTTCAATGTCTTCGATTCTCGTTATCATTTCCTGCATTTTTTTAAACTCCTTATTTTGTTTTATTCATATGTGAAATAAACATCAAGTCCGCTGACTTTATATTCAAAGCCTTTCTTTTTCAGCGCCGCCGTGAAGCCGTCAAGCATTTCAAAATCCTTTAAGGTGATGTGAATTTCCATTTTTAAATCATTGTAAGAAAGACCGCTGTTTCCGGGAACAAAACCGGTACACCACCAATAGGTGCCGTAAGGACGTTCAAATTTTTTGTTCCAGACACGTTTCATGCCGTTCCATTCTTTTTCATAAAAAACAAAGCCCATTTTCAGACGATCGTCATCGCCTGCGCAGTCATAATGGTCATAGCTCCTGTCTTTCGGCTTGGTATAAACGCCGATTTCTCCGCCGTAAAATACCATGCCGTATTGACCTTTCCAAAGCTGAATGAGCCAGTCTTTGTTTTCGGCTTCAAACTTAAAGCGTACCGTGTCAAAATCAATCAGCACGGCAGGGGCGGTAACATCATAAACCGCGTTATAGCCGAAATTTCTCTGCCACGGGTCAGACGCGGTATAAAAATATTCACCCTCAACATCATAAAGATAGCCGACAAGGCCGGTTTCGCCGATTTTTCCGAGTTCTTTATAAGGATTATCCGGTTCTTTCGTCTGCTGATAATAATGGCTGATGAAAGCGCTTTTTTCACAGTAAAACTTAGTTTTGCCTGCGGTAGTATAGGCTTTGATTTCATAGGTATATTTTCCGCTTGATTTGAGGTTTGCATCAACAAAAGAGCAAGATATTTTTGTGTCCTCGACAAGAACATATTTTGTGCTGTCTTCCGCTTTTCTCCGGACTTCATAGCCGTCTGCACCCGATGCTTTGTTCCATTTCAAAGCGATGCCGTTTTGCGCCGAGGTTGCGACCATCACGCCGCTGACATTTTCGGGAAGAGAGCAGACAGACAGTGAACTGCTTTTTTCACCGCAGATTTTTTTGTCGCCGTTTTTGATATATGCGGCAACCTTAAAGGTGAATTTTTTACCGTTTGAAAGCCCGCTCTTTTTATAGCTGTTTTCGGCTGTGGTTTTTGTGAGTACCCATTCGTTTTTTGAAAGCGTATAGACAAGATAGCCGTCCGCATTTTTCACCTTGCTCCATGTGATGCTTACGCTGTTTTGCGTAGCTTTGGAAAGCTTCAGACTTTTGACCTGTTCGGGCGGTGTGATGGCGGTCTGACTTTGCGAAGCCTCGCCGTAAGCGGTTTTGCCTGAGGCCGTTTTATAGGTTCTTATGAAGTATTTATATTTTTTGCCCGGTGTAAGCTTTGTGTCGGTGAATGAAAGCTCTTTGGTGTCCGTCTTTTTTACCCACTTTTTTTCGGCGTAGTCATAAGAATAAATGCGGTAACCCGTTGCAGACGAAACCTTTTTCCAGCTAAGTTTGATGCTTGTGCTTTTTGCGCTCAAAGAAAAGCTTTTTAATTTTTCGGGCTTTGTAAGAGCGCAAAGGGTTTCCGATGCAGAAGAATAGGTTGTCTTTTTGTTTTCGGTTCTGTAAGCTTTCACACGGTATTTATAAACCGTTCCGGGCTTAAGGCTTTTATCGGTATAGCTGTTTGTTTTAACCGTACTTTCCGCTTTCCATTCTTTTTTTGAAGAATCATAAAGCTCAATTTTATAACCCGAAGCGTTCTTCACCTTGTTCCATTTGAAAGAAACAAAATTTGTGTCATACGACGTGATTTTCAGTGCAGTGACTTTGCTCAAAGATGCCGCAAAGGTCGTTATGCTTACACTTGCGGCGAACATCAGAAAGCAAAAAATCACAGCAAAAAAGCGCGTGAATTTTCTGTTCATAAGTCTCCTCTTTTCGGAGCAGACGAACACAAAATTCTGCGCGCCCGAATCACTGTGCCGCAGCCCCTTATGCTAATTTTACGCCGCCGTAGGGTCTGATGCTCAGAACATGGCAGGCATCATCGCTGAACAGGGCGTTCATTGCGGCCTTGTACGTTTCAAGCAGGTCTTCAGGTACAAAAGCCTGAATTGTTCCGGCAAAGCCGCCGCCGTGCACTCTCCATGCGCCTTTGCCTTTGAGAATCTCTTCGCTGACGGCAAGGGCAAGGGAAAGCGGCTGGTTTTTCGGCTGCTTATTTGTGAACACATTCTGGTTATACATATATGAAGACAAGCCGCTTTCTATGATAAGAGACTTGAATTTTTCAAAATCTTTTTTGTCAAGAGCGTCCACCTGCTTAAGCACTCTTTCGTTTTCGCCGAAGAAATGAAGTGCACGAAGAACGGCTCTTTCGCCGAGTGCTTTTGCAAGGTCTGCGGCATTTTCAAGGACCATGGCTTTGCTTACCTGACGAAGCACCTTTTTGCCGAAATAAGCCGCAACGGCTTCCATTTCGCCGCGAACGGCAGCGTAATCGTCTGTCAGGTCGGAATGGCTGCCTTTTGTGTCAACAATGCAAAGAGCATGACCGCAGGAAGCAAAATCAAAATCAACCTTTTGAATAACGGGCTTTTCGGGGTCATCAAAATCAATGGTAACAAAGCCGCCGACAGAGCACGCCATCTGGTCAAGCAGTCCGCAGGGCTTTCCGAAATATACGTTCTCGGCATACTGCGAAATTTTTGCAATTTCAACCGGGTCAATTTTGCCGTCGTTATAAAGATGGTTGAGCATGGTGCACACAAGCACTTCAAAAGCGGCGGAAGAAGAAAGTCCGCTGCCGGAAAGGACCTTAGATGCCGTTGCCGCATCAAAGCCGCCGATGTTATAACCGAGTTGTTTGAACCTTGCGGCAATACCTCTGATGAGGGCGGAGCTTTTGTCTTTTTCGCTTTCGGACGGAGAAAGCTCGTTTAAGTCAACGGTATCCATCGGGAAGCCTGCCGATTTGATCCGGATGATGTTTTCGTCGTTTTTGCAGGCGGCGGCAATGGCGTCAAGGCTGATGCCTGCTGCAAGAACTCTGCCGTGGTTGTGGTCGGTATGGTTTCCGCCGACTTCGCTTCTGCCCGGAGCAGAGAAAAGACTGACGTCCCTTTCGCCGGGGAAAAGCTCTTCAAAATCGCAAAGAACTTCCAAGAAACGCTGATAATGCTCATCATACTGAGCGGGTGTATAAACAATGCTGAATTGTTCGTCAAGAGTTTTTTCGCTGAGTGCTTTTTTTAACTGATTTGTGTTCATGATTTTTACCTTTCCTTATATGTAAATTTTATAGTTATGACTTAACAGTGTGGAGTTTGTAACAGTGTGGAGTTTGGAGTTGTTTCAACTTGAAAATTTCTGCTGAAAATTTTAACAAAGTTTCTGATTATTAATTTAAAAAACAGATTATGGTAGGGACACGGCGTGCCGTGTCCGC
>JBJEOJ010000206.1:0-5625 GCA_051880655.1 Acutalibacteraceae bacterium | reverse complement strand
GAGAGAGTGGGATTCGAACCCACGGTACGTTGCCGTACGACGGTTTTCAAGACCGCTCCGTTATGACCGCTTCGGTACCTCTCCGTTTGTGCTTATAGATATTATCATAATATTTTTCGCTTGTCAAGTATTTTTTATAAATCTTTCTCACAATAATTTAAAAATTTTATCCTGAAAAAATTGACAAAGGTGGTTTTGCGTGCTATAATTGCTTTAACACTTTAAAAATTTAAAGCGTAAATAAGAGGAGTATATCACAATGGAATCAAGAAAAGGTAATTTAATGGGCGTCAGAAAAGACATTAAGGTTCTTGACGCAACAATCAGAGACGGCGGTCTTTGCAACAACTTCATGTTCACAGATGAATTTATCAGAGAGCTTTATAAAACAAACATCAAAAGCGGTGTTGACTATATGGAATTCGGTTACAGAGCAAGCAGACAGCTTTTTAACGAGGCCGATTTCGGAAAATGGAAATTCTGCAAGGAAGAAGACATCAGAGCAATTGTCGGCGACAATGTTTCCGACATGAAAATTGCGGTCATGGCAGATGTCGGCAGATGCGATTTTAAAACAGATTTTATTCCGAAAAGTGAAAGTGTTATTAACATGGTTCGTGTTGCCTGCTATATTCATCAGATCCCCTCGGCAATTGAAATGATTGAATATTTTCACGAGCTCGGCTATGAAACCACCTGCAACATTATGGCGATTTCACAGGCCAATTCAAATCAGGTTGAAGAAGCACTGACCATGCTTTGTGAAAGCAGTGTTGACGTCATCTATCTTGTTGACAGCTACGGTTCACTTTATCCCGAAAACGCTTCACAGCTTGCACAGACATATTTAAGCTATGCCGAAAAGAACGGAAAAAGCGTTGGCTTCCATGCTCACAACAACCAGAATCTTGCCTTTGCAAACACAATTGAAACCATGTCATACGGCGTATCCTATCTTGACGCAACCGCAATGGGAATGGGTCGCGGTGCAGGAAACTGTGCGATGGAACTGCTTTTGGGCTTTCTTAAAAATCCAAAATATAATCTTTACAGTCTGCTGACTTTCATTGAGAAATATATGCTTGCGCTCAAGGAAGAAGGCATTGTCTGGGGCTATGATCTTCAGTATATGATGACAGGTCAGCTCAACAGGCACCCGAGAGAAGCGATGAGCTTCACCGCCGACGGCAGAAAGGATTACTGCGAATTTTATAAATCTTTGCTTGATAATTTTTAATCCTTGCCAAAATTTTTTCTGCCTGCCTTTTTCGGCAGGTATTGTGTTAAGGAGAAGATTAATATGACACAGGTCGTTGCCGCACTGATTTTTGAAAGAGATAAATTTTTGATTTGTCAAAGACCGCAGCACAAAGCAAGAGGTCTGCTTTGGGAATTCGTGGGCGGAAAGGTTGAAGACGGAGAAACAAAACAGCAGGCTCTCAAGCGCGAATGCTTTGAAGAACTTGCTGTTGAAATCAATGTTTTTGAAGAATTCATGACGGTTTTGCATGAATATCCCGATATAACAATTGAGCTGACGATTTTTTATGCCGAGATTTCAAAAGGTACACCGAAAATGCTTGAGCATAACGACATCAAATGGATCAGAAAGGATGAAATTGAAAATTTTGACTTCTGCCCTGCCGACACGCAGATTCTTGAAAAAATCAAGAATACACCTGTGACGAGAACACGTCTTGAAATAAACAGCTTTGAGAGCTGATTTTAAAACGCTTCGGCGTTTTCCCACATGATAACAAGCGTTCCGTCTTTGACTTCAACAAAAGCTTCTTTTCCGATAAATTCGTTACTTACACCCATCGGATAAGCGGAACGCAAAACAAAATCACTGACTTCATATTCCAAGCCGCTGATTGTTATGCCGCGGCTTTCCGGTACAAACGAAAAGACAGAAATCATTCCGCTTTCGCTTTTGTCAAAGTCTATGCGTGAATTTTTGATTGCGGTAATTTTATAGCCGCAGCCGATGAGCGTTCCATGTGCTCCTTTTTCGCATATATAAGACAAAAGCTGAATGTTGGCATAGGTATGATCAAAACGACCGCCAAGCATACCGAACATCACAAATTCCTTATAGCCTTTTTTAAGTCCGCAGTCGATTGCGAGCAAGGAATCGGTTTCGTCCTTATGCGTCGGGTGAACAATAACATTCTCACCTTCCGGAACAAAATCTAAAGAATCAAAATCTCCGACGATCAAATCCGGCGTGAGATTATTTTTTTGAGCAATTTTTACACCTGCATCGGCGCATATCAGATAATCGTCTTTTTTTATGTTAATATTGATCTTATCCGCAGTACCTGCACCGATGATATAGCAAATATTCATATTGATTCCTCGTGCTGTTATTACATTTTATTTCTGCTCAGATCAGTATATCACAACAACATTTTTTTTACAAGGGATAAGCGAACGCAAAAGCACATATATTATTCTAAAAGAGCCTGAAATTTACGAATAATTATTGCTTTGCGGGGTTTTGTGATGTTTGATTCTATTAGCGCAGTAACAGAAAAAATCAACGAAATCATCTGGGGCTTTCCGACGATAGCCCTTCTTCTTGCCTGCGGAATCTTTTTTTCGGTATTACTGAAATTCTTTCAGTTTACTAAAATACGTCTTTGGCTGAGCAACACACTTTTTTCACTTTTCAAAAAGGACGTCAGAAAAACCGGTGATTCAAAAGGAATCAGCCAGTTTCAGGCGGTTTCAACAGCTCTTGCCGCAACAATCGGAACGGGCAACATTGCCGGGGTTGCAACAGCAATTTCCGCAGGCGGTCCCGGTGCTGTTTTCTGGATGTGGTTTTCCGCCTGTTTTTCCATGATGACAAGCTACGGTGAAAATGTTCTCGGAATATTTTACAGAAAAAAGAATGAAGCCGGTGAATGGTGCGGCGGCCCGATGTTTTACATGAAAGAGGGTCTTTCGCAAAAAAACAAAACAAAAAATCTTGCAAAACCGCTTGCCGTTCTTTATGCTTTTTTATTGATGATTGCTGCCTTGGGTATCGGCAATATGACACAGGCAAATTCCATTTCGGAATCAATTGGCTCGGTTTTCGGCTTTTCGGTTTATGCCGTTGCGGCGGTACTGACGATTATTGCTCTTGCCGTGATTGCCGGGGGCGTTAAAAGGATTGCCGGCGTTACCGAAAAGCTGGTTCCGTTTATGGCTTTGTTTTATTTTTTAACAACGCTTTATATTTTTGTCCTAAACTATAAAACCATTCCGTATGTTTTTTCTTCCATCTTCAAAAACGCTTTTTCGTTTCGTTCCGTTTTTGGTGCGGCAGGCGGACTCGCCATCAAAAAATGTGTTTCCATGGGCTTTCGCCGAGGCATTTTTTCAAATGAAGCCGGCTTGGGCGCATCTGTTACGGTAAACTCCTGCTCCGATGTTAAAGAGCCGGCAAAGCAAGGAATGTGGGGAATTTTTCAGGTTTTTACCGATACGCTTGTCATTTGCACCATGACTGCCTTTGCTCTTCTTTCAACAACGGTTCACGCCGTTCCTCTTTCGCAGGCACTTGAAAGTCTTTCTTCCCAAACACAGTATGTATATATCGGAGAAGAAAAAGATTTCAGCGGCGGAAAGCTGATGCTCGCTGATATGAATGCAAACCGTATCATCAAAAAAGATGACAGCGGAAAAGCGTACACTGCAAAAAGCGGCAACAGCAGCTTTACCGTAAAGCTTTCATACAGCGATGAATACACTTATTCTAATGTCATGGCGCTTCATCCGGTGACCGACAAAGACGGAAACATTACCGACATTACCCTTTCAAGCGTTGACGGTGTTTCACTTGTTTTGCTTGCTTTCAGTGAGCGTTTCGGTTCTGTTGCTTCGGTTCTTCTTTGCATTTCAATTGTTCTTTTCGCTTTTTCAAGCATTGTCGGCTGGTCGTTTTACGGCACAAAAGCCACCGAATATATTTACGGAAAGAAAGGAACAAAAATATATAAAGCAATTTATATTCTTTTTGTCTTTATCGGCGCAGTTTCCAAACTTGATTTTGTCTGGCGTGTTTCGGATATTTTTAACGGGCTTATGGCGATTGTAAATGTACTGTGCCTGTTTGCCCTTTCTGGAACTGTGGTGAAAATTACGCAAAACTATCTTGACCGAAAAAGTGGGAAAAAAGTTTCACCTTTGATTTCTTATTATGATCATAACAAGTCTTAACCCTTGACGAAATTTGATTAATGTGATATAGTTAGCCGTAATCAGCTTTTACAAAAAGGACTGTTTGAAATGAATATTCAGATTTACGGCACTTCAAAATGCTTTGAGACAAAAAAGGCGCAAAGATATTTTAAAGAGCGCTCAATAAAATTCCAGTTTGTTGATCTTGCAAAATTCGGTATGAGCAAAGGCGAATATAACAGCATCAAAACCGCTTTGAAATGCTCGGTTGATGAGCTTGTTGACGAAAAATCAAAAGCATACGACAAATCTTTTATCAAATATCTTGCTTCTGAGCAGGCGAAAGAAGAAAAGCTGCTTGAAAATCAAACCCTTTTCAAAACGCCGATTGTCAGAAACGGCAAAAAAGCAACCGTTGGTTATTGTCCCGAAGTTTGGAAAGAATGGGAGGAAAGCGAAAAGAAATGATTACGCAAAAAGAAATTGACAGAATTAATGAGCTTTCAAGAAAATCAAAAACGCCTCAGGGGTTGACTCCGGAGGAAAAGGCAGAACAAAAAAAGCTCAGAGATGCCTATATTGCCGCTTTCAAGGCAAGCCTTGTTGCAAACCTTGAAAACACCTATTACATCGACGAAACAGGTCACAAAAGGAAAGTTAACAAACGAAACGATTCAAAAAAATGAACAACCGCCGCAAATGCTGCGGCATTATTTTTTCTGTTTTATCTGTGCGGCACGGTTTCGGTTCGGACGCTTGTTTCCTGCCAGAAGGCTGATTTGCTTTCGGGCTTTAAGGTTGTTTCAATTTCACAAAGCCATTTGTTTTGTATCGTAAGCTTTTCGCAAAGCGTATCTTTAAGCAAAACATAATGAAAACTGCCGCTGTCTTTTACAACTTCGGTTTTTCCGTCATTTTTAAAAAGTTCCGTGATGATTTGCTGTGCTTCTTCCTTTGACGAATTTGAAAATGCCGAAGCCGTTTGCGTGCAGACGGTTTTAAAAAGTTCATTTTCCGAATTGCTTATCTTTATGCTGTTGCCGTTTTCATCAGACTTTGGTAAAATCACATTGCAATTTGTAATTTTGCCGCTTGAATTTTCAAAAATACGAAGCAAAATTTCATTGTCATCGCTTTGAAAAGCACAATTATAAACTTGCCCATCGCTGTTTTGAGAAAGAACGTAAAAATCAAAAAAATCGATTTCAGGGAGATCTGTTTTTTCGTTAAACCTTTCGATAAAATCGCCGAGGTTGATCTTTTCACTTTGCGTGCAGCCTGCGGATAAAAAAATAAATATAATCGGTAAAATTAATGCAAACAATTTTTTCATGTTTCTGTTTTCCTTTCGCTTTTTTTGCTATATTCAAGCATATTAAAGCAAAAGAAATTTTATACGCAAAAAAGGGGCTGTAAAAAAACAGTCCGAAAAAGTCCGAGATTCACGGTTGAAGT
>JBJEOJ010000205.1:0-5651 GCA_051880655.1 Acutalibacteraceae bacterium | reverse complement strand
CTTACCTGGTTAAAAGAGCATCCGCAGAAATACGATCTGGGCGAATGTGAATTTCATCTTGCTTTCAAAGCCGACGATTTTGACGCTGCTCATAAGAAGCACGAAGAAATGGGCTGCATCTGCTTTGAAAATGCGCAAATGGGCATCTATTTCATTGCCGACCCGGACGGATATTGGCTTGAAATTGTACCCTGATAATAAAAATTTCTGATTGGCATTCGTCAGAGTAAAAAATTTAAACGCAAACAGTATTACGGACAGTTTCAAATCAGGATTGCTTGTTGAAGCATAAAACGAAAGGAAGTCACAAATGAATATTACCGTATATCTCGGTGCAAATGAGGGTAATGACCCGGCACTGAAAAAAGCCGTTCGAGAACTAGGAACATGGATCGGCGAAAGCGGGAATTGCCTTGTTTACGGCGGTTCGAAATCGGGTCTGATGGGTGAAATTGCCCAAAGCGTTCTTGATGCCGGCGGAAAGGCAATCGGTGTTGAACCGCAGTTTTTCATTGAGCAGGAATTTCAGCTTGACGGTCTGACACAGCTGATTGTCACAAAAGATATGTCGGAAAGAAAAGCCAAAATGATTGAACTCGGCGATGCGTTCATCGCTTTTCCCGGCGGTACCGGCACTCTGGAGGAAATTGCGGAAATTATGGCAAAATCGGCACTCGGTCACCTTGATGCGCCCTGCATTTTATATAACCTCAACGGCTATTACAACAGTCTGAAAGATTTACTCGATCATATGATTGAAAAAGGACTTTCCTCAAAAGAAAGACAAAACGGCATCAGTTTTGCAGACAATCTTGACCGGATTCAAGAAATTCTTTCAGGCTGTAAAAGCTATGCAAAATAAGGTTTTCCAAAATATTTTTAAATGTGTTTTTTGTTAAAACTTCGGCTGATTCGGAAAAGTTTTCTGAATCAGCCGAAAAAATTCTTGATTTTTTTCTTTTCTCGGTTATAATATAATTATAACCACTGAAAGGAGAGCAAAAATGGCATATATTCAAAGAAGCCTTGAAAAGATTGTCAGCCAGGTTACAAAAGAATATCCTGTTGTTCTTGTTACCGGACCGAGACAGGTCGGAAAAACAACTATGCTGAAAAAAATGATGGAAGGAACTGACAGAGGATATGTTTCACTTGATGATTTAACAGAAAGGAATCTTGCAAAAACAGATCCCGAGCTTTTCCTGCAGCTTCATAAACCGCCTGTTTTAATTGATGAAGTCCAATATGCTCCGGAGCTGTTCACATATATCAAAGTATATGTTGATGCACATCATCAACCGGGTGCTTTTTGGCTTACAGGGTCACAGGTATTTAAACTTATGACCGGAGTGCAGGAAACCCTTGCCGGGCGAGTTGCTGTTCTGTCATTAACTTCTCTTTCCGGTGCGGAAATCAGCCGCGCCGATTTAACCGCTTTCACGGTAGATATCGAATCCTTGAAAGAGCGCGAACAAAGCAGAATTGCTTTAGATGCAGAAAAAATTTATGAGCGAATCTTCACAGGCTCCATGCCCGCTATCATAAGCGGACAGAACACAAACAGGAATATTTTTTATTCAAGCTATATATCAACCTATATTGAGCGTGATGTGAAAGAATTATCAAACTCAATAGATTCCCTGAAATTTTTAAGATTTATAACCGCTGTTGCCGCGAGAAGCTCTCAGATGCTTAATATAAACGATATTGCACAGGACGCAGATATAAATCAAAAACAAGTAAAGGACTGGCTTCACATTCTGGAAACTCTGGGGATTATATTTTATTTGCACCCCTATTCAAACAATCTGCTTAAAAGATTGGTCAAGACACCGAAGCTTTATTTTTATGACACAGGGCTTGTTTGTTATCTGACAAAATGGAGCAGTGCCCAAACGCTTCAATGCGGTGCAATGAACGGTGCAATTTTAGAAAACTATGTTGTGTCGGAAATCGCCAAAACCTATCTTAATTCGGGGCATGAACCTTATATCTATTATTACAGAGACAAAGACAATAAAGAAATTGATGTTGTTCTTGAACATGACGGAGAACTGAATCCTATTGAAATCAAAAAAACCGCAAATCCCGGAAGTGAGCTTACAAAAGTTTTTTCTCTTCTCGATAAAGCATCGGTAAAAAGAGGGAAAGGCGCAGTTATCTGTATGAAACAGCATGTCAGCGCAATTGATAAAGATAACTATATTGTTCCTGTTTGGGCAATTTAGCTGATACAAGCTGATATTGCTTTCTTGAAAAACCGGATTTCCTTATGCACTTTACTTTTTCCGCCGCAGTGCTATAATAAATTCAAAATAAAAGCAAAAAATAATAAAAACAATTGAGGAGCACTTGTCATGAATTTTTATGAAAGAGCATCAGAACTAAAAACCGAAACAATTGAAAACCGCAGGTATTTTCACAAAAATGCCGAGGTCGGTCTTGATATGCCGAAAGCACAGGCTTATGTTATGGAAAAGCTGAAAGAATACGGACTGCAGCCGCAGAAATGCGGTCACGGTGTTTCGGCTGTTCTCGGACACGGCGGCAAGGTTCTGCTTCTTCGGGCGGACATGGACGCACTTCCCATGCCGGAGGAAAGCGGCGAAGCGTTTGCCTGCCGCACAGGCAAAGAAAACCATGCCTGCGGTCACGATTTTCATGCGGCAATGCTTCTGACCGCCGCAAAAATGCTTAAAGAAAACGAAAACCTGCTTGAGGGCACCGTTAAATTCATGTTCCAGCCGGCCGAGGAAACCTTTGAGGGCAGTAATGACATGATTGAAGCCGGAATTCTTGAAAATCCGAAGGTTGATGCGGCTCTTGCCTTTCATGTTGCCGCAGGTCAGCTTCCCATGGGGCTTTTTATGTATAACGACAAAGACGCTATGATGTTTTCCGTTGACGGCTTCAGAATTACCGTTCACGGAAAAGGCGCACACGGAGCTTATCCGCAAAATTCCGTTGACCCGATCAATATCGGCGTACACATTCATCTTGCGCTTCAGGAGCTGATTGCAAGAGAAAGCGACCCGACCCATGCCTGCGTTCTGACAATCGGACAGTTTGAAGCAGGTGCGGCGGCGAACATCATTCCCGACACTGCCGTTTTGCAAGGTACGATCCGCACGAACAACAACGAGGAGAGAGAACTTCTTGTGCGCAGAATGAAAGAGGTCGCAGCCAAAACCGCAGAAGTTTTCGGCGGCAGTGCTGAAATTGAAATGATTTCACAAGTACCACCGCTTATCTGCAATCCGCAGGTGACTGACGAAATGGTCGGATATATCAAAGAACTGCCTATCCCGAATCTTACGCCCTACCCCGATCTGACTTCAAGCGCATCGGAGGATTTTGCAATCATCGCCCAAAAGGTTCCGGCAACCTTTATGTATCTTTCCGCAGGCTACCGGGACGAAAGGGGCGCCTATGTTGCGCACAATCCGAAAGTGCAGTTTAACGAGGACGTCTGCCCGATCGGTTCGGCGTGTCTTGCACACTGCGCCGTTGAGTGGCTGAGAAATAATAATAAATAAGCCTGGTTCAAAATATGAGTTGAAGCTTTGAATAGTTTGAAGTGTGGAGCTTGTATTAGTGTGGAGTGTGGAGAGTGGAGTGTGGAGTTATCTCGATTTTCAGTTTGTGCAGTAGGGACACGGCGTGCCGTGTCCGCACAAAGCGTTAAAAAATTTAAGTCAGTTAAAATAAAATATATTTTTACGGCTAAACCTGTTAGCATCAAATGAAAATTTGTGCCTGACTGCGGACACGGCACGCCGTGTCCCTACCATAATCTGTTTTTTAAATTAATAATCAGGTGCTTTGTTGAAATTTTCAGCAGAAATTTTCAAGTTGAAATAACTCCACATTCCACACTCCAAACTCCACACTGATAAAAACTCCGCACTCCACACTCCAAACTATAATTAAAGGAATGATAAAATGAAAAAGCTGTATATCCCCTTTTTGTTTCTGCTTTTGCTGCTTCTGACAGCCTGCGGCCGCAGTAAGTATGAACAGCCAACCGTTGTTTCTTCCGCAACAGCTGTTGAAAGCACAACCGCATACATAACCGAACAGCAAACTGCCGCTTCAACCACAGCGGATTTTCAAAGCGTTGCCGGTTCTGCTTCGTCAGTACCTCAAACCACCGAACAAACCACAGCTTTTTCAAACACAACAACCTCTGAAAGCACAACTTCTTATGAAACCTCCGAAACGCAAACCGCTACCGAAACGCAACCGTCTGCTTCGGGCACTTATCGGGTCAGTGAAATGCGTGTGACAAGAGACGGTCTTTCCATATACGGCAAGCTCTATACTCCCGACTTGCAAAACCAAAAGCTTCCGACCGTTATTCTTTCCCACAGTGCAAACATGACAAGCGATTCCATGACCTCCTATTGCAAAAGGCTTGCTTCTTCGGGCTTTGTCGCTTATGCTTTCGACTTTTGCGGCGGCGACAAAAGAAGTCGCAGTGACGGCAGTGAGGCCGATATGACAATTTTCACCGAGGTCGAAGATCTGAAAGCCGTTCTTAATGAAATCAGCAAGCTCGACTGTGTTGACAGTGAAAACATCTTTTTGTTCGGTACAAGTCAGGGCGGTCTTGTCTCGGCAATTACCGCCGCCGAATGTCCGTCACAGGTGAAAGCATTGATTTTGTTTTACCCGGCTTTCAACATTATCGAAATTTCTCAGAAATACGGTTCGGTCATGCCCGGTTCGTCAAACACAGCCTTTGTTCAGTCGCTTTTAAATTATGATGTTTATCAGCATATCGGTGCATTCAAAGGCGATGTTCTGATTCTTCACGGCACAAACGATTTTGTGGTTCCCTATTCCTATTCCGAAAAAGCAGCAAAAATTTATGAAAACTGCGAACTGCACTTAATCAAAGGCGCAACGCACGGCTTTAACGCAGATAACTATGTTTATTACGGTAATTTCGACAACGAAACATGGAATTATACCGCAGCTTTTCTTGAAAAAGAAACGAGCCGATAATACATACAAACAAAATAAATAAAAAAATCTCAAAAAAGTATTAAAATTTATTGCATATTGCCCCACTCAATTAATTGACATTTCTCTTGAAAAGCGTTTATAATGATTTGGATTGAAATAAGATTAAATCATCAAAAAGAAGAGTGAATATAGCTATGGATTTTAATGTTATGAACATTTTGTTTGATTGTGCGGTTATTTTGCTGGCGACAAAAATCTGCGGCATGGTCACACGAAAAATCGGATTGCCGCAGGTGGTAGGAATGATTATAGCAGGACTTCTTATAGGTCCTGCAATTTTCAGCCGTCTCGGTCTCGGCTTTTCCGGCATCATAAACCCCACCGAAACCGAAATGGACGTGTTGCAGAGCTTTTCTCAGATAGGTGTTATTTTCATTTTGTTTTCAAGCGGTCTTGAAACCGACATCAAAGAACTCAAGCGAAGCGGTGCTGCGGCAACGGCTGTGGCGGCGGCAGGTGTTCTTGTTCCGACTGCTCTCGGCACGGTTGTTTCGCTTATGTTTATGGGCGGACTTTCCGAAGCTTCCAATCACGGAAAATTGCTCAATGCGCTTTTTATCGGTACTATTCTTGCGGCAACAAGCGTGGGAATTACGGTTGAAACGCTTCGTGAACTCGGAAAG
>JBJEOJ010000204.1:0-5736 GCA_051880655.1 Acutalibacteraceae bacterium | reverse complement strand
TGCAATGTTAATGGCAACGCCGCCGCCCATGGAGTGACCGGCAACAATCCATTCCTCCGCCGGAGCAATGCTTTTCATAAGAGCTTCAACAATCTCTTCTCTCGGAACAATTTCCATGTTTTCGTTTTCTCTTGTTGAATAGCCGAAATCGGGCAGGTCAACCATCACGCAGTCATAGCCTGCATCGGTCAGTTCATCAGCCATATTCCTCCATGAATAGGTTGAACACAAAAAGCCGTGAAGCATCAGTATTCTTCCTTTGAATTCGCCTTTCGCAGGGGCAACCCGGTAATGAATGTCATAGTCACCGTATGTAAAATACTGACTGTCCTCATAAGGTTTATAGTCAGAAGAAGCAAAAGCAACGCTGACAAATGAAAAAGAAAAAATGATTGCCAAAAGTAAACTCGTAATTTTTTTCACGGTAGCACAACCTTTCTGAAAGTATTTTATAATATAAGTATAGCAAAAACGGAAAAGTTTGTAAATAAGCCGGGCTGAGTGCAAATCTTTACGGCAAGATGTGACCTGCCGAAAGATAAAGCGCATACCATTCTTCTCTTGTCAGAACAATATCGCTTGCTTGTGCAATTTCTTTAAGCCGTTCTTCGTTTTTTGTTCCGCAGATAAGCTGCATATTGGCAGGATGGCGAAGAACCCAGGCGGCTGCAATTGTTTCTGCGCTGACCTGATATTTTTCTGAAAGTTCATCCATCTTCTGATTGAGTTCGGGATAATCCTTTGAACCGATAAAGCAGCCTTTTTTGCCCGGCGTCTGAAACGGTGACCAAGCCTGAATTGTGATGTCGTTGAGCCTGCAATAATCAAGAACGCTTCCGTCCCGGTCGGCAGAACCGGGTGTTTCCATGTTGACTTCAATGCCGTTGGCAACCATGTTGGAAACCGGAATACTAAACTGTAATTGATTGACAACAAGCGGCTGTTTTACACATTTTTTGAGCAGTGCAATCTGCATGGGCTTGTGGTTGGAAACGCCGAAAGAACGAACCTTGCCGCTTTTTTGAAGAAGGTCAAACGCTTCGGCAACCTCCTGCGGCTCGGTCAGTGCATCGGGACGGTGAAGCAATAAAATGTCAATATATTCCGTCTGAAGCTTTTTCAGGCTGTTATCCACCGAAGAGATGATGTGCTCTTTTGAATGGTCATAAAAACCCCTTCTGATTCCGCATTTCGTCTGGATAATCATGTCCTCTCTTTTCAGTGAAGTGTCGCCTTTTATCGCGCTTCCGAAAATTTCTTCGCACGTTCCTTTGCCGTAAATGTCGGCATGGTCAAAAAAATTAATGCCGAGTTCAAGCGCCGTATGAATAAAATGATTCATTTGCTGTTTGTCAAAATCTGAAAATCTCATGCAGCCGGCAACAACTGCCGATGCTTTTTGTTCTCCGATGTTTACTGTTTTCATGGGTAGTCCTCCGTTTATAGTAGGTTTTCATGTGTGGTTAGTAAAAGAAGTATAGCACGTCATAGCCGTTATTTCAATATGGTTATAGTTTGAATTTTGCTTTCTAAAAACTGTTACAAAAACATAGTCGGCTTTTTGTATATTTGTGATATTGACATTTTTTGGTTAATAAACTAAAATAATCATGCCATTTTATTTTAATAATGAAGGAGATTTCAAATGAAAAAGGTTAAAAAATTTTTGGCTTTGATTCTGTCTGTCATCATGATTTTTTCCGTTTGTCCCGCAATTTTTGCCGCAGACGGTTCTGAAACGGCAGAAGAAATTACAGGCTTTACCGAGAAAGATTTTCTCAAAGCAAAGGGTCAGAAAATCGTTAATGCAGAGGGAAAAAACGTTCAGCTTAAGGGCGTAAACCTCGGCGCATGGTTGATTTTTGAAGATTGGCTCTGCCCCTATGAAGAGGCAACCGATCACTATGATGTTTTTCAGACTCTCACTGAGCGTTTCGGCGAAGAAAAAGCTTATGAACTGATGAACATCTATCAGGACAACTGGATTACCGAATATGACCTTGACAACATCAAGTCAATGGGCTTTAACTGTGTTCGTGTTCCGTTCTGGTTCAGAAACTTCTATTATGACGACAACGGCAGAAAAATTCTTGATGAAGACGGAAACTGGGATTTTTCAAGACTTGACTGGATCGTTGAAGAATGTTCAAAGCGTGAAATTTATGTTGTTCTGGATATGCACGGCGCAGTCGGCTATCAGAGTGACGCTCCCCATAACGGAAAAGCAGATTCTTGCGGTCTTTATGCAAACACCGAACAGGGCGAAAGATACCGTGAGCTTACCGATGAGCTCTGGACGGCTATTGCCGAAAGATTCAACGGCAACCCGGCTGTTGCAATGTATGACCTGCTCAACGAGCCGATGTGCGATGTTGACTGCACGGAAGTTCGCAGAAGAATCAACAATGAATCAATCTATACAAGACTTTACAAAACCGTCCGTGCGGTTGATACCGATCATATCATCACAATGGAATGCATCTGGACAGCCGCTGCTCTTCCGAGAGCATTCACAAAAGGCTGGGAAAATGTTGTTTATCAGGTTCATTTCTATAACAACTCCAACTTTATTTTCAATGTTTTTGCATTCTTCACAAAGCTTATAAACTTTGATGTACCGATGATGATGGGTGAATTTTATCCTCATAAGAAAACGACATGGTCAAACTGCTTTAAGACCATGAACAGTCTCAATTACAGCTGGTTCCTTTGGACTTATAAAGCAACAGGTCATGGAATGTGGAGCTCGGATTGGTGTATTGAGGGCAGCAAAGACGGCTTTGAAAGAGCAAAAATCAAAACCGATTCTTATGAAGAAATTGCACGCAAATGGGGTTCATGCATCAAAACCGAAAACGGTTTCCAGGATACGGGTCACTATGACAGAGATGTAAAAGAGTATCTCGGCTGAAACAAAACTGAATAAAAGCTGCACCTTTGAAAGTTTTTGCTTTCAAAGGTGCTTTTGAGTTATGTAGTACTGTTACTTATTCAGTTGATAAATTCCCACTCACAGAATCTCTTTTGCATAAATTCATCGTCGTATTTCGTATCAATAAACTCTTCAATTTTGTTTGAAGCGGAATCTCCTTTGTGCCGTTTGCTCCAGCGGACAAAGCAGGCAATGCTTAAAAGAATATCGAAAGTTAAAATGACGCTCCACACAGCGCAAATATATCGAAACGGATGGCGGGACAGGAATTTGAGCATCTTTTTTATTTTCGGAAGAAGATGGCTGAAAATAAGACCGGAAGCGCCCCATATCATTGACATGCCTAAGCTGGTTTGCCCTTTGATATTAAAATGATTGTTGCTGTAATCCCATGCCCGCATATTCAGACAGTGTTTCAGAACCAGACCGCAGATCAGTTCGATTAATGAGCCTATAACTGCAAAGACAAAAAACTTTAAAACGGTGCTTTTCTCGCATAAAGGAATATCACCGAGATAACAGCCGACCATTCCGAACCCGTAAATTACGCATAAAGGTTCCAAAACCGTTACAACATGTGTTTCCCAATGCTTGTTTTTTAACAGACACCACAGACCTTCCATTAAAACACCGACAAGGCTGCCGAAAATGAAAAGCCAAAAGATGTTGTCATATGTAACTTGCTTTTCATACATATTCTATCACCTAGAATCCTTTTATTATAAAATTCCGATTCTTTTTAGTTTTCATTTTAAAGTTTTAAGTTGAATTTTTTTGATAAAGGCGATATAATAATTTCGATGTTATAAGTGTAACATCGCGTTGTTAACAAAAAATGAATTTTTAGTCAGGTGTTACAAAACTTGACCGAATTGTAACATAAGAGAGCGATACAATGGAAAGCGAAAACAAAATGAACAGAAACAGTATTCTTCATTTATCCAATGCCGAATCAAACAGATTTACCCGTGAATGTATTACAACGTCGTTTTTGATACTTCTATCACAAAAGCCGTTTGAAAAAATCACGGTTACGGATATTACGTCCAAAGCCGGTGTTTCCCGAATGGCTTTTTACAGAAATTTTCAAAGCAAGGAAAACATAGTAAGCGAAATTGCATCGGAAACGGTTAAAATCATTGACGATTCATTAAACAATCCGAAATACAGCAATAATCCGCATGCTTGGTTTTCGGACTTTTTTCAAAATCTTTCTGAGCTTGACGGTCAGGTAATCAATGTTTTTAAGACAGACGCTCTGGCTGATATTATTTTAAACGGTAATTCGGTTTTTTATAAATTTATAAATTCCAAAACAGTATTTGAAAAATATAAAATGGTTGCATGGGCGGGCGCTGTAAAGAATATTCTTTTTGAATGGATAGAAAACGGAAGAAAAGAATCAGCAAAAGATATGGCAGATATTTGTTGTGAGATTTTCAAGCCATGATGTCTTGCTGATTTGTAAAATTATAAAAATTCAAGCACCTTTGAAAGCTCAGGTTTTCAAAGGTGCTTTTTATAAAGTTGTGTGCAAACGGTTGATCAGTAAAGTTCGGCAAGGTCATAAATCAGCTTTTCGGTTTCTGCCCAACCGATGCACGGGTCTGTGATGGACTGACCGTAAACACCGCCGCCGACTTTCTGGCAGCCGTTTTCAATGTAGCTTTCAATCATAAGACCTTTCACAAGCTTGTCAACATCTGCGCTGTGACGGCAGGAATGAAGAATTTCTTTTGCAATTCTCGGCTGTTCGGTATATTTTTTTGCAGAGTTTGAATGGTTCGTGTCAACAATAACAGCCGGGTTTTCAAGTCCACGTTCGGCATAAAGCTCACAAAGTCGGCTCAGGTCTTCATAGTGATAGTTCGGCAGAGCTTGACCGTGCTTGTTGACATAGCCTCTTAAAATTGCATGAGAAAGCGGATTTCCCTTTGAATGAACTTCCCAGCCGCGATAAATAAAATCATGTGCATGCTGAGCGGCTGTGATGGAATTCATCATAACCGAAAGGTCGCCGCTTGTTGGATTCTTCATGCCGACAGGAATGTCAAGACCGCTTGAAGTCAGACGGTGTTCCTGATTTTCAACCGATCTTGCGCCGACCGCAACATAGGAAAGAATATCGGAAAGATAGCGGTAATTGGCAGGGTAGAGCATTTCGTCTGCGCAGGAAAAGCCGGTTTCGTTAATGGCTCTCATGTGCAGATTTCTGATGGCAAGAATGCCGCCGATCAGATCGGATTCTCCGTTAGGGTCAGGCTGATGAAGCATACCTTTATAGCCGTCGCCGGTGGTTCTCGGCTTGTTTGTGTAAATTCTCGGAACGATGAAGATTTTGTCCTTAACCTTTTCCTGAACGGGAACAAGGCGGGATATGTAATCCATAACCGAGTCTTCATTATCAGCTGAGCACGGACCGATAACTAGCACGAGCTTTCTGATTTTACCCTCAAAAATCGCTTTGAGTTCAGCGTCTCTTTCTGCTTTTATTTTTGCACTTTCCTGAGAAATCGGGAACTGCTCTTTGATTTCCTTTGGAATCGGCAGTTTGCATTTGAATTCCATGTTCATAATAGTACCTCCGTTTTCGTTGTCTGTTTATTTGAAGTTTTTTTATTGATTGCTGAATAAAAATATAATTTTATACTATTCTTTCGTCGCAGTGGAATTATAAAAGTATATTGCTTTCTACCATGCGTAATATCTGCGGTATTACACACCGGTCATTGTCCGCTTGCCGGCTTTCGCCGTCAAGCAGGAAACCCCCGGCGAGGGTTTCCTACGGATAAACAGTCCACCGG
>JBJEOJ010000203.1:0-5840 GCA_051880655.1 Acutalibacteraceae bacterium | reverse complement strand
CGGTGGACTGTTTATCCGTAGGAAACCCTCGCCGGGGGTTTCCTGCTTGACGGCAAGAGCCGTCAAGCACCGCTTATCCCGCAGATGTTACGCAGGTTAAAAACAGTAGATTTTAAAATTTTGCCCGCGAATATTGCGTTATTCCTCATTCTGCTTGACAAAGTGCGGATATATGATATAATAATAGTACAAGAGAGCACTGCGATAAGCGGTTTGCTCCAACTATTGCAGATTTAAGAAACACCGCAACTGTGGAACGTTTGGCGGTGTCTCTTAATTTATAATCACCCGTAGGGTGTTGAAAATTAAGCTATGTTACTTTGAAAAAATCGTGTAACACAGAGAGATAACAGCAATTATAACCATTTTACATGAACAAAGTTCCGTCAATGTAATCATCATGTTATCACCTCCCTTACGGGAGCAAACCGCCTATCCGTTATAACAGTACTCATCTTGGCAGTCTTTTGACTGCGTTTATATTATATAGTTTAATTGTTATTTTGTCAAATTTTGTCAAAGAAAAAAACGTGTCTTGCCTGTTTGACAAAGTGCGGATAAATGATATAATAATAGTACAAGAGAGCACTGCGATAAGCGGTTTGCTCAAAATTTGGTTAAAAAATAACCGCACCTTTTGAGCGTTGGGCGGTTATTTTTTTATGCTAAGATTGTAGTCTGTGGATGCAAGAAACCAAAATCGCCTCTTGTCTGCCCGGCAAAATTATGATAGAATAATAAAAAACAAAAGCCGATTTGCGGCTTTGAAAGAAAGGACGATTTTTATGCCGTTTATCAACACAAAAACAACCTGTGAAATTTCCGAAGAAAAAGAAATTTCGCTCAAAGCAAAGCTCGGTCAGGCAATTTCTCTTCTCGGCAAAGGTGAAGGCTGGCTCATGCTTGAATTTGAAGATAAGTGCCGCATGTGGTTCAAGGGCAAAAACGATAAAGAGCTTGCCATGGTTGACATTGCGCTGTTCGGCAAGGCATCTTCTTCGCAGTATGACGCCATGACCGCAAAGGTGTGCGAAATTATATCGGGTGAGCTCGGAATTTCTCCCGATTGTATTTATGTCAAATACAGCGAGGTTGACCATTGGGGATATAGTGGGTTTAATTTTTGATTAGTGTGAATCAGTGTGGAGTTTATGACAGTTTGGAGTTGTTTGAGTTAGGAGTGTGGAGTGTGGAGTTAATCCTCTTTTAAAGTTTGTGCAGTTAGGGACACAGTGTGCCATGACCCCACAAAGAGGCAGAATAGATCCAACGGTTAAAATGTGCTTATTGATATATAAACATCATTTTAAGAGTTGATAATCAGGAACTCTGTTAAAATTTTCAGCAGAAAATTTCAAGAGAGGTTAACTCCACACTCCACACTCCAAACTCCACACTAATTTGCGCTCCACACTGTTAAAAGTCTGCATTATATAATGCTGATATAAAAACGCCCGGTTTTCAGATTTACTCTGAACCCGGGCACTTTTTGTTTTATTTTCTTGATTTATAGGTGGTGTGAAGCAGGGAGTGTGCTTTGGCTTTGCCCGGGTTTTCAAAATATTCATCATAGAGCATTTTGATTGTCGGGTTTTCGTGAGACTTGCGAAGCTCAAGATTTTTGTCTGCACTGTAAAGCACATTCGCTCTTGTCTCTTTCAGCTCTGAATAGTTTCTGACGCTGTCGCTCTGAACGGGCTGACCGCCGCCGTTTACACAGCCGCCGGGGCACGCCATGATTTCAACAAAAAGATAGTTCTTTTCGCCCGATTTTATCATCTCAATGACTTTTCTTGCGTTGCCCAGACCGCTTGCAACCGCAACATCAATTTCTTTACCTGCAATTCGGTAGGTCGCTTCTTTGATTCCGCTTGTTCCTCTGACATCCATGAATTCAAGCTTTTCGTTTGTTCCGTCAAGAATGTTTGCCGCCGTGCGAAGCGCAGCTTCCATAACACCGCCGGTTGCGCCGAAAATTGCGCCTGCGCCCGAGCCGGTTGCAAACGGTGTGTCAAATTCGCCGTCGGGCAGGTCTTTAAAGGTGATGCCTGCGCCCTTGATCATTCTTGAAAGCTCACGGGTCGTGATTGCAACATCAACATCGGGCACGCCGAGTACCTGCATTTCCTCTCTTGAGGTTTCAAACTTCTTTGCGGTGCAGGGAATCACGCTGACAACATAAAGATCTTTCGGGTCAATGTTGTTTTTCTGGCAATAATAGCTTTTGAGCACAGCACCGAACATCTGCTGCGGAGATTTGCAGGTTGAAAGGTTGGGAATCAGCTCGGGATAGTTATATTCAACAAAGCGTATCCAGCCGGGACAGCAGGAAGTAAACATCGGAATTGTTCCGCCGGTTTTGATTCGCTCAATCAGCTCGTTTGCTTCTTCAACAATGGTCAGGTCGGCTGTGAGATTCATGTTATAAACCTCAACGTCGCCGAGCATCTTGATTGCCGTCACCATTTTGCCCTCTGCGTTTGTGCCGACAGGCATGCCGAAGCATTCTCCGATTGTTGCAGCGATGGAGGGAGCCGTGAAGAAAACAACCTTTTTGCTCGGGTCGGAAATGGCGTCCCAGACATCGTCGATGCTTGAATGTTCATAAATTGCACCGACGGGGCAGGAAACAATGCACTGTCCGCAGCCGACGCAGGTTGTCTGACCCAGACCGAGTTCAAACGGACTTCCCACATGAACGTCAAAGCCGCGGCGTATCTGACCGATTGCACCGATGGTCTGAACCTTGTTGCAGGTTGAAACACAGCGCAGGCAGTTGATGCACTTGTTGTTGTCACGCACAACGCAGGGAGTTGAATCGTCAATTTCATAAATCGGCTCTTCGCCTGCAAAACGGTCTTCGTCAATGCCGTAATCATAGGAGAGTTTCTGAAGCTCACAGTTGTTTCCTCTGACGCAGGAAAGGCATTTTTTGTGATGTGTTGAAAGAATCAGCTCAATTGTGGTTTTTCTTGAAGCACGGACGGTCGGTGTGTTTGTCAGAACCTCCATGCCCTCTTCAACCGGATAAACGCAGGAGGCAACAAGACCTCTTCTGCCTTTGATTTCAACAACGCAGACACGGCATGAGCCGATGCAGTTAATGTCTTTGAGATAGCAAAGAGACGGAATTTCAATGTTGGCTTTTTTTGCCGCCTGAAGAATGGTTGTTCCCTCGGGAACGGTTACCGGTATGTTGTTAATTTTAAGATTAATCATTTTTTTCATCGTCTCTCACCTCACTGCTTGATGATTGCATTAAACTTACAGTTGTTCATGCACAAACCGCATTTGATGCATTTGCTGTGGTCTATGACGTGCGGCTGTTTGATTGCACCGTTGATTGCTCCGGCAGGACAGTTCTTTGCGCAAAGCGTGCAGCCCTTGCATTTTGCGGCGTCAACCGAATAGCGGATTAAATCCTTGCACTTCTTTGCGGAGCAGATTTTTTCTTCAATGTGTTCGATATATTCTTCACGGAAATATTTAAGCGTTGAAACAACGGGGTTTGAAGCAGTCTGACCGAGAGCGCAAAGGCAGGAAACTTTCATGTGAGAGGCAAGCTCTTCAATTTTTTCAAGGTCCTGAGGTTCGCCGTGACCGGTGGTGATTTTTTCAAGAAGCTGAAGCAGTCTTCTTGTTCCGATTCGGCAGGGTGAACATTTGCCGCATGATTCATCGCAGGTAAATTCAAGATAGAATTTTGCAATATCCACCATGCAGGTGTCCTCATCCATGATGATCAGTCCGCCCGAGCCCATCATAGAGCCGATTTGCGAAAGGCTTTCATAGTCGATGGGAATGTCAATGTGGCAAGCGGGAATACAGCCGCCGGACGGACCGCCCGTCTGTGCAGCCTTGAATTTTTTGCCGTTCGGAATTCCGCCGCCGATTTCTTCAATAATTTCACGAAGCGTTGTGCCCATCGGAACTTCAACAAGACCGACATTGGTAATTTTGCCGCCGAGAGCAAACACTTTTGTGCCTTTTGAGGTTTCGGTGCCGATGGAGGAATACCAGTCTGCGCCGTTGAGAATGATCTGCGCAATGTTTGCATAGGTTTCAACATTGTTCAGAACCGTCGGTTTTCCGAAAAGACCCTTGACTGCAGGGAACGGAGGACGCGGACGAGGCTCGCCTCTTTTACCCTCAATTGAGGTCATCAGTGCGGTTTCCTCGCCGCAGACGAAAGCACCTGCGCCAAGACGGATTTCAATGTCAAAATCAAAACCCGTGCCGAAAATGTTCTTGCCTAAAAGACCGTATTTTCTTGCCTGGGAAAGAGCGATTTCAAGTCTTTCAACCGCAATCGGATATTCGGCTCTGACATAGATATAGCCCTGACTTGCTCCGATTGTATAAGCGGCAATTGCCATCGCTTCAATCACAGCATGCGGGTCACCCTCAAGGATTGATCTGTCCATGAATGCGCCCGGGTCGCCCTCGTCGGCGTTGCAGCAAACATATTTGATGTCGCCCTGTGAAGCTTTTGCAAAAGCCCATTTTTTACCGGTGGGGAAGCCTGCGCCGCCTCTGCCGCGAAGCCCGGAAGCAAGCATGACATCAATAACTTCGTCCTGGCTCATGGAGGTAAGCACCTTATGAAGTGCCTTATAGCCGTCAAGTGCGATGTATTCTTCAATGTTTTCGGGGTTGATTACGCCGCAGTTTTTCAGCGCGATTCTCATCTGCTTTTTATAGAACATCGTTTCGCTCAGCGGAATGATGCTGCCGTCCTCGTGAACGGTTTCGGCATAAAGAAGATCCTTGCATACCTTGCCGCCGATGATGTGTTCGTCAATAATGCGTTTTGCACCCTCGGGCGTTGTCTGGCTGTAAAAAGCACCCTCGGGATAAACGATAACAACGGGACCGAGCGCACAAAGACCAAAACAGCCTGTTTTCACAATCAGAACATCGTCAAGCTCTTTTTCTTTGATTTCGCTTTCAAGAGCTTTGATAACCTTCTGACTGCCCGAAGAGGTGCAGCCTGTGCCGCCGCAGACAAGAATCTGCTTGCGGTATTTGCTGTGAGAAGCAAGCTCTTCGCCTTTTTCGGCAATCAGCTTTCTGACCATGACAAGCTCTTGGTTTTTCTTTTGAATTTCGTTCAGTTTTTCAATCGTCATGTTCATTTGCTTATTCCTCCTTTTGGGCATAGGATCTGACAATGACAACGGCACTTTCCGGCGTACATTTTCCGTAAACCTCGCCGTCAATGGTCATGACCGGGGCAAGACCGCACGCACCGAGACAGCGGCACGCTTCAATTGAAAATTTACCGTCGGGGGTACATTCGCCCGTTTTGATTCCGAGTTCTTCTTCAATTGCGGCAAGAATTTTGTCTGCGCCTTTCACATAGCAGGCGGTTCCGAGGCAGACGCTGATGACGTGCTCACCTTTCGGTGTGAGAGAAAATTGCGAATAAAAGGTTGCAACGCCATAAACCTCGCTCAAATGAACGCCCATGCCGTCGGCAACCATTTGCTGAACTTCAACGGGGAGATAGCCGTAAATCTCCTGCGCCTGCTGAAGCACCGGCATCAGTCCGCCGGGTTGATCCTTGTGTTTTTCAATGACTTTTTTCAGCTGCTGCTCCTGCTTCGGAGTACCTCTGAAAGGGATTTTGTTTTCGCTGTTCATCATTTTCCTCCTTTATATTAGTGTGGAGTTTGGAGTGTATATCAGTTTGGAGTTTTTATCAGTGTGGAGTTTGGAGTGTGGAGTGTGGAGTTAACCTCATCTGCTTAAAATTTTAACAAAGCTCCTGATTATTAATTTAAAGAACAGATTATGGTAGGGACACGGCGTGCCGTGTCCGCAGTCAGGCACAAATTTTC
>JBJEOJ010000202.1:0-28431 GCA_051880655.1 Acutalibacteraceae bacterium | reverse complement strand
CTTCCGGAAAACACATGGGTAATCAAGAACATGACCCATGTTGAGTTTTCAAAAGGTCAGCTCAGCGGTGAGCTTGCGGTCTGGGTTGTGACAAGTGATGAACCTGTTGATGTTCACACCGACAGCCGCTATCCGCAGTTCATTGAAAATGTCCGCTCGGAAGGAAAATACAGATCACTTACCGAAGGTGTGACACTTTCAGATGAGGAAAGTTCAGACAGTGTCCTTTCGACATTTACTGCTTTCATCAAACAGGTACTTTCATTCCTGCTTAAATTAATAGGAATCCGGACAGCAAAATAAAAATGAATACGCCCCATGTCGGCTCGGCAAGGGGCGTTTTTGAAGTTAAATTCACAGAAAGGAAAGCCTTGCTGAAAAATAACACAAGGCAACAAGTGAAAATGAAAGAATACAACGTAAAAGATTTCGGCGCACTCGCAGACGGAAAAACCGATGATTCGTCGGCAATTCAAAAGGCAATTGACTGCTGCTTTGAAAACGGCGGCAGCAGGGTCGTGCTTGACGGCGGCATATTTTTCAGCAGCTCTGTTGTGCTTAAAAAGAACGTTGAGCTTTATATTCAAAAAGGCGCAGTGCTCAAGGCGACAGATAAAATTGAAAAATATTTTCGTCCCTGCGAAACCATCAACGACCCAAAGACCGCTCTTGTTGGAAATCCCGTGACGGGAAAGCCGTCTTTTGCGTTTATTTACGGCTTTGAAGCCGACGGCGCTTCAATCAGCGGCGGCGGTGAAATTGATGCAAACTGCTATGCTTTTGTTGAAAGAAAAAGCGAGTATTATGTAACCGGCAATTTTTATCCTCGCCCGACGGTGATCTATATCGAAAAAAGCAATCATATCACCGTAAGAGACATCACGATTAAAAATGCTCCGTTCTGGACGCTTCACCCGGCAGGCTGCGATGATGTTCTCATTTCAAAAATCCGTATATTGAATCCGCTTGATGTTGCAAACAGCGACGGAATTGACCCCGACCACTGCACCAATGTGAGAATTGAGGGCTGTCACATTGAATGTGCCGACGACTGCATCTGCCTGAAAAATTCAAAAGGCAACAGCGAATACGGCGAATGCAAAAACATCATCATCACAGGCTGTACGCTCATTTCAACCTCGGCGGCAATCAAAATCGGCACGGAGGGAATCAACAATTTTAAAAATATCATTGTTGACAACTGCATCATTTCAAAAAGCAACCGCGGTCTTTCCATTCAGGTTCGTGACTGCGGAAATGTTGAAAATGTATCCTATTCCAACATCATAATTGAAACAAGGCACTTTTGCTGTGATTGGTGGGGGACGGCTGAGCCGATCAGCATCACCTCGCTTCGCCGTGACGAAAACACAAAATGCGGCAGTGTGAAAAATATCCGCTTTTTCAACATCACCTGCAAGGGTGAAAACGGCGTTCTGCTTTTTTCAAGCAAGGATAACCCGATTGAGAACGTCAGCTTTGAAAAGGTCAATGTCACGCTTTCAAAAAGCACAAAATGGCCATGTGCCATGTATGACCTGAGACCCTGCATTGATTTCGGAATTGAAAAAGTGAAAAATTCCTGCTTCTTTATCAGAAATGCGCACGGTGTTTCGTTTGATAACTGCGAAGCCGCAATTGAGCCTGATGAAGCTTATTCCTGCGCCGTTGACGCTGAAAACGCAAACGGCATCACCTTTGAAAAGTTCCGCTTCGGCGATATGGAAAGCAGTGAAGCGATAAGAATTAAATGAGCAAAAAATATCACCGGGATTTTTGTTGTCCCGGTGAATTTTTTATTGATTGATTGCCTGAATTGACGCAACATAATAGCTGTTTTTATCGGTCTTATGAAGCGTGATTTTCACATATTTTGCAGGCTCAGGTTCGACCATGTTGCCCTTTGAATCCTGCGTCCAGTCCTCACCGGCAAGATAGCCGACCGTGAGCGTGATGCTGTTGCCTTTTTCGTCCGCTTCGGTAACCTTTGGTGTATAAATCGGCGTGATGCCGGTAATCGGAATCACATAGCAGCTTTTCTTTTCGCTGTATTTAAACTCAATTCCGCCGCCGTCAACGGTTTCGTGCGTGACACTGACATCGGGACCGAAAAGCTCCTTGAATTTTTCTTCAACATCCTTTTGCGGGATGAGCATACCGCTGTCTGAATATTCGTATTTGTCGGGGTCAGAGTTTGCATCAAGAATTGCCCAGATTGCAATTGCTGTCAGCTGACTTTTGTTCGCCGATGAAACATCGTCAAAGGTATCGGGGTCATTCATGATGACGGGCGTTATAAACTGCTTGTATTCATTAAGCTTTGCGTTGTCGGCAATTTTTTTCTGAGAGCTGATTTTTCCGGCGCAAAACATCACGATGCTGACAATTCCGACGGCAACAAGTGCAATTACAATAAAGCCGACTATGTAATTTAAGGTCTTGCGTGATTTTTTTTCTTCTTTCATCTCTTTGTCTCCTTATCTGATCTGACCGTCACCGCTTATCAGATATTTAACGGTGGTAAGCTGTGCAAGTCCCAAAGGACCTCTTGCATGAAGCTTTTGCGTTGAAATACCGATTTCTGCGCCGAAGCCGAATTCTCCGCCGTCGGTAAAACGGGTTGAAGCGTTGACATAGACCGCCGCCGCATCAATCTGCGTTTGGAACTTCCGGCTGTTTTCATAGCTTTCGGTGATGATACATTCGCTGTGGCCGGTTGTGTATTTCATAATATGTTCGATGGCTTCATCAATGTCCGAAACGGTTTTAACACTGATTTCATAGCCGAGATATTCCTTGCCGAAGTCCTCTTCGGTTGCAGGAACTGTGCCGTCGATTACAGCGGCGGCTTTTTCGTCGGCATGAATGAGCACATTTGCCGTGTCGAGCTTCTCTTTAATCATCGGCAGGGCTTTTTTGAGCACCTTTTCGTGAATCACAAGGCTTTCGCAGGCGTTGCATACCGACGGTCTTGAAACCTTTGCATTATAAATGACCTCAGCTGCCATTTCAAGGTTTGCAAATTCATCAACATAAATGTGACAGTTGCCCGTTCCGGTCTCAATGACGGGAACGGTTGAATTGAGAACACAGGCATTGATAAGCCCTGCACCGCCTCTGGGAATCAGCACATCAACATATTTGTTCATTTTCATAAGCTCCTGCGCCGATTGCCTTGAAGTGTCGCTTACAAGCTGAACACAGTCGGCGGGAAGTCCGCTTTTTTCAATCGCTTTGCGCATCACCCCGGCAATTGCCGTGTTTGAATGAATCGCTTCTTTTCCGCCTCGCAGAATCACGCAGTTTCCGGCTTTCAGACAAAGCGAAGCCGCATCGGCGGTCACATTCGGTCTTGCTTCATAAATGACGGCAACAACGCCGAGCGGAACGCTGACTTTTTCAATTTTCAATCCGTTCGGGCGAACACTGCCCGAAAGCACTTTTCCGACCGGATCATCAAGAAAAACAATTTCACGAACGGCATTTGCAATGGCTTCAATACGTTTTTCATCAAGAGAGAGCCTGTCAAGCATTGAGCTGCTCATGCCGTTTTCCTTGCCGTTTTGAAGATCAATTTTGTTTTGCTCAATTATGTAGCCGCTGTTTTGAATCAGTGCGTCGGCAATGCTTTCAAGTGCCTTGTTTTTTTGCAAGGTGCCTGCCGACATAAGAATCCTCTGTGCTTTTTTTGCATTTATTCCGAGTTGTTCAAGCATAATAATTGCCGTAGTTTACAAAAGCTTTAATCTCACGCTTTGCAAACCTTCCTTTCTCATTTTTTTGCGCAAAATAAAGTTCCGCACTGTCTGCCGTCAATCAGTTTATAAATATCCTGCGGGGCAGAGCCGTTCATAACGACTGTGGGTATTCCGGCGTCGGTTGCAATTTGCGCCGCATGAATTTTTGTGACCATGCCGCCGGTTCCTCGGTTTGTTCCTGCGCCGCCGCAGATGGAAATGATGCGGTTGTCAATTTTGTCAACAACCGGAATCAGTCTTGCGTCGGGGTTTTCGTTCGGGTTGGAATCAAACAGTCCGTCCGTGTCCGTCAGAATAATCAGACCGTCTGCACCGATGAGTTTTGCAACAATGGCGGAAAGGCTGTCGTTGTCGCCGAAAACAATTTCTTCCGTTGCAACGCTGTCGTTTTCGTTGATGACGGGGATTGCGCCGTATTCAAAAAGCTTTTCAAAGGTGTTTGAAAGGTTTTGTTTTCTTTCTGTGTTTTCAAAGTCGCTTTTTGTGACAAGAAGCTGACCGACCTTCTGACCGTATTCCGCAAAGAATTTGTCATACATGAACATCAGTTCGCACTGACCGACCGTTGCCGCCGCCTGTCTGCCAGGAATATCCTTCGGCTTTTGGGAAAGTCCGAGCTTTCCGACGCCGACGCCGATTGCGCCCGAGGTCACAAGGGCAACGTCAATACCGCTGTTGTGAAGATCCGCAAGAACACTGCAAAGCTTCATCATGCGCCTGATGTTTGTTTTACCTGTTTCATATGTAAGGGTGGAGGTTCCCACCTTAACGACAATTTTTTTTGCTGTTTTAAAGGTATTCATTTTTATTCCTCTGTATTAATATAACAATTTATAATATCGCGGTAAAATTTTTCGTCTTTAACCTTGCCCACAGCGGTGAAGGAGGTGTTTTTAAGATCGAGATATTTTTTCGCCGTATTTTTGACTTCATCAAGGGTGATTTTTCTGATACTTTCAATAATCGTATCGTCCTCAATGAATTTGGAAAGCATCAGCTGACTGTAACCGAAAGAAGAAAGCTTGGATTGCGGTTGTTCACGGCTCATAATCAGGCTTGCAATCAGCTTTTCTTTAGCAACGGAGATTTCTTTTTCCGTAATGCTGTCTGCAAAACCGGAAATAATTTTGCATGTTTCCCGGACTGCTTTTTCTTCGGACGCGGGCGAGAGACTCATGGAAACGGCAATGTAGCCGCCGCCGAGATAGCGTGCAAGCCACGAGCTTATGTCATAAACCAGACCAAGCTGTTCACGGATACGCTGATTCAGACGGGAAGAGGTTCCGTTTCCGAGAATGAACATGCAAACCTGAAGCGGGTATAAATCCACGCTTTCAATCGCAACACCCCGAAAACAAAGCATAATGTGCGTCTGTTCAAAATCCTGATTTGAAAGGGTAAAGCATGAATTGAAAGGAACTTCGGCTTCGGTCAGCGGAAAAGAGGTATTTTCATCCTTTTCAAAATATTCCTTGATTTTGATGAGGATTTCTTCTTCGACGAAGTTACCGCTGATTCCGACAACCGTTCTTTCGGGAACATACATTTTTTTCATATATTCTTCAAAATCGCTTTTTTGAAGTTTGGAGATGCTTTCCCGACTTCCGAGAATCTGAAGCGAAAGAGGAGAAGAGGCAAAAAGAGCGGTTTCGTTGATTTCATAGCAGACATCGGACGGGTCATCTTCGCACATGGCAATTTCTTCACAGATGACGCCTTTTTCCGTGTCGATATCGCTTTGAGAAAGGGCAGGATTTTTTATCATATCGAAAAGAATATCGGCGGCACGGATAATCTGATAATCAAGCGCTTTTGTGTAAAAGAAAGTGTATTCTTTTGTTGTGGAGGCGTTGACCTGAGCACCGATTTCGTCCATACCCTCGGCAATTTCAAAAGCAGTTCTTGTTTTGCTGCCCTTGAAAACTATATGTTCGATGAAATGAGATATTCCGTTGTTGTTTTCGTTTTCATAGCGTGAGCCGCTTGCCACCCAGACACCCACGGTTGCCGAGCGCAGATCGTCACGCTTGTCAAGGATTATGCGAAGATTATTTTTTAAAGTGATAAGCTTCATATAGTTTCACCGTTAAAACCCGATAATTTGATAAAACAGGCATTTTGCAATCAATGTAAACATACCTATCATAATTTTACCCCAAAAGCGTCAATAAATCAACAGGGAGAGGAAAGTTTTATAACAGTGTGGAGTTTTTATCAGTGTGGAGTTTGGAGTGTGGAGTGTGGAGTGTGGAGTTTTTATCAGTGTGGAGTGTGGAGTTTGGAGTTTGGAGTTAACCTCATTTTAAAGTTTTGTGCAATAGGTACACGACGTGCCTTGTCCGCACAAAGCAGCAGAATTACTCCAACAGTTAAAATGTTATATAATGATAAGTTAACATCATTTTAAGTATTTATAATCAGGAACTCTGTTAAAATTTTCAGCAGAATGTATGGAGAATAACTCCACACTCCAAACTCCAAACTCCAAACTCATATACGCTCCACACTGATAATACCTCCAAACTAAAAAAACTCCGCCCGTGGACGGAGTTCTTTTCAATCAGCAGCCGCTTGCGCCGTAGTTTTTAAGAACACGGGCAGACGGATCGTTAACATTGCAGCCTTCCCAGGACTTGTTCGGCATCCAGAAATCAACAACCATTTCTGCCTGACCGGGATAATATTTTTCAAAAAGCTCTCTGTAAAGAAGAGATTCTTTTGTGAACGGCTGAGCAAACGTATATTTCGCTTTCTTTTCTTCAAATTCAGCATCTGTATAAAGGCTTTCGGCATATTCCTTGAGGTAGTCAACCATTGAATGTCCGACAGCATCGCTGAAAGCGGCTTTTTCACGGTAAAGAATGGAATGGGGAAGATAATCACCCTCAAAAGCATGGCGAAGCAGATATTTGCCTTTGCCGTAGGTGTTGAGCTTCTTCTGTGGGTCAATCGCCATAACATATTTGACAAAATCAAGGTCGCCGAAAGGAACTCTGGCTTCCAAGGAGTTTACCGAAATGCATCTGTCTGCACGTAGAACATCATACATGTGAAGTTCATGAACACGTTTGACGGCTTCTTTCTGGAATTCTTCTGCGCTCGGCGCAAAGTCCGTGTATTTATAGCCGAAAAGTTCATCGGAAATTTCACCCGTCAGAAGAACACGCAGATCCGTCTGCTCATGAATGGCTTTGCAGATAAGATACATACCCATGCTTGCACGGATTGTTGTGATGTCATAAGTTCCGAGAATGCTGACAACCTCTTCAAGAGAAGAAATGACAATGTCTTTGTTGATGATGATTTCCTTGTGGTCGCTTCCGATGTAATCGGCAACCTCTTTTGCATATTTCAGGTCGATTGCGTCTTCGCTCATACCGATTGCAAAGGTTTTGATCGGTTTATCCGAAAGCTTTGCGGCAACGGAGCAGACAAGCGAGGAATCAAGACCGCCGCTGAGAAGAAAGCCGACAGGTGCGTCTGAATCAAGGCGTTTTTCAATGCCTTTGACAAGCTTGTCATGAATGTTTTTGCAGATTGTTTCAAGGTCATCTTCGGTGTTGACCTTTTCAACCTTTGTGATGTCGCAATAGCAGGTGAATTTGCCGTCTGCATAATAATGTCCCGGCGGGAAAGGCATAACCTTATCTGTCAGACCGACAAGGTTTTTTGCTTCGCTTGCAAACATCATGGCGCCGCTTTTTGTTTTTCCGTAAAACAGCGGGCGGATTCCGATCGGGTCACGGGCGGCGATATAGGATTTCTTTTTGCCGTCATAAATGACAAGAGCAAATTCCGCATCAAGCATTTTAAACATATCAAGACCGTATTTCTCATACATCGGAAGCAGAATTTCACAGTCAGAATCGCTGACAAAGGTATATTCCTTTTCCAGTTCTTTTTTTATCGGACGGAAGCAATAAATTTCGCCGTTACAGACAAGATAGTTTCCGTGAAGTGAAAACGGCTGCATGCCGCATTCGTTCAGTCCCATGATTGCAAGACGGTGAAAGCCGAGAATACCGTTTTGAGTCTCAATGATTTTTGACATATCCGGGCCGCGGCTGATTGTTTTGTCAAAGCCTTTTTGAAATTCTTCAAGGGGCAGTTCTTTGCCCTCACAAGTCATTATTGAACACATAAAAGTGTAACCTCCTGTTATTATCCGCAAAAAAGCGGATGAAAAATAAAATAAGACAACTGCAACAATCCCTTTTCAGGACGAGCAGTTGTCTCTCGCGGTACCACCTGAATTATCCGCATAAATAAAATGCAGATCACTCTTGTTTCCTTAACGCGGAAAACGGCGCACCTACCGGCATTATACCCCAATATGCCGGCAGTCATTATGACAGTCGGCAAAAATTGGATTTCATGTTTTCGGATTGCGGCTCGAAAGTGTTATTCACGCTGTCATTTTCACGGGGTTTTCACTGTCTCCCGCTCACTGCCAAAAGAGGACGGCGCTACTTCTCTTTGTCATCGCCTTTATATTATGATCGCCTTTTGAAAAGGCTGTTGTTTGCGCGGCTGCCGCTAAGGAAAGGTTCACGGCAGCCTTTGAAGAGATAAATATATGAAAAACGGAAATAAGAAGAGAACAAATTATTTAACGCTGAAAAGCATTTCACCGTATGACGGATAGGGCCAGTATTCCGAGGAAGTGATTTCTTCGGCTGCATCAACAGATGCTCTGAGGTCTTCCATGGCTGCAAGCAGAACATCATGGCTGAAGCGTGAAAGCTTCTGTTCATCGTCAATTGCTTCAGATTGAGCAATTGTTTCTTCAAGCTTTCCGAGTTTTGCATAAATTTCAGCAGAAAGGGTCGAAAGCTTTTCAATGACGGATTCTTCATATTTGCAGGTGGCTGTGGGCAAAGCGGACTTCTTGGCAACAACGCTGTCGCTGAGCTGTTTTGTATATTTTGTGACAGCCGGAAGAATATCCTTACTTGCCATGTCAACCATTGTCAGTGCTTCAATGTGAATGTGCTTGTTATAGCTTTCAAAGTGAATCTCGTGTCTTGCATACATCTCGGATTCTGTGAAAACTTTGTGAGAAGTATAAAGCTTAACATTCTTTTCGTCAACAAAATGGGGAAGAGCATCGGGAGTTGATTTGAGGTTGAGAAGACCTCTTTTTGTTGTTGCTTCTTCAATCCATGCGTCATCATAGCCGTTGCCGTTGAAGATGATGTTTTTGTTTTCGGCAATTGTTCTCTTGATAAGTGCATGAAGCGCACTGCCGAAATCTTCGGCATTTTCAAGTTCGTCGGCAAACTGCTTGAGTTCTTCCGCAACTGCTGTATTAAGAACAATGTTTGTTCCGGCAATGGAAGACTGTGAACCGAGCATACGGAATTCAAACTTGTTACCTGTGAAAGCAAACGGTGAAGTTCTGTTGCGGTCTGTTGTGTCTTTCGGAAACTTCGGAAGAACATGAACGCCGATTTTAAGCGCTTCTTTTTCTTTCGGGTCATAGGCTGTGTCGCAGTCGATTGCGTGAAGAATATCGGTAAGCTCTGTTCCGAGGAAAATGGAAATAACAGCCGGAGGAGCTTCGTTTGCACCGAGACGGTGGTCGTTGGAAGCAGAAGCAACACTGATTCTAAGAAGATCCTGATATTCGTTAACTGCTTTGATAACAGCGCAAAGGAAAAGCAGGAACTGAGCGTTCTGATAAGGTGTGTCGCCCGGCTCAAGAAGGTTTACGCCGGTGTTGGTTGAAATGGACCAGTTGTTGTGCTTGCCGCTGCCGTTAACGCCTGCAAACGGTTTTTCATGAAGCAGGCAAACAAGACCGTGCTTTTGCGCAACCTTTTTCATAATTTCCATTGTAAGCTGGTTGTGATCGGTTGCAATGTTGGTTGTTGCAAAAATCGGAGCAAGCTCGTGCTGAGCGGGAGCAACCTCGTTGTGCTTTGTTTTGGCAAGAATGCCGAGTTTCCAAAGCTCTTCATCAAGGTCTTTCATGTATTCAACAACTCTGGTTTTGATTGAGCCGAAATAATGGTCGTCAAGTTCCTGACCTTTCGGCGGCTTTGAACCGAAAAGGGTTCTGCCTGTATAGATAAGATCTTTTCTCTGATTATAAAGCTTTTCATCAATGAGGAAATATTCCTGTTCGGGGCCGACGGTTGTCTTAACCGATGTCACATCTTCGTTGCCGAAAAGCTTGAGAACACGAAGTGCCTGTTTGTTGATGGCTTCCATGGAACGAAGAAGCGGAGTCTTTTTGTCAAGAGCTTCGCCGCCGTAGGAACAGAAAGCTGTGGGAATGCAAAGAGTGCCGTCTTTTATGAAAGCATAAGAGGTCGGATCCCATGCGGTATAGCCTCTTGCTTCAAAGGTTGCGCGAAGTCCGCCTGACGGGAAAGAAGAAGCATCGGGTTCGCCTCTGACAAGCTCTTTGCCGGAAAATTCCATGATGACACTGCCGTCGGGTGTCGGTGAAATGAAGCTGTCATGCTTTTCTGCCGTAACACCTGTCATCGGCTGGAACCAATGGGTAAAGTGGGTTGCACCTTTTTCGATTGCCCAGTTTTTCATTGCGTTTGCAACAACGTTGGCAACTGCAAGATCAAGATGCTTTCCGTCCTCAATGGTTTTCATCAAAGATTTGTAGGTTTCCTTCGGCAATCTTTCTTTCATTGTGGCGTTGTCAAACACCATGCTGCCGAAAAGTTCGGGAATTTTGCTCATAATTTATCTCCTCCAAAAAGAATTTTTGAAATAAAAAAAGGGCAACGAAGTCTATCGGTGACCTCGTTGCCATCTATGCTTTAATTATACACATAAAAAAGCATTTGTCAACACTTTGTACAAAAAATCGAATGTTTATTTGTACAACTTTTCTGCACAATTTGTCGAACACTTTGTGCAGTTTCGCCTATCGACGTTCAGAGGGCAGAAACAGAGGGTGTAAATTGTTTCTAATTCGATTTTAATTTATAATTGCGAATTATTATTCTCGCTGATTGTTGTATAATAATAAAATTCTTATGCCTTTTCGGGCAATTTATAAAAAAGGAAGAAAAGTTTGAATGAATTCAAACTTAAAGTAAGAAGTAAGAGTGAAAAGTGAAGAGGTGCGGTGATTTTGCCTGCGGCAAAATTAATTATAAACTATTCATTACACTTTTGTGACTAAGGAAAGGAATGGTCATAAAAATGAAAAATGTAAGAAATGCAGGTGTATTGCTGCATATTACATCTTTAAACGGACCTTTCGGCTGCGGTGTTATGGGAAAAGAAGCGTATGCATTTGCCGATAAGCTTTCAAATATGGCGTTTAAAACGTGGCAGGTTTTGCCACTCGGTCATGTTGATTTTGCATCTTCGCCATATTGCTCGGTCAGTGCGTTTGCCGGAAATCCTGCGCTTATTGACCCGAGACAGCTTGAAAGCGAGGGACTTATCAGCCATGCTGATGTTCTTGAAAACGAATACAGCGGCTCTGTTTACCGTGCCGACAATGCCTTTGCTCTTGAAAAAAGGCTTGCCTGTTTGAAAAAAGCTTTTCATAATAGCGGTGACGATACCAAAGCACTTGTTGCAATTTTTGAAAAGCAAAATCCATGGGTCAAAGATTATGCTCTTTTTATGACGCTTAAAGACCGCCATGACCAAAAGCCGTGGTGGCAGTGGGAAGAAAAATTTGCACGATATGAAAGTGCAGTGAAAGCAGCTGATGAATTCAAAGAAGAAACAGAATTTTACACCTTTGTTCAGTATGTGTTTTTCACTCAGTGGCGAACGCTCAAGGAATATGCAAACAGCAAAAATGTTTCCGTTCTCGGTGATATGCCGATTTATGTAAGTCACGACAGCGTTGACGTCTGGAGCAACCGGGAGCTTTTCAAAATCAATCCTGATTCGCTTGCACCCGATGAGGTTGCAGGCGTTCCGCCCGATTATTTTTCTCAGGACGGTCAGCTTTGGGGCAATCCGCTTTATGATTGGGATAAAATGGAAAAAGACGGCTACAAATGGTGGATTCAAAGACTTCGCCATTCCTTAAAGCTTTATGACAGAGTCAGAATTGACCATTTCAGAGCCTTTGCCTCCTATTGGGCAGTACCCGCCGACAGCGAAACCGCCAAAAACGGCAAATGGAAAACAGGTCCGGGCATGAAGCTGTTTTCAGCCGTAAAAAAAGAACTGCCCGAGGCGGATATTATTGCAGAGGATCTCGGCTCGTTCGGCGAAGATGTTGTCAAACTGCTTGAAGATACGCAGTTTCCCGGCATGAGGGTGATTCAGTTCGGTTTTGACCCGAACAGCGACAGCACCCATCTTCCGCATAATTATCCGAAAAACTGCGTTGCCTATGTCGGAACGCATGACAACAACACCATTCTCGGCTGGCTTTGGGAAGCTTCACCGCAAGAAAGAGACTTTGCGCTTCGCTATTGCTGCTTCGGCGGCAACGACTGGGGACATGGCGGTTCACACAGCGGCTCGTGCAGAGCAGTGATTGAAGCGGTCTGGCGAAGCAGTGCCGATACGGCAATTGTTGCCGTTCAGGATATGTGCGGCTTCGGAAAAGATGCAAGAATGAACACGCCCGGAACAAGCGACGACAACTGGACGTTCAGAATGAGCAAAGAAGCACTCGACAGCATTGACGAAGCCTATTTCAGAGAAATCAACAGCGTTTACAGGCGATAATTTCAGTTATGAATAAGGTTAATATATATAATTAAGATAAAAAGCTAAGATGAAAGGAAGATTTTTATGATCGACGTAATTAACCACGGAGTTTATCTCGTTGACGGTGAAAAAATCATTGACGGCAACCCCGAAGAGCAAAAGAAGCAGCTTGCTCAGATGGGAATTACTCCCGGCACAAAAGACGATACCATCGCTTACGGTATCCTCAAAAACCACAACATAAGCAAAACGCAGGGCAAAATGCAGATTCGTTTTGACTCCATGCTTTCTCACGACATTACCTATGTCGGCATTATTCAGACGGCAAGAGCCAGCGGACTGAAAGAATTCCCGATTCCCTATGCGCTGACAAACTGCCACAACAGTCTTTGTGCAGTCGGCGGAACAATCAACGAGGACGACCATGTTTTCGGACTTTCCGCAGCAAAAAAATACGGCGGAATTTATGTTCCTGCCAATCAGGCGGTCATTCATCAGTACGCCCGTGAAATGATGGCAAAATGCGGCAACATGATTCTCGGCTCAGACAGCCACACCCGTTACGGTGCTTTAGGAACCATGGCAGTCGGCGAGGGCGGCCCCGAGCTTGTCAAACAGCTTCTGAGAAACACCTGGGATATCAACGCACCCGAGGTTGTTATGGTATATCTTGAAAACGCACCGAAAAAGGGCATCGGTCCTCACGACGTTGCAATTGCTCTTTGCGGCAAGGTGTTCAAAGAAGGTCTTGTGACAAACAAGGTTCTTGAATTTGTCGGTCCGGGCGTAAAAAATCTCAGCATGGATTTCAGAATCGGTATTGACGTTATGACAACCGAAACAGCTTGCCTTTCTTCCATCTGGCAGACAGATGAAAAGGTCAAGGATTTCTATACCACTCACGGTCGTCCCGATGATTACAAACAGCTCAGACCCGGTCAGGCGGCTTATTATGATATGGCAGTTAAGATTGACCTTTCAAAAATCGAAAGCATGATCGCTCTGCCGTTTCACCCGTCGAACGCTTACACAATTCATGAGCTTCAGGCAAATCCGTCCATTCTCAAAGAGGTGGAAGAAGCCGCAAAGGCTCAGTTCGGCGCAAAGGTTGATTTCAGGCTTTATGACAAGGCGAAAGACGGTCAGATTCATGTTGATCAGGGTGTTATTGCAGGCTGCGCCGGCGGTATGTTTGAAAACATCTGCGAAGCGGCGGCAATTCTTGACGGTCATTCAACCGGTGACAGCTATTTCTCACTTTCTGTTTATCCGTCAAGTGTGCCCGTTAACCTTGCACTTATCAGAAACGGCGTTCAGGGCAAGCTTCTTGAAGCGGGCGCAGTGTTTAAGCCCTGCTTCTGCGGTCCGTGCTTCGGCGCAGGTGATGTTCCGGCAAACAACGGTCTTTCCATCAGACACACAACAAGAAACTTCCCCAACAGAGAGGGAAGCAAGCCCGGCGAAGGTCAGCTTTCGGGTGTTGCGCTTGTTGATTCACGTTCAATTGCCGCAACAGCTCTTAATAAAGGTGTGCTTACCGCCGCAACCGATGTTGAAATTCCCGAATATGACCATACCTATACCTTTGAAAAGGGTGTTTATGACAAGCGTGTTTATAACGGCTTCGGCAAGGCTCAGAGCGATTATGAACTCAAGCTCGGTCCGAACATCACCGACTGGCCGGCAATGTATGAGCTTGAAGAAAATCTTCTTGTCAAGCTTGCCTGCGTGCTTCATGATGATGTTACAACAACCGATGAGCTGATCCCCTCGGGCGAAACCTCAAGCTATCGTTCCAATCCGCTTCGACTTTCCGAATTTGCTCTTTCCCGCCGTGAGCCGCAGTATGTACCGCGTGCAAAGGCTGTTGCCGCTCAGGAGGCGCTCAGAAGAGAGAACAATTCTTCGGCGGAAGTCATTGATGTTCTTTCAAAAGTTACGGATAACGCACAGGAAACCGCAAAGCATACTCAGTTCGGTTCCTGCGTGTTTGCAAACCGTCCCGGCGACGGTTCAGCCCGTGAGCAGGCCGCTTCATGCCAGAAAGTACTCGGCGGTTTTGCCAACATCTGCTATGAATTCGCAACCAAGAGATACCGTTCAAACTGCATCAACTGGGGCATTCTGCCGTTCACGATTGACAAAGACACCGAGTTTAACTACAGTGACGGCGATTATGTTTATGTGCCCGGAATCCGCGAGGCAATCAAAAACGCAAAAGAAGAAATTCCTGCCAAGGTCATCACGAAAAACGGTGTTGAGGACATAACGCTCTATGTCAAAGGTCTGACGCAGGACGAAAAAGAAATCATCCTTGACGGCTGTCTTATGAATTACTATAAGGCAAGAAATAAGGACAACGGATAATTCGGTTTCATAGATTTTTAAAAAGTTTCTTATATGTTTTCTTACGAAAAAATCAATCGGCAAAACATATAAAAAATGCCTTGGAATTTTGTGCATAACTGATGTAATCGGTCTATTGACTTTTGAGCAAATTTGTAATAAAATATTAGAAGTTTAAAGATTTTATGCTTTAAACCATTAAATTCCAAAATCAAACGGAGGTAAAAAATCATGAAAAAAGCAATGAAATTGCTTTCAGTGCTCCTTTGTGTTGCTTTGCTGTTCACAACATTTGCCGCTTGCAGCAATAACGTAGAAACAGAAACAACAGCCGCTGAAGGCGAAACCACAACTGCCGCAGACACAACTGCAGCAGAACTCGTAACAAAAGAAATCGAAGCAGGCAAGGTTTACAACATCGGAATCTGCCAGCTCACTCAGCATCCGGCTCTTGACGCCGCAACAGAAGGCTTCCAGAAGAGACTGACAGAGCTCATGGGCGAAGATCATGTTAAATTCGATCTTCAGAACGCTGCCGGCGAAACCGACAAATGCTCAACAATCGTTAACCAGTTTGTCGCTTCAAAGGTTGACCTTATCATGGCTAATGCGACACCGGCTCTTCAGGCTGCCGTTAATGCAACTGCCGATATTCCCATCGTCGGAACATCTGTAACCGATTACGCAACTGCTCTTAACATCAGCACAGACGAATGGGCAGGAAAAACCGGCATGAACGTAACAGGCACATCTGACCTTGCTCCTCTTGACAAGCAGGCTGCTATGTTCGCTGAACTTCTCCCCGAAGCAAAAACAATCGGTATTCTCTATTGCTCTGGCGAAGCTAACTCAAAATATCAGGCAACTGAAATTGCAAAATATCTTGCTGATCAGGGCGTAACAACAAAGGAATACACCTTCTCAGACACAAATGACATTCAGTCTGTTGCAACAAAGGCTGTTGACGAATGCGATGCAATCTATATCCCCACCGACAACAAAGCTGCTGACTGCACAGAAGTAATCAACAACGTTGCCGAACCGGCAGGCATCCCCATCATCGCAGGTGAAGAGGGAATCTGCAAGGGCTGCGGACTTGCAACTCTTTCAATCAGCTATTATGACCTCGGTGTTGCAACTGCAGAAGTAACCTATGATATTCTTGTTAACGGCGCAGATCCCGCTGAAACAGAAATCAAATATGCTCCTGCTGTAACAAAGGAATATGTAAAAGACCGTGCAGACGCTCTTAAGATTACAATTCCCAATGACTATGAAGCTATCAGCACTGAAGAATAATTAAATTATAATAATCATTAAATAACCGTGCGGCGATAAGAGCCATGAGTTCTTATCGCCCTTTGGTTGTGTATTAACAGGAGTGAAAATATGGCCTCATTCTTAAACGCAATACCGGGTGCCGCCGCTCAGGGTATCATCTGGGGTATTATGGCAATCGGTGTTTTCATCACATTCAGAATTCTTGATATTGCCGATCTGACCGTTGACGGTTCAATGGCAACGGGCGGTGCGGTGTTTGTTGTTTTAACAACTTCAGGTGTCAATCTTTATTTAAGCTTACTCATTGCTTTTCTTGCCGGCTGTCTGACCGGCCTTGTTACCGGTTTGTTTCATACAGCGTTCGGAATACCCGCCATTCTTTCCGGTATTCTGACGCAGCTTGCGCTTTATTCAATTAATCTTCGCATAATGCACAACAATTCAAACCTTGCAATAAACTTCAGAAAATATAACCTCATGCTTACGCTGAGCAACATTCCCAAGTCTCTTATTGTGGGAACAATTTTTGCTGTTGCGGTCATTCTGATTCTTTATTGGTTCTTCGGAACTCAGATCGGCTCTTCCGTTCGTGCAACGGGCTGTAATCTTGCAATGGCAAGAGCAAACGGAATCAACACAAATGTAATCAAGGTTTTCGGCCTTGTTCTTTCAAACGGAATTGTTGCACTTTCCGGTGCACTTCTTTCGCAGTATCAGGGCTTTGCAGACATCAACATGGGCAGAGGCGCAATCGTAATCGGTCTTGCCGCTGTCATCATCGGTGAAGTTCTTTTCGGAAAGATTTTCAGAAACTTTGCTTTGACGCTTGTTGCAATTGTAATCGGCGGCGTGGTTTATTATATTGTTCAGACCCTTGTTATCCGCATCGGACTGAATGCAAATGACCTTAAAATGTTCACATCGGTTGCTGTTGCAATTTTCCTCGGCGTACCTTTCTGGAAAGCAAAAGCAAGTGCAAAAATGGGCGCCAACAAAAACAAAAAAGAATCTGTTGCCGGAGGTGTGAAGAATGCTTGAAATCAAAGGCGTATATAAAACCTTTAATCCCGGAACGGTTAACGAAAAGAAAGCCTTGAACGGCATTGACTTAACCTTGAACGACGGCGATTTCGTAACGATCATCGGCGGCAACGGCGCAGGTAAATCAACAATCATGAACATGATAACGGGTGTATATCCTGTTGACCGTGGCTCCATTGTTGTTGACGGCATTGATGTTACGGCTATGCCCGAACACAAAAGGGCAAAATATTTCGGCAGAGTTTTCCAGGATCCGATGAACGGAACCGCTGCCAACATGGAAATTATTGAAAACCTTGCCATTGCCGAAAAAAGAGGACAAAGAAGAACGCTGAAATACGGTATTCCAAAAAAGGATAAGGAGCGCTATAAGGAACTTTTGAAAAGTCTTGATCTCGGACTTGAAGACAGGCTGACTTCAAAAGTCGGACTTCTTTCCGGCGGACAGAGACAGGCGCTGACGCTTCTTATGGCGACGCTTCAGAAGCCGAAGCTTCTTTTGCTTGATGAACACACAGCGGCGCTTGACCCGAAAACATCGGCAAAGGTTCTGGCGCTGAGCGAAAAAATCATCAGAGAAAACTCGCTGACCACCATGATGGTAACGCATAATATGCAAAATGCTATTGACTACGGCAATCGCCTTATCATGATGCACGAGGGCAGAATAATCCTTGACATCGGCGGTGAAGAAAAGAAAAATCTGACGGTTGAAATTCTTCTTCACAAGTTTGAGGAAGTCAGCGGTGCAGAATTCACAAGCGACAGAGCATTGCTTTCAAAATAATCTCTGAAAATATGACAAAAAAAGCGGCTGCATTTTCGGTGCAGCCGTTTTAAGTTTATCTGTCACTTTTCAATCAGTCGATTTTATCCATAACAAACTTCAGAACGTTCATGGCGCTCCTTTGAATTTCGCCCAAAGTGATGCCGTCTTTTGCCTTGAAGGATTTTTTCAGCGTTCCGTCAGGCTTGCGCTTGCCGGTGCGTGCTCCGCCGGGCATCAGCACATCAACCTGTGCTCTGACACGGTAGCCCTGATCGGAAATTTTCGGAAACTCCGGCGATTTTGAAGAACGCATCCACCAGTCGGTCATCACATTCCCCTCATAGCCCCATTCACCGCGCAGTATTGTGGTACACAGGTCATAATTATAATGTCCCCAGACGCCGTTGATTTTGTTATATGATGTCATAATGTTCTTCGGCTTTGCCTTTTTGACAACAATTTCAAAGCCCTTGAGATAAATTTCACGAAGCGCTCTTTGCGAAACTCTTGAATCATTATAAATTCGCAGCGTTTCCTGATTGTTGCAGGCAAAATGCTTCGGGCAGGCTGAAACACCCTGCGACTGAATTCCCTCAACAACTGCGCAGGCAGTCAGACCCGTCAACAGCGGATCTTCCGAAAAATATTCAAAGTTTCTTCCGCAAAGCGGGTTTCTGTGTATATTCATGCCGGGAGCGAGAAGAACATCGCTTCCGCGCTCTTTCATCTCTTTGCCGAGTTCGGCATAAAGCTCTTTGATAAGCTCACTGTTGAAGCTGCAGGCGAGTACCGCTCCGTTCGGAAGAAGAGAACAGGTGCTTGCCAGTCTGATTCCGGAGGGACCGTCTGTTGTTATGGTGGCGGGAACACCTTTTTTGCGAAGCGATTCGAGCACACCGCCGAAAGCGCCTGCATTTCCCTTGGCTCCGAGAGGGCTGTCCATTGTATAATCGCCGCGGGTGATGGCTTCAAGTTCATCGAACGAAAGCTGTGCGACAAATTCTTCCATTGTAATTTTACCGCTTTTTACATCGGAAAGTTTATAGCCGACATCGTCTGTCTGCGGTATGGTTTTCGGAAGATTGGAAAGAATTCTATCTCTGAGCGATTCTTGCATAACCGGAACAGCCTGCGTCACGCCTTTGATTGCACCGTAAGGCAGTGCTTTTGCGCAAAGCCTTTCAAACGGGTGAGCCGGGTCGGGCGCAGCTGCCTGAACATGCTGTGAAACAACTCTCAAAGCGCTGATTGAGAATGTTTTGCACAGCTGTGCCGAGCGTACATCGGTTCCGATATAAACAGAATAGTTGCCTTTTTCAAGAACATAGGCATTTTTGTGCGAGGTAACGCCGCTGTCATCAAAGCTTGCAAAATCCTTGATATCAAAGGATAATTTGAGTTTCTGTTCTTCGCCGGGAGCGAGAAGCTTGGTCTTTTCATAAGCCGCAAGCACACGCAAAGGCTTTCCCAAGGCTCCCTGCGGAGCGCTTAAATAAATCTGAACGGTTTCTTTGCCGCTGAACTTTTCGCCAATGTTTTTGACGGTGACAAAAATACTGCAAATATCGCCCGAAAGTCTGGTCTGAGTAACTTTAATATCAAAATCGGTATAGCTTTTTCCGAAACCGAAAGGATAAAGAACACTGTTTTTTGCAAATGTTTCAAAAAATCGGTAACCAACATAGATGTCTTCGGTGTATTCGTTATATTTTTTGCCGCCGAAAAATTTTGAACTCGGATACGCTTCATAAGATTTTGCAATCGTGTCGGCAAGTTTGCCGCTCGGTGACACCTTACCGGAAAGAACATCGGCAACGGCGTTTCCGCTTTCCATTCCGCTCTGCCAGACATAAAGCAAAGAGGAAATTACACTGTCATATTTGTTGATCCATGACATATCCATAATGCTTCCGCTGTTGATTAAAACAACAACCTTTTCAAATGCACGGCATACCTTGTCAAGAAGCTGTTTTTCTGTTTTGGTCAGATAATAGCTTCCCTCGGTCAGCGTGTTTTCCCTGTCTTCGCCGGCGGCTCTGCCGAACACGATTACGGCAGTGTCGGATTTTTTCGCAGCGTTTTGAACAAGCGAATCCGAAACGGGCATCTCGTCATAACACATCGGCCAATGACCCCAATAGCCGTTATAGACGGGATTTTTTTTCGACCATTTTTCATAAACTGCGGCAAGTTCTTCATTGAGCGTGATGTTTTCGTTTGCACGAAGTCCGTCAATGAGACTGACTTTATACGGTGCGTTCACATCGCCGCCGGAACCGTAGCCGACATAGAAATAGTCCTTTTGAACTCTGCCGAAAACGGAAACCACTCTGTCTTTAGTCAGCGGCAGACAGCCGTTTTCGTTTTTAAGCATAACAATTCCCTCGGCACCGAGCTGACGGCAAAGTCTGCTCATGTTTTCGCTTGAAGTTTCACCGCCGGTTCCTGCAACGCTGGTTTGCGAAACCGAGTTTGTGACAGAGTTTACAATTTTTCCGATACCGCGTTCAAGCTTGGTTTTCAGTTTACTCATATTTTCACCTCAATGTAAAATTTACCAATTCTCATTCTATAAAAAATAAAGCAATTTTTATATAATTTATCCGTGTTAAATATAATAAATCCGATATTTTGTAATAATATTCATACAAAAAAAGCGCCCGGAATCATTCCGAACGCTTAGAAATCGGTTCTTTGAAAATAAAAATCAAGTGTCAGCTGTTTTCTTTTTCAAATTCAGCCATGAACTGAACAAGCTTTTCAACGCCTTCAACCGGCATAGCATTATAAATTGAAGCTCTCATGCCGCCGACTGTGCGGTGACCTTTGAGGTTAACAAAGCCTTTTTCTTCCGCTTCCTTGATGAATTTTGCGTTTAATTCATCGCTGTCTGTGACAAACGGAACATTCATAAGAGAACGGTCTTCTTTCACAACAGTTCCGCGGAACATTTTGCTGCAATCAAGAAAATCATAAAGAAGCTTTGCTTTCTTTTCGTTTCTCTCTTTCATTTTTTCAAGACCGCCGAGGTTCTTGATCCATTCAAGAACAAGCTTGCAGATATAAATTGTATAGCACGGCGGGGTGTTATACATTGAGCCGTTGTCTGCGTGAATCTGATAGTTGAGCATGGTCGGCGTGATGTCTCTTGCGTGTCCGAGCATATCTTCACGGACGATGACGATTGTAAGACCTGCCGGGGCAACATTCTTCTGTGCACCGCCGTAAACAACGGCAAATTTTGAAACATCAAGAGGCTCGGAAAGGAAGCAGGACGAAATGTCCGCAATCAGAGGAATATCGCCGGTGTCGGGAAGGTTTTTATAAACCGTGCCGTAAATTGTGTTGTTCATGCAGATATAAACATAGTCTGCGTCAGGTCTGAAGTCTTCCTTTTTGGTTTTCGGAATGTATGTAAAGGTTTTGTCTGCCGATGAAGCCACAGCTTTGGCATCGCCGTATTTCTGTGCTTCGGCAAAAGCTTTTTTTGCCCATTGACCGGTAATGATATAGTCAGCCTTGCCGCTGCCGTTCATGAAATTGAGCGGAATTGCCGCAAACTGAGTTGAAGCGCCGCCCTGAAGAAACAGCACCTTATAGTTATCCGGAATATTCATCAATTCTCGAAGCAGGCTTTCGGCTTCGTCAATGATGGATTTGTAAATTTTGGAGCGGTGAGACATTTCCATAACGGACTGTCCGCAGCCGTGATAATCGAGCATTTCCGACGCAGCGGTTTTGAGCACCTCTTCGGGAAGCATGGACGGACCTGCGGAAAAATTATAAACTCTTGACATTTTAAATCACCCTTTAATCAAGCCGCTTAAAAACAGCTTATTTTATTTCCTTTCATATATTTTATTTAAAGGTTTCTCTTTTTATGTTTTGCCGATAAAAATCGGCAACGAATTCATTATAATAGATAATTTTCAACTTGTCAATCAGAGCATAAAGAGATTGAAATAAGAAACAACGCGATAACTTCAACAAAAAGCAAGGTCTATTTTTGTTAATTTAGATGAAATTCTTAAAAACACTTTATAATTTTCGCCATTTGTTGTATAATTTACCGAGAAAATAAAGGCAAACTTTAAAGCTTCAATTATTTTGAATTTTTTAAATTGTCTGATACGGAGGTAAACATTATGGCAAGAAATCACGAAGTTACAGAAAGACACAACCTTTTAAATCCCGACGGTACCCTTGCAGAGCCGGGCTGGTCAAAAAGCCTTGTTCAGATTTATAACAGAGAGGATATTAAAGCGCCGAAATTCAGAATCAAGGAATGGGACTATTATCTGATTCTTTCCGATAAGCACGCAGTTGCGCTGACGCTCTCGGACGACGGTTATATCGGTATGCAGTCGGCTTCTTTGCTTGTTTTTGACGAAAAGAATCCATGGGAACACACAAATTCTGTTCTGAATTTCTTCCCGATGGGCAAATACAAGCTTCCGAGAACATCTGACGCAGGCGATATTCATTATCACGATAAAACCCTTGACATGGACTTTATCAAAACCGAGGGCAAGCGTCACATCTTCGGCGAATACAGAAACTTCTTTGACGGTAAAACGCTCAAGGTCGATATCACTCTCACTCAGCCGCCGATGGACACAATGGTAATTGCAACACCATGGAAAGAAAACAAAAAGGCTTTCTATTATAATCAGAAAATCAACTGCATGAGAGCAGAGGGCTATGCCGAATTTGACGGCGTAAGATATGAATTCAATCCCGAAACCGATTTCGGAACGCTCGACTGGGGTCGCGGTGTCTGGACTTATGACAACACATGGAACTGGGGCAGCGGCAACGGCTGGATCAACGGAAAACCGTTCGGCTTCAACATCGGCTACGGCTTCGGCGACACAACAGCCGCAAGCGAAAACATTCTGTTTTATGACGGTGTTGCACATAAGCTTGACGATGTTTCTTTCAACATTCCCGCAACAAGCTATACCGACCCATGGACGTTCACTTCGAGCGACGGACGCTTTGAAATGGATTTCAAGCCCGTCATTGACAGAAAGGCAAAAATCAGCCTGAAAGTGATTGAAACCGATCAGCATCAGGTATTCGGCAGATTGACCGGAAAAGCAATTCTTGATGACGGAACGGTGCTTGAAGTCAAAGACCTGATGTGCTTTGCCGAAAGGGTAAGAATGAAATATTAAAAAGCGGCACAATGTCTATGCCGAAAACAATTTGTGTCACCGCAAAGTAAAATCTGCGGTGACATTTTTTCTGCATATTATTCCGCTGATTTCTTGACGAAAAAAGAAATCAAATGTATAATAATAATGCGAGAAAATATATTCTTCAGAAAGGAAACAAAGCAAGGGTGTTTTTACATCTTCGCATCAGACATTAAAAATGAAAACAATACTTATCGGTGCAGGCGCAATCGGCGGTACGATTGCCGTTCTGACAAAAGAAGCAGGCTATGACATCAGCATACTTTGTCACAGCGAAAAATCAAAGAATGAAATTGAAGAAAAAGGAATTTCTCTTTCCGGTGCTCTCGGCGACCACAACCGGAAATTCAAGTGCTATTGCAATGTCAGCGAGCTTGAAAAAGAATCGTTTGATATTTGCATCATTGCAACAAAATACGGCGCTATGAATGAAACGGCACAGCAAATTCTGCCCTTTATCAAACAAGACGGTCTTGTTGTCGGAATGCAGAACGGAATCTGCACTGGTGAACTTGCCGAAATCGTCGGCGAAAAAAGAGCGGTCGGCTGTATGCTCGGCTTCGGTGCAACAAGAATTTCGGCAACCGAGGTAAAAATGACGAGCAAGGGCGAAATGTATATCGGCATGCCCGGCGGTTATCATCCCGGTATGCTTGATTATCTCAAAGAAATGCTCAGTGCCGTTCTGCCGACAAAAATTTCAGATGACATTACCCGTCAGCAATATTCCAAGCTGATTATCAATTCCTGCATTAACTCGACTGCGGCAATCACCGGTCAGACGCTCGGAAAAATCATTGATGACAGACGCGCAAGAGATCTTTTTCTTGCCATTGCAAGAGAGGGAATGGCTGTTGCAAAAGCGATGGGTCTTGATGTTCCGAAATACGGTAAGTTTCTCGAATACAAAGCCTTGATGATTGCAAACAACAAGGTTTATAATTCCTTGTGCAAATATGTTGTCTGGCTCGTTTCAAAAATTGCCTATGCCGATGTTAAACCCTCAACGCTTCAGTCGCTTGAAAAGGGCGAAAAAACCGAAATTGATATATTCAACGGATATTTTGCACAAAAAGGCGATGAATACGGTGCACAAACGCCCGTTAATCATAAGCTTACACAAATGATTCATGAAATTGAAAACGGTGAAAGAAAAATTACTCCCGATAACCTTGAAGAATTCAGAGGAATGATTTTCTGATAATCTTTTAACACAAAACCCGCCTTATGAAAGGTCAGTCTGTTTTATGAGCACGAAAAAGAACCAAAATAAAAACAGAAACAAAAAGCTCACTGCTGTGATCGTTTTCCTTTGCGCATGCATTGTCTGCGCACTTGCCGTTATCGTGGTGGGACTGACGAAGTCAACCGGTGCGGTTTCTTTCACACAGAATGAAGCACCGACTGTAAATACAGAATATCAGAGCAGTGCCAAGACGCAAACAGAAGAAAGTCAGACCGCTTCTCAGATCACAGAGCCGGCAAAAACCGAGCAGACGCAAACCCAAACAGCTCAAACGCAAAATCAGTCAGCCATTTTTGAAACAACGCAAATTCCTCAAACGACAACACTTCCTCAGGTGACGGACAGCACTTCAATTGCTCTTGCCGAAAGAGGAATCGGCTCGGTTTGCGGAAAGTCTTATGTTTCCGAAAAAACAGGAAGAAAGGTTGTTGACCCCGACACGGAAAACTGGAATCTTATTGTTGTCAACAGCTCTCGTGAATATGTTTCAGACTATGAGCCGAAGCTGAAAGAGGTTGTTTCGGGAAGCGGAAAATATCTTGATTACAGGGTTGCGCCTTATTATGACGCAATGTATAAGGCGGCAAAAAAGGACGGAATCATTCTGACGCCTTATTCCGCCTACCGTTCCTATGACAGGCAGAAAACAAACTATGAAAACCTCACGGCAGACTATATGACACGTTACAGTCTTTCAAAAGAAGAGGCGGCAAAAAAAGCGGCAACGGTCATTCTTCCTCCGGGAACCAGCGAACACAACCTCGGTCTTGCCATGGATATCTGCAACACCTATAATTCCTTTGCCAACACCGATGAATATGCGTGGCTTGTTGAGCACGCACAGGATTACGGCTTCATTCTTCGCTATACCGCCGAAAAACAGCCGATTACGGGAATTGTTCCGGAACCGTGGCACTGGCGGTTTGTGGGCGTTGAAAACGCAAAGAAAATCAAAGAGAGCGGTTTGTGTCTTGAAGAATATCTTGATTCGCTCGGGATTGAATATTAAGCCGACGTTCGAAAATTTTTTGAAAATTACTATTGACAATTGCCTTTTAAGGTGATAGAATACTTACACAATAAAGCAGAACGCAATGTGTTCTCACCTTCGGAATTTCGTTTCCGCTCGGTTAAGATTTTTCTCTTCGGGTATTGGTGCGTGAACGTAATTGTGCGTTCACGCTTTGATTTTTCTTTTGAAAAATCACCGAATGGAAACATTCAATAATTTTTCGGAGGTGTATGAACATCGCTATCAAAGAAATGCAAATCAACGAAGAAATCCGCGACAGAGAAATAAGAGTTGTCTGTGATGACGGTGAAGTTCTCGGAATTATGTCTGCAGACGAAGCTTTGAAGATTGCTGATGAAAGGAATCTCGACCTTGTCAAAATTGCTCCGCAGGCAAAGCCGCCTGTGTGCAAGATTATGGATTACGGCAAATATCGCTTTGAACAGGCAAAGCGTGAAAAGGAATCCAAGAAAAATCAAAAGGTAATCGAAATTAAGGAAATCAGACTTTCTCTTAATATTGACACCCACGATTTTGAAACAAAGGTCAATCATGCAAAGAAATTCCTTGAAAACGGAAACAAGGTTAAAGTATCAATCCGCTTCAGAGGCCGTGAAATGGCTCACCCCGAAAACGGACTTGTAACAATGAGCAAGTTTTCCGAAGCATGTCAGGAGTTCTGCTCGGTTGAAAAGCCGGCGAAACTTGAAGGCAGATCAATGATGATGTTCTTGGCTCCCAAAAACAAAAAGTAATAAACAGGAGGAATTATCAATGCCTAAAATTAAAACTCACAGCGGTGCAAAAAAGCGTTTTAAGCTTTCAAAGAACGGTAAGCCGATGCGTGGCCATGCTTATAAGTCACACATTCTCACAAAAAAGAGCACCAAGCGCAAGAGAAATCTTCGCAAAGTCGAAGTTGCTGACAAAACAAACACAAAACAGATCAAACGTCTTGTTCCTTACAAATAATCTGATTATCCGAAACAGTAACTTTTGACTTAAATAATATAACAACGGAGGTAATGAATCATGGCTCGTATTAAAGGCGCAATGATGACTCGCAAGAGAAGAAATAAAGTTTTAAAGCTCGCTAAGGGCTATTACGGATCAAAGCACAGCCTTTTCAAAACAGCAAAGCAGGCTGTTATGAAATCAGGCAACTATGCTTATATCGGAAGAAAGCAGAAAAAGCGTGACTTCCGCCGCCTTTGGATCACAAGAATTTCCGCTGCCTGCAAGAACAACGGCACAAACTATTCAACATTCATCAACGGACTGAAAAAAGCCGGCATCACACTCAACAGAAAAATGCTTTCTGAAATTGCAATTTCAGATCCCGCCGCTTTCACCGCACTTGTTGAACAGGCAAAAGCAGCTCTCTGATTTTTAAGAATAATGCGTCCGGGTAAACTTACTCGGGCGTATTTCGCATTTTAATCACTTGGGTTTATTTTTAATTTCATCTTAAAGGGGGGGGTGCTGAAAATGACCGTATCAATCAACAGCCCGTCTAACGAAAAAATCAAGCACGCAGTCAAAATTGCCGCATCTTCAAAATACAGAAAAGAGTGTTCGCAGTTTTTCCTTGAAGGATTGAGACTTTGTTTTGACGCTGCAAAAAACGGCAGCAAAATAAATTCTGTGTTCTTCACCGAAAAGGCTTTTGAAAAAAACAGCGAAACCGTTGAAAGAATTGTTGACTGTGCTGCTTCGTCATTTTGCATATCCGTAAGCGTTTGCGCAAAGCTTTCTCAGACGCAAAGCAGTCAGGGCGTTTTCTGCCTTTGCGATTGTGACGAACCGGACGAAAAAAACAAGATTGATTTCAGCAAAAAATACATCGCTCTTGAAAACGTTCAGAATCCGGATAATCTCGGTGCAATCAGCCGAACGGCGGAAGCTTTCGGGCTGGGCGGCATAATTTTAAGCGGCGGCTGCGATATTTATAATCCCAAGGCTCTGCGTGCTTCCATGGGTTCGCTTTTGCGCCTGCCTGTTATCAGAACAGACTACATGGCTTCTTTTTTGAAAGAGCTTGAAGAAAACGGGATGAAAATTTATGCAACAACGCCCGACAGCAGTGCTCAAAAAATCACCGATGCCGATTTTTCATCTGCTGCGGTCTGCGTAATCGGAAACGAGGCAAACGGAATCAGCGATGAGGTTTTTGACGTTTGCCGGAAAGTTACCATTCCCATGAGCGGTAGGACGGAATCGTTCAATGCTGCAACGGCTGCCGCCGTTACCATGTGGGAAATGGTCAGAAAGCAAAATTAAATAAAAAAGGAAGGACATATACGGAAAGGCTCTTTTTGAACGGTTTCTGTATTGCGGAACATTTTTGTGCATAATGATATATATTGGCTCTGGCTTCAGAAAAGTCTCGGCTTCGGTGCTCGCATAAACGACCTGATGCGTTTTTACGGTTCGGCAAAAGAAATTTATGAAGCTGGTGAAGCCTCGTGGCGTGAAAGCGGATTTTTCGGAAAAAGCCTGTTTGAAATCAATCCCTCAGCGATTGAAAGCATGAAAAACACAGCGCTTTCTTCCTGTGAAAAGATTATCAAAGACTGCGAAGAAAACGAAATTCAGATCGTTACTCCCGAAAACGAATTATATCCCGAAAATCTGAAGCATATAACAGATTACCCTGCGGTTTTATATGTTCAAGGCGATTTGTCCTGCCTTGAAAACAAGCTTCCGATTGCCGTTATCGGGACAAGAAAGCCGTCTGCTTACGGAATTTCCGCAGCCGAAAAAATTGCAAGAGGTCTTGCAAAGCAAAAGGCGGTTATCATCAGCGGCGGTGCGCTCGGAATTGACAGCATTGCCCATAAAAGCGCACTTGAAGAAAACGAAAAAACGGTTCTTGTTATGGGCTGCGGTCACGGCGCAGGCTATCTGATGCAAAACGAAGAGCTTCGGCAAAGCGTTGCAAAAAACGGCGCCGTAATTACGGAATATCCGCCGTTTTCAAAAGCGTCGATTACATCATTCCCGAAAAGAAACCGAATCATTTCCGGAATTTCCAAAGGCGTTGTCATAATCGAAGCAGGAGAAAGCAGCGGAACGCTCAACACCGCTTCGCACGCTTCAAAGCAGGGAAGAGACATTTTCGCCGTTCC
>JBJEOJ010000201.1:0-5966 GCA_051880655.1 Acutalibacteraceae bacterium | reverse complement strand
AGTCCGTGCCGTTTTTGAGCGTGGTGCCTTTGCTGTTCTTAACTGTTACGGTCGGTTTCTGAGCTTTGCCGTTATAGGTGAAAGATGTTTTGGAAAGCTTGATTGAGGAAGCTTTGTAAATCGTTGTTTTTACGGTTTTCTTGCAGACCTTGCAGGTCTTGACAATCTGTCCGTCTTTTGATGTTGTGGCTTTGGTTGTTGTGGTTTTGTTGGTGTGCTTACCTGTTGCCGGAACTGTTTCGGTGTAAGTTTTGCCGCATGAACAGGTATAGGTCATTATGCCCCCGGCAGCGCAGGTCGCCTGTTTTGTTATTGCAGACACATAATTGTGCTTTCCGGTTGTTGTAAATGATTTTGTCTCTGACTGATACTCTTTTGAATTTACGACAATATAAAATTTATAATAATATGTCGTAGCATGAGTCAAAGTAATTCCACACTCATTTTTAATGTCATACCAAATCTTTTCAGTGTTTTTGTTGACTGTTTCTGTATGTCTTTTTACCAGATTACTTTGACTTGTTCCGAGATAGAAACCGCAGCTTGAAATATATGTAAGGTTTATTGTTGAGGTTATTGTTGCTGTGTCGTCAATAACATTACTCGAAGAGACAGAAGTAAAATATGTCGGAGTATAATCACCTGTATTGTTTACAGCATCATAATTTGTTGCATGACAATAGAATGTAATACTATCAATACTGTATGTTGCATCCCATCGGATCATACAATTATAATATGAACCGCTTTTATCAAGATTACATTCAACTACGGTAATATTGCTTCCGCTTTTGCTAAGAACAACAGCCGAATGTCCGTTATTGTTAATTCTTACATAATCGCCCACCTGAACACCGTACTTATTGTCATATATCTGTGTCAATGCGGATTTTCTTTGTCCGAAAACATCATAAAAAACTTTTCCTGCAAATCCGTAGCATTGAATTCCACCGTCAAAATAATTGCAGTCATACTGACCGACGGAGGCAACACCGTTATGAGTTGCGCACGGGCTTGTTGTGACTGAATCTGCAAATGATTCATCTCGGTTTCTTACAAGTTCATCGCCGTTGTTGCTGTAATCGGTAACTTTGTGATTCCAATAATATCCATTCGGATATTTGCTTCTCAAGCTGTTGAGCTTTGCTTCAACTCCTCCGGCTGCAATTGCCGTCTGAGTAAAACCGATGCCGTCAAGCGCACCCAGCGGCACTGCGGTAAGCGTCATAACAACAACCATTATGCATGCCAAAATTCGCTTTAGTGTTTTTGTGTTCGTCTCTGATTTTTGCATTGTTATTTTCCTCCTGAAATTAAAAGTGTGCAAATTGAAATCTGCAAACACTAAAAATGCAAACTTCAACCGATTTCCACACAAAATTTTGTGTGGTGTGTCAATTATAACAGAACGAAAAACTCTTTGCAAGTACAAATGAACACTAATAAACTAATAAATTAAAAAGTAAAATTCGCCGTTCATATTTGCCAAACAAATATTTCACTCGCCACAGGCGAATTCATTGAAAAAAGCACTTGCCGAAGCAAGTGCTTTTTCATGGCAGCGGAACCAGGATTCGAACCTAGACAAACAGTTTCAGAGGCTGTGGTGCTACCCTTACACAATTCCGCTATATGTTTTATTGTCTCAAGGACGTATGTTATTATACTCAGCCGACCGACGAATGTCAAGTGTTTTTTCAACTTTTTGACAAAAATATTTTTCGCCGGTCCGGCTGATTTTATTCTCAGAGATTCCCTTTATTTTATGTTCCGTAAAGAACGGGAGTTTCAACAATGAAAATGCTTGCCGCAAGAAGAATCTGAGCTGCATAATAGGTCGCAATGTTGAAAATTTTAAGAGGTCTGTTCTTTTTCTGTCCGGCAAAAAGCAGTATACCCAAGCTTCCGTCCGAAAGAACAAACAAAACAGCACCCAGCGCAACAGTCAAGAACAGTGCCGCCATATGCTCGTTCATGCCGTATGCCCATTCGCCGATGCAGAATCGAAATGCCTTGACAAGCATATAGCTGATTGTTATCGCATACATCACAACGGGAACTGCCATAATCGTTTTGATCTCAACCTTTTTGAGCACCGCATAAAGCACAACCAATCCGACAAAAACAGCAACGGCAACGAATTCATACCACTTAAAAACCGACTCGGCAGGATAACTTATGTATATCGCTTTCTGAAAAGCAATAATATAGAAAATGTGACCTGCAAGGAAAGAAAACAGTCCCAGACCGAACACCCAGATTTTGTCGGTCAGAAGATGCAGGAACAAATCTCCGAGCCATCCCAGAACAAGACCCCACATAATCAGCTTCGCATATTCCGAATTGTTGCCGCTGATTTTTATTGCAAGAAGTCCGGCGGCAACAAAAAGCGTTGAAGAAATCATTTTCATCGCCAATGATTTGGCGCATTTATCCGGCCAGGCATATTTAAGGAACAACGGAACAAAAACAAATTCAAGAATAACAACAAGTGCAAAAAGTATCTTAAAAAACATTCTGATTTCTCCTTATTTGATTTTTCCGAAATGCTTCATGTCAATAACAGGAACAAGATAAGGAAGAGCCGAACTTACCGCATTCTGAAGAACGGGCTGTTTAATGACGCTCTTGACGCTGTCCTGAAGCGTATCTGCCATAACGGCAACAGTCGGACGTGACGCCGGCGTCATGGTTACGTTGTTTTCGGTGAAACGGAAAACAAGAATTCTTTCGGCAACAGCTTCAATCGGACGGATATGAAGTTCAAGCTCGTTTTCGCTGTTCCAGACACCGACCGAGCAGGTGTGATAAGGAATCTGACCGAGAACAATTTCGTCCCAACGGTATTTTCCGTCCATGCCCACACGGATTGAGTTGACCTCATCACCCTCGCTCCATGTGAAAATCAATTCATCTTTGAGGAAGTTGAACGAAACGTTGCTGATATTTCCGGCCTTGTCTCTTTCCATAAACACCGCAGTCAGCGGCAAAACGCTGACGGGATAGCCGACCGCATTAAGAAGCAAGGGCTTATTGAAGCGAATGGTTTTGCAGGAAAGACGTTTTTCGGTAAACGAACGCGGTCTTGCCGGAAGTGCCGGATAATCGGGAACGGAAAGAACGGTTGTCTGAGCTTTGTCATCGTCATCAATAAATGCTTTCGGGAAGTGATTCCAGATGACATCACGCATGCCCTGTTCCCAGATTTCGCCGCCTGTTACAACAACGCAGGCATCAAGATCTTCAAAAACAATTCCGAACTGAGAAAACATTCCGTCTGCACGGTATGAATTTTTATAGCCGCCGTTTCTCCAGAAGCAATAGCCGTAGCCGGCGGTCGAATCAAGCTCTGTGTTTGCAACACTGCTGTCAGAATGATATTTTGTTGCGGTTTCAACCCACCATTCGGGCACAACCTGCTTGCCGCCGAATTTACCCATTTGCTGATAGCAAAGTGTGAATTTTGCAAGGTCTTCGGGGCTTAACATCATACCCCAGCCGCCTGCTTCAATTCCTCTCGGGTCGGTTTCCCAAAAAGCGTTTTCAATTCCGAGCGGCTCAAAAAGCCTCGGTTTCAGATAATCCATAACGCTCATGCCGGTTTTCTTGTGGATTGCACAGCAAAGAAGATACATATTTTCGCTGATATAAAGGAAAGTTGTTCCAGGCTCGGAAACCCATTTGCTTGCAAGAATATCATGAAACCAATTGTCTTTGGTTTTATCCATAAACGGCGTTACGGAAAGTCCGCTTCTCATTGTAAGCAAATCTTCAATTGTCATTTTTTCAAGATATTCGTCCGGCTTTTCCCCTCTTGCTTCCGGGAAAATATCAACAAACTTTGTGTCAAGAGCAAAATATCCCTCATCAATGGCAAAGCCGATGGCAGTTGAAGTGAAGCTTTTGCTGACGGAATACATCATGTGTTTGTGATCCGGTCCGAACGGATAGCGGTAAGCTTCACAGGCAACTTTGCCGTGACGGATAACCGCAACGGAATGAAGCTCCTTGCCGTTTTCCATACATTCATCAATAAAGGCCTGAACCTCTTTTGACGAAACGCCGACCGATTCAGCGGTCTTTGCGCGTTCAATTGTGATTTTTTCTTTTACTGACATAAAAATTCCTCCTGATAATGTTTTCTTATTATTCTTAAATTTTTCCTTTTTATTGTTATTTTTCCTTTTTTCTCATTTTAAAAACATAAACCTCTCCGGCAAGAAGCAGTGCGCCGAAAATCACGGCGGCGGCAATTTTGCCGGCTGTTATGTTAAGACTGCCCTTCTGGGTGTCGCTTTGGTGCGATGCTTTTAGGCTGTTCATTGAAAGCGACAGATCTGAACAGGCGCTTTCAAGCTTTCCCAAAGCAGTATTTTTGTTTTCAAGGCAGACCTTTGCTTCCTTTTTTGCATTTTCAAGATTTTTAACACTTGTCTGACTGAAAGAAGACAAATCAACGGCATTTGCTTTTTCAATCAGACCGTTCAGATTTTCTCTTGTTTCATCACACTGCTTTATATATGCACAAAGTCCCTCAATATTGTTCGTTTCAATAACAGAAAATCCGAGACCGATCATTTCGTCCCAGCCTGAAACATTATCGGGTCTCTGACCGCTTAAATCGGGATCATACATCGGGGCAATTGCTCTTGCATTCTCCCCTTTTGAATAATTTTTGGCAGTAAAGTTTCCGTAAACGACGTTAAAATAGTTTTTGCTCTGATACTGAACTGCCGGCATACCTGCCTGACTGAGTCTTTTCAGGTGTGACTGCGCATTAAAAACAATGTTTGCGCTGTAAATTCCGATTACCGGAAGAACTTGCGCATTATTTCCGGCAACGGATTTGATTTGCTTTGAGCTGACATCGGTTCTGATTGCCATTTTTCCGAAAAGGTTTTCGTTTTGGCAAAGAGAAAGAACATCGTCATAATATTCCCAGGCGTTGTCAAGAATTAAAACCGTGTTTTCACCGATTCGTTTTGCCGCTTCTTCAAGCGAAACGGTTTTATATCGTGAAACACTGCCGTCGTTGTTTTTCAGCTTCAGCTTTGAAAACTCATCAGAAGTCACAGATGAAACACTTGTTTTATCCGTATCGCAAACAGCGTTCAGTTCTTCATTTTCGCAAAGAACAAGAACCGAGTCCGAGGTTTTTCTGACGCTGACGCTTATCATATCCGCCCCTTTTTTTGCCGCAGACAAAATTCCCTCAAGGGAGTTTTTCGGATAAGAGGCCGTGTCGCCCCTGTAAGCGATTGACATGATGCCGCCGCGGTTATCAAAAAGCTTTTGTGCGCCAGCGCTATTCTCTGCCGATGCACAGACGAAAGTGCATACCGAAAAAGCCATAATGAGCCAAAGAGTGAATATAAGCTTGAAAGATTTTCTCATATAACTATTCCTTTAAGTTTGTTCTATAATGATACCATATTTTGAATATTTTGGCAATACTTTGAAACACTTATTCAAAATACCTTTCCGCAAAACGCACCGTTTCCATTGCGTCCTTTGCATAATAGGTTGCACCGATCATATCGGCATATTCCTGCGTCAGAACTGCGCCGCCGACAACCGTGCTGACTTCGGGCAGCTCTTTTTTCAGAAGCCTGATTGTTTCCGCCATGGATTCAACCGTTGTTGTCATCAGTGCACTCAAGCCAACAAGCCTTGCGCCGCTTTCCTTTGCCGCCTGAAGAACTGTTTCGCAAGGAACATCTTTTCCGAGGTCGAGCACATCATAGCCGTAATTTTGCAAAAGCACCTTGACAATGTTTTTGCCGATGTCGTGAATGTCGCCCTTGACGGTTGCAAGTATGATTTTGTCTTTTTTCGGTGCATCGGATTTAAGGCACGATTTTACGGCGTCAAAAGCAAAGCCTGCCGCTTCCGCGCTCATAAGAAGCTGGGGCAGAAACATGGTTTTCTTTTCAAACCTTTCACCCACAATATCAAGCGCGGGAATA
>JBJEOJ010000200.1:0-28824 GCA_051880655.1 Acutalibacteraceae bacterium | reverse complement strand
TGGAAAAGCAATGCGAAAAAATGGTCAAATCTGAAGGGAGGTATTGACCGTGACAAGAGCAGTTAATGATGCAACATTGCAAAAAGCCGGTGATATATACCAGTATCTAATAGCTTTAAGAGATTGCTTTGAATTGAACGATGGCGATACTCTGCAAATTGAGACAAATGGTGATGTGAGCATTATAAATGATGTGGGTGGTCGCTTTCAGAGAGAAGTAAAACATCATTTTGGTAATACATCTATTTCGGACAGAGATATAGACATTTGTAAGACACTTGCAAATTGATATAGGAGCTTATCTCCACTAACAAAAAATAGGTACAATTCTTGTAAATCCTTTTTTTCGTACACAAACACCTAGCCCCTCTGCTACAAAAAGTAACAGAGGGGCGTGTGTATACCGTTTATGACATTTGAGCATCAATCGTCCATGAACCGATTCCAGATCTGTTCGCACCGCTTGACATCAGACAAAAATGAGCTGATGTCTGCTTTTGCGTCCTGTTCGTCTTCTTCACAGGTCGAATAGCTTTTGTGCAGCAAAAGTTTGCGGTCATTGCTGCCGCTGCGATATAAGTTCAAGGTACGCAAGGTGCCGCCGGACATATTGACAGCAATCAGTTCGGCAATAAAATCGCAACCGAGAACATAGACTTCTGTTTGCGTTGTTGGTTGAATTTTTGCGTTTGACATTGTAAATATCCTCCAGTCGTGTTGTTTCTTATCTTTAATATGACAGATGAGGATATGTCATAACCGAAAAAGTTAAGCAAGCAAATAAGAATGAATACACACATTCAGTCTCCAATGTGATAGTGCAAAAATTGATGTGGCAAGCGTACAGAGCTTGTCGAACTTGACCGGCAAGCCTTTTTTGATTGCCATTCTTCTTGTGTCGCCTCTGAGACAGTAATAACCCCTGATGAGGTTTTCGTTGAACTTTTTTGGTTTGCCGGTTCTTTTGTCAATATTATATAGTTCCCATCTTTTGCGGATTTCGGCTTCCAGCTGTTCACGATAGCCGGGTTCTGTTCGGATTTTTTGAAGCTCGTAATTATAATATTCTTTTGCGTGTTCGGCTCGAAGATAATGAAGATTCAGATCATTATTGAACAGTTCCGGCGGAAAGATTTTTTCGTCCGGTGCCTTGCCGTCAAAGTAGGACTTGACGAATTCTTCGTCTTGGGGCAGGATTCGTTGTAGTTGGTACTTCCTACCCTTGCCGTACTCTACCTCAACGCAGAGTCGGTTGCTCTCATCTCTTTTGAGATTTCTGCCGCAAAGATGCTTCAATTCGTTTCTTCTGATCCCTACCCTTTTTTGAAATTCAACAAGTTCAGACCATTGAGCATCATATAAGTCACGACTTTTTCTTTTTGCGTCAAAAACGCTTTCGTTTCTCCCTCTCGTATATTCCGAAACTTTACGCTTTGGCTTTTTGACCGTCTCAAGCGGGGTATGAAACGCCGTGCAAACCGCAACAATATATGTATGAATCGTTGACGGCGAGTATTGATGCGACATTAAATAATCCGCATAATCCTGTATATGCTTGCGGCAGTCATCAAAACTTTTACAATTATATTCTTCACGGCAGAATCTGATAAATCTTTTTGTGTTTACAATGTACTGTTTTCGTGTCCTGTCATATCTGACCTTTTGCAGATTTTCGGTAGCTTCTTTTGTAATCTGCTGTGTAATAGTGGGCTTTCGTTGTCTTTTTCCCATATGAATCACCCTTTCTTTTATTAAAAAATATTAAAATCTTTAAGTGCCTTTGACTTTTAAAGATAAAATAAATATAATAATTATGATTACACTTTAATGTGGTGTAATTGATACAATTTCAGAATTTTATAAAAATTTCACTTCCGGCACACTTTATATCTACTTGCCGGAATTATTTATTCGGTCATTTCAAAAGCAACCCCCTTTCTATGAACTTTGAAAAAATAATAAGCGTTAAAATTGTCAATGGCTCTATTTGTTCCCTTTTCGGGAGCCGAGCAAGGCGGCATACAGCGTGACATACTGCATCACCTTTCATTTTGGCTACTACCTACTACATAAGTGGTTATACATTCATTTTATTCCTGTATAACCATTATGCGTTGCCGTATGGCGTAGGTTCGGTTTGTTTTCCTCCCATCATCTTTTCTTACTATTATTATGAAAGATCGGTTTTTACCTCAATCAAAAAATGGACCGAATCGAGCCGCCGGAACAATTGATTTTTTCGCTTATCTTATCTGTTCAAATGTCATATTTATTACGGTGACCACACGACCGGAGTTTTAACTCCTTGGTACAACGAACCGAAGGGAGATTTTTTTCACAGTCAGGTTTAAATTTTCAATGAACCGACAAAAATGACTGTGAGGGATGAATATGAAGATTAAAGTCAACATCTATCTTGGCGACCGTCTTATTGAACCATCCGATCTTCACAGCTTGACCGTAAAAAGCGATACAATTGACAGAATAGTAAATGATATAACAGACAACCGGGTCAGACAGATCAATGAAGATAAGGCGTCCTGACAAAAGGATAAAAAGCAGTGTGGCACAATTTACCGCACTGCTTTTTGGTTATTTTTGCATTTTTATACCATTTGGCATAAATCATTGTATATGCCGAAGAACTATGTTATAATTCATATAGCATAATTTCGGCTTTTTGCTTAGATTCAGGAGGAAACATGGGTTGGATTAAAAAAAACATAGAGCTTCAGCCGTTTATGGAAATACTTTTTGATTCCGATGAAAAACCGATTGATGAAAGCGGAAACATTCCCATTGATATTGCTTATCGCCGTGTTTCAACCGATAAGCAGGCAGAAGAAGGCTTCGGACTGGAAGTGCAAAAAGAAGATATTGTCAATTATTGCAAGCGAAACAATATTCAATATTGCATTCTTCTGACAGATGACGGCTATACCGGCACCACGCTTGACCGCCCCGGTATTCAGTATTTCATCAGCATGGTTCAGCATTATAACGCCGGCTTTACGAAAATCAAAGTAAACAAACTGATTGTTGCAAAGCTTGACCGTCTTGCCCGTACTTTGAATGTCAATCTGCAATTCATTCAGGATTATATATTAAGTGCGAGAGAGGCGAAAAGCAGTCTTGTGAACACCAACGAAGAGGCCATTCATTTCATATCTGTTGCCGAACCTTTTTGCCGTGTTGATCCGGACAATCCCACCTCAACGCTGATGTTCAACCTTTTTGCAACCCTTGCGGAATTTGACCGTGGTCAGATTGTCACAAAGCTCAAACGAGGCCGCAACAAACGAATCGAGGGCGGAAAATGGCATGGCGGCGGAAATGTTCCGTATGGCTACCGTTACGACAAAAAATCAGGCACGCTCATTGTTGTTCCGGAAGAAAAAGAAAAAGTTCAGGAAATTTTCCGTCTTTATGTGGAAGAGAAAATGCCGCCGCAAAAAATTGCCGACAGGCTCGGATTTAAGAGTGACAAAATTATTACGCAAATTCTCAAACGCAGGTCTTTGCTCGGATATGTTTCCGTGGACGGAAAGGAATACAAGGGACTTCATGAACCGCTGATCAGCGAAAGTCTGTTTGACTCCGCTCAGGAAGAAATGAAGCTTCGCTCTGTTGTGAGAGGAAATCCGCACTATCTTTTGACAGGTCTGATCTACTGCGGAGAATGCGGAGCAAAAATGCGTTATCAGAAATGGAACAAAGCCGGCGAATGCAAAATTGTCTGCTATTCACAACAGCCCTCCAAAAAGAACCTCGTCAAAGACATCAACTGTCAGAACGATAAATACTGGCAGTCTGAAATTGAAGACGCTGTTATCGGTTATCTGCTCAGCTGCAACTATTTCAGCAACGAAAAGAATGTCAAGTCGAAATCTCAAATCAACGTCACAAAGAACATCAGGAAAAACATTAAAGAAGAAAAACAGGGATTAAAGAGATTATACAATCTCTATGCAAAAAATATTGCAGAAAACAAAAAGAATGACGATGTTCTTCTTAACACCATAGATGAAACAAAAGCAAGAATTGAAAACTATCAGACCGCACTGCACGAAGAGGAAGAAAAAGAACTCTATTCCAAAAAAGTGATGCAGGTAAAAGATAAGCTTCGCTCTCTTGCCGGCTCATGGGATTATATGTCTCAGCAGGAGCGACAGACGGTTTGCCGTGAACTGATTGAAAAGGTTGTCATCCACAAAGGCGGAACCGTTGATGTTCACCTGAGGCTTGAAAAATATCTTTTCACCTCATCTCAAAAATAATTTAACCGTGTTTCGACTTTCGATAGTCATTCCAATGATTATCGGCGAATGCCGCCGTTATCTTCGTGATTACAACCCCATACGCGTCAGCCGCTCCATACGTGACACGGCATATCATGCTATGCAGGTCAAAGAAAAGCTGCAAAACGAAACCCAGAAAGAGCCCTCCGTTGAAGAGATTGCAAAGGTTCTCGGCGTAAAAAAAGAAACCGTTGTCATTGCCCTTGAGGCGATTGTTGAGCCGGTTTCGCTTTTTGATCCGGTCTATTTTGAGGGCGGCGACACGATATATGTTATGGATCAGATCGGCGACAGCAGCAGCGACATCAATCTGATTGACGAAATCATGATGCGCACGGCAATGGAAAATCTTGCCGACAGAGAAAAGAAAATCCTCACGCTTCGTTTTATGCAAGGAAAAACGCAAACCGAGGTTGCAAAAGAGGTCGGCATTTCTCAGGCACAGGTGTCAAGACTTGAAAAAGGCGCTCTTGAAAAAATCAAGAGCCACCAAAAAATTTATATATGAGCAAATATGAGTAAAAGTTCCAAACATCTGACAAAGATTGCTTTGGAATTTTTTATTTTAGATTTCATTTTCAACCGCACAAACGATTAAAAATTAAATTTTCAGCCGTTGCTAATAATTTTTGAAAACTGCTTGATTTTTTTTTGCAAGTAGTTTATAATAGCAAAGCAGTAAATCACACGGAGAGTTGTCCGAGCTGGTCGAAGGAGCACGATTGGAAATCGTGTAAACCGCCAAAACGGTTTCGTGGGTTCGAATCCCATGCTCTCCGCCAAAGAAAGCACCTGTTTTGAATGCGGGTGCTTTTTTATTTTTACATAAAACCGGTGCGCAGGTACACTTTGTTTTTATATAAAAATATTGATTTCGACCATTTTGATTACCTCCTGAAATGAAAAAACAGAAGACACATTTTCGCGTGTCTTCTGTATAAAATCTACTTGATTATTTGATTTTCACTGATTTTGCCGATGAGTAAGAACCATAAACATTTTTTCCGTCAACGGTCTTAAAAGCTCTTACCTTAAAGGAATATGTTTTTCCTGCCGAAAGCTTGCTCTTTGTATATGATACCTTTGAAGATCCCGTCAGCGTTGCAATTTTTTTATAGCTTCCGCTTCCGGTTTTCATATATATTTCATATCCGGTGCAGGTTTCTTTGCTCCATTTGAGAGTGGCTTTTCCTTTTCCTGCCGTAACTTTAAGGCTCGGTTGGTCAGGACTTGTTGCAGTTGATATAGTCGTAAGTTTTTCAGATACGTATCCGGTACTCTTAATAATCTTATAAGCTTTAACCGCATATTTATATTTTGTTCCCGGTTTAAGCTTTTTAACAGTAAATGATGTTCCTGTAATATCATTTACATAATCATACTTACCCGTTGACGAATTATAAACATAGATTATATAACCGTCAACGCCGCTCACCTTATTCCATTTAAGGGTCAATGATGATATTGTTCTTGAAGAGACCTTGAGACCTGAAACATTATTCGGATTGATTATAAAGTTCTTTTCAACCGTACCGACATAGCTACCGATTCCTTTGATAACAACAGAAGCTGTGCCGATGTTTTTGTTGTTTTTATATGTTATTGTATAATCTTTGTTTTTGGCCAGCGTTTTATTGCCGTATTTAACAGTTACAGACGGAAAAACACCGTTCGGATTATAGGAATATGAAGATTTTGACAAGGTAATTTTTGACTTTGCTATGTTATAGCCAATTGTAAACTTCAGTGTTTTCTGACCGACAAAATCGCCTTTTCCCTTAATGGTTATTTTTCCCGTGCCTATTTTTGTATTATTTGAATATGTAACAGTATAATCCTTGTTATATGACGGGTTATAGCCGAGATTTGTAACAGTCACACCGGGGCAAATTGCCTTGCCGGTATATACATTTTCGGTTTTATATTTATAGGTCATCAAGGAAACATCATTGTTAACAAACTTGTTGCCGTTACTGGTTGCAAAATCGTTTGCAACTCCACCTTTTTGACCGTAGATTACTGTATTTCTCGGAAATGCATAGGAACCGATTACAACAACGCTTGACGGAATTACAACTTTTTTAAGATTTTTGTTTTCACTATACTCATTAAATTCATTTTTGCCTATAAAAGCATTTTCACCTATTTTTTTCAGTGTTGACGGAAGCTTAACAGAAACCAAATTGCAATTTTCAAAAATTCTTGGTATAACATTTGTCACACCCTCACTTACAATAACATTTTTTAATTCATCTGAGAATATATAGCTCGTATTTGTTAAATAATTACAGCTATATGTTACCGTTTCAAGTGTATCTGAATCAAAAGCGCCAACTTCTACAAGGTTCAAGTTTTCCGGCAAAGTGATTTCCTTTGTTTTGTTTCCGGAAAAAGCATGGCCATATATTTTTTCAACGGAATTTGGAATAACAAGATCCTGTATGGGACAATCGTAAAACGCCTCGTAACCAATTACTTCCAAGCCCTCCTGAAGCTTACAACTGTAAAGATATTCTGCACCATAAAAAGCATAATTTTCAATTGTTCTCAGACTTTTCGGAAAAACAACCTCACTTATCTCAGAATCTCTAAACGCAGATGCTCTTATAGTCTCAATACCCTCGGATATTACAACACGGTTAACATTTTTTGAAGACAAATCAAATTTTGCAACCGCCTTAACTTCATATCCGTCAACATCGTTCGGGATTACAACTTCATTTTTGCTTTTTCCGGTATATCCTGTAATTTCCGCATAACCGTCCTTGTTTATTTTATAATTAAAATCGCCGCAGCTGTATGCGGAAACCGACTGCACACTTAAAGCCGCAAACAGCATGACAAAAGCAAAAAGTGCAGTCAGATAGCTTAATCTGAATTTTTTATCTTTCATTGTCATATCATTCCTTTCAAGTTTTTATCACTGACTTAGTCCGCAACTATATATTCATCAGACGGCATACCGTAATCATAAACATAAGTCGGATCTTTAAAGCTTCCGTCGGCTGTAAAACTAACAACGCAAAGCGAATTTGTTTCGTCCAGAAGCCCGATAACCGCACTGGAATCACTTTTAATCTGTATGTTTTTGCAAGAAGAAACCGTAATCGGGACATCTGCTCTCCAAAGAATCTTTCCGTCGGCATCAACTTTAATAACATTATCCTTGTCACCTTTACCGGAAAGAATTGCACAGCCGTCGCCTGCAATGGCAAGATAATCTCTTTCACCGACATAAACAGGCTCAACCTTTTCTTTTCCGCTTGAAACTTCAACGATATGAAGATCGCTGCCCTGCATATACATCAGTGTTTCACGGTTATAATCAAAAGCAAGATTTTCTGCATTTTCAAGTGTAATTGACCAAATCGGTTTTAAATCCTTTGACATATATTCAATTTTACCCGTTCCGGCAACAAGATTCTGAGTCAAGAAATAAAAGTGTTCAAAGTCAGCGGCAGGCTGAACGGTGACATAATTTTTGTTGGTTGAACCGCTTTTGACAATTTTCGGATCATCAGGATAAATTTCAAATGAATTTTCTGAATCTCCGGCATTGACTTCAACAATTTTGAAATATCCGCCCTTATGAGTATCATCATATTCAAAATCTATTCCCTCTTTTGCCTCTCTTATTGTCGCACTATCGCCAAAAATTGCCTTTGCAGAACTATCAAGGTTATCTGTCATATTACCCTCTGTGATAACCATAGAAGGATCGTAAATTTTAATGGTTGCTAATTGATAGCTCTTACCGTCAACCGTATATGATTCAACATCTTCAAAAACGCCATAAAAATGAACAAAGTCATCAACCATAAATCTTTGTTCAAGCTGCGGTCCTTTAATAACAACTGAACCGTTATAATCTTCCGTTGCGCTTTCAGTTTGATCATTGCTTTCGTAATAACCACCATAACTATTGTAATTGGCAATTTCACCCAACACAGTGAAAGTTTGATCATTTGATTCAATGACTTTTTTAATATACACAGCTAAAGACAACTTCATTCCTCTGAATTGCTGTGGGCTTCTTGCCAATGAATCTGCATATTCTACATCGAAATAATTATTGTCATAGTATTTTAAAACCGTTCTTTGACTGTCCGTAAGTTTCAGTGTTTCGTCATACGGATTCATGGAACGGAAACCGTAATCGTTAACACTTACCGATTCGGCTTCTGCCTGTGTTGTCTGGGCTGATTGTGTTGTCTGCGCCGACTGAGACGTCTGTTCATCGTTTGGTGCGCTTCCTCCTGCGGAACAAGCGGCAGTTGAAAGCATCAAAAGTGCAGTTAATAAGATTGCTGTAAATTTTTTCATTTTGGATTTTCCTCCTCTTTTCATTTCTGAAATTTTAAAATTAAAGTTTGAATTATCGGCAGAAAACCTATTTCTACCGTAATTCGAGCCAAAAGCGGCCAAAAACTTCACCCCACTCCTTTCAGGTTGTTTTTGTTGATAATCTCTCTGACCCAACGTTCGGAATAGTCATATTCCTTTGCAAGCTGTTTGAGATTTGTTCCGTCATATCTTTCGCATATGCTTTTTTCGGAAAACTCTTTTGACATAAGCCGCATTGGAAAAGTGATTTGTTCACCCTTGAATTCACTGTAAATCACTAATGTGTTTTCAAGTCCGATCAAATTGCAAAGGTCAGAATAAATGCCATTCAGTTGGTCTTTGCTTATGTTTTCCATTTGAAGACCCCCACAAAAAATGTTATAACTATTCGGAATTATACGCTCATTGCTTGGAACTTTCATGTGAATTCTTCCTTGTAAAATTCAACTGCTTTCATCAAGATATTTTTCAATCTCACAGTCAATATATTTCTTATCAACAATAACCACTTTCACCGACTCATCATCAATAAAAGTTTCTTCAAAATAGTTCCCGGTGATGTTGACGCTATCGGGAACTTTGTGGGTGAAAGTTCTTGCTTCAAAACGGCTGAAAACAATTGTCACGGAATATGAAATATTATCATCCATTGAAAACTGTTTCATAAAGTTCAAATGCGTGTTGACAATATTGGAAAGTGCCGGGTTCTTGAGAAAAATAACGGATTCTTTTGAATTGATTTCAACCATTTTTTAATACTCCTCTGAAAGCAAAAATGTGAAGTGATTGCCGTCATCAATGCAGAAAACCGTTTTATCAACTGCTTCATCGGTAACAATCGTGTAAACCGCCAAAACGGTTTCGTGGGTTCGAATCCCATGCTCTCCGCCAAAGAAAGCACCTGCTTTGAATGCGGGTGCTTTTTTATTTTTACAATCAATAACGATTAACAAAAACAAGCTTTCATATATTCGATATAAAAACGCCGGCCGGAGAAGCAATCAAACTTCCCCGGCTGAACTTTATTTACCGTTCATTTTATCCTTTTTCTTCTTTCTCTTCCCCGCCCGGCACTTCATAGCACAGTGCCCTGTCGCTATCGCAAATTCCTTTGGTTGTCGGGTCAACAAGCACGCCGATCGTTGTAAGCACCGAAATAATCGCCGTGACCGCATTAACTATTTTGTCTTCTGAGATAGTCGGCACAACACCGAACAGACCGAGTACGGTGTAAATAAGCGCAAGCACCGCCGGAATAACAGTCAGCCAGAACACGGGATTTTTTAAACGAACTTTCCAGTTAATTTTCATATGCATCACCCCATTAAATAATTTATGCACACAAATAATATTTGATATATTAACCCCCCGGCAGAGTTTTTGCCGATTTACTGTTTCGACCTATTCTTTTTCAAAACACAAAACACGCGCAAATTTTGTTGCAATCAATCTATTTTTGTAGTATACTTCATACATAAAATTATGTGTAATATTTTCACATATTACTAAGGACGGTAAAATAATGATTACAGGCGAACTCAAAAACAAAATCGATAAAATTTGGGACACAATCTGGACGGGAGGTATTTCCTCTCCGATAACCGTACTTGAACAGATAACATATCTGATGTTCATGAAACTGCTTGACGATAACGAAACCAAAAAAGAAGGCAACGCTGCCGCACTCGGAATTCAATACAAAAGCAAAGTTTTCAAGAACGGCAACTTTTTGGTTGACGGTGACGAAAATATGTCAATTCCGTATCCGGAGCTTCGCTGGAGAAAGTTTCAGAACTCCGATCCGGCAACGATGTTTGAGCTTGTGAGAAACTATGTTTTTCCGTTCATCAAGACCGTCAACGGCGAAGGAAAAGACACCGCTTTTTCCCGTTTTATGACGGACGCCGTGTTTATGATACCGACCGCAAAGGTGCTTGCCGTTTGCGTTGACAGCCTGAGCGAAATTGACATGAGCGACAAAGACATCATGGGCGATGTTTACGAATACTGTCTGAGCAAAATGTCAAGTGCAGGCAAGCTCGGTCAGTTCCGAACACCACGCCACATTGTTGACCTTATGGTTGCGCTTACCAAGCCGACGCTGACAGATAAAATTCTTGACCCGGCGATGGGCAGTGCAGGCTTTCTTCTCGGCAGTGCAAAGTACATCAACGCCAACTATTCAAGAGAGCTTATGAAAAAAGAAAACCGTGAGCATTACAGTAAAGTGATGTTCAACGGCTTTGACACCGACCCGTCCATGCTTCGTATCGGTGCGATGAATATGCTTTTGCACGGCGTTGAGGAGCCGAACATCAAACGGCAGGATTCGCTTTCCGACGATAACACCGTCAGAAACGAATATGATCTCATTATGGCGAATCCGCCATTCAAGGGCAGTGTTTTTGAAGAGGACATCAGCAAGGACATACTGGCTCTTTGCAAGACGAAGAAAACCGAGCTGTTGTTCCTTGCGCTGTTCATAAAGTCGCTTAAAATCGGCGGACGGTGTGCGTGTATCGTACCGGACGGCGTGCTTTTCGGCTCGTCCAAAGCGCACCGGGCAATCCGTGAGGAAATCATCGAACATAACCGACTGAAAGCTGTTATTTCCATGCCCTCGGGTGTGTTCAAGCCATACGCCGGTGTGTCAACGGCAATCCTTTTGTTTTCCAAAGACCCGGCAGGCACGGACGAAGTCTGGTTTTACGATATGCAGGCGGACGGCTTCAGCCTTGACGACAAGAGAACGCAGACGGCGGAAAATGACATTCCCGACATCATTGAAAGGTTCAACAACCTTGAAAGCGAAAAAAGCAGAAAGCGCACGGAACAGTCATTCTTTGTTCCGAAAGCCGAAATTGTTGAAAATGATTACGACCTTTCCATCAACAAATACAAAGAAACCGAATATGTACCGGTGGAGTATCCGCCGACAAGTGAGATTCTGGCGGAACTGAGAGAGATTGAAGCGGATATTGCAAAGGGGCTTGATGAGTTGGAGGAGATGTTATGAGTATATTTAGAAATAAAAAATCAGATAAGAAGCCTGTTAAGTATAATTATAACTTTTACTATTATAACGATATTGATTATGACAAAATCAAAAGCATTCTCGTTGAAATTAACAAAAGTCAAAAAACAGAGAATAGAAAAAACAATAAAGTTAGAACCTTTATTATGAAGCTTTGTAATGGCATACTATATTCTTTTAAATATTTTTTATGCATATATACAATATATCTTGTGTGGACAAATAGTCAGATAAATATAGGCTTAATTTCTAAAATAATTTGCACCGTTTTCGCTGTTGTTGTTGCAATTGGTAGTTTCTTATCAATGCTTGAATCTTATGATGATAATGAAAAAGAGGTTCATAAATATTATGATTCAAATATTGGCTATATTGCTTTGGTTATAGCTTTAATTGCCTTATTTAAAGGGGCTTGATGAGTTGGAGGAGATGCTGTGAGAAAATATAAATTATCCGAACTCTTTGACTTACAAATGGGTAAAACGCCTGCTCGAAATAACCCTGAATATTGGGAGAATGGCACTAATCCATGGATATCAATTTCAGACATAACATCTAACGGTAAATACATAATTGAAACAAAAGAATATATTACCGATAAAGCTGTATATGAAACAGGAATTAAGGCAATCTCCCCTGGTACTGTAATAATGAGTTTCAAATTGTCGGTCGGAAAGGTTGCGCGAACAATGGTCAAGTCTTATTCTAATGAGGCAATAATGGCATTTGAAATTAAGGATGTCGAACCGTCTCAATATATGATTAGTGATGATTATGCGTATTATTTATTATCCGCATTAAATTTTGATAATGTTGGCAATAAAGCAGTGATGGGGAAAACTTTAAATAAAGCCATTTTGGAAAATACCGAGGTTTGTGTACATAAATGGAAAAAACAACTTCAAATAGTATTTGAATTAGATAAAGTCAGTAATATAATTTCTTTGTATAAACAAGAACTTGAGAAACTCGATGAACTCGTCAAAGTCAGATTTGTCGAGATGTTTGGGGACCCAATTAGAAATACGCAGAACAGACCGACAACCGACTTTATCAATATTATTAAGATGCAAAGAGGTTTTGATTTGCCTGTGCAGGACAGACAACAAGACGGAGATATACCTGTGTATGGTTCAAACGGCGCTCTTGACCGTCATAATGTTGCAAAAGTTAGTGGTGGTGGAGTTATCACAGGTCGTTCTGGAACAATCGGTAAAGTATTTTATTGCGAGGGTGATTATTGGCCACTCAACACCTCTCTGTTCTCCGTTGATACCCATGGAAACAATATTATTTATTTGGCGTATCTTCTTCAAATGTATGATTTATCTCGTTTTACTGAAGGCACAGGAGTTCCAACACTTAATAGAAATAAATTTCATAATAAACCTATTATTGATGTGCCTATTGATGAACAAGAAATATTTGCTACATTTGTTAAACAAACCGACAAATCAAAATTGACTATACAAAAAAGTCTTGAAAAACTTGAAACGCTGAAAAAAGCGTTAATGCAAAAATATTTTGGGTGAGGTGAATTTAAAATGGATACAGAAATTATTGTTGCAATAATCGGTGCATCGGGAGCTGTTTTGGCAGCTGTTATAACTGGTATTTTCAAGGTGTTAAAAAAAGATAAAGCTAGACAAATAAAAATCAATCAAAAACAAAGCGGAAAAAACAATACACAAATAGGTATTCAAAACAATTATGGAGGAGAAAGTAATGAATGATACGATAAGCATAGAACAAAGAGCTGCATTAGGATCTGAAAGCACACAAATTGCTACTCAAAATAATTATTATGGTTTAACGCCTAAAGAGGCTTGCGAAATGGCAATTAAACTCTTTTACGATAACTTTCCAAAACTACAAGAGCAAGCAAAAGAACTTGTTGAAAAACGCGTGACAGAATTTATGGACGAAGTAGCCACCAAATTATATAGAGAAAAGATTACAGACATGTCTCCGTTGGCAGATCCGGATGTTCAATATGTAGTATATGAAGCACAAAAGAATTATGCACGATTTGCAAATAAAGATCTTTTGTCTATTTTAAGTGATTTTATTGTTGAACGCATTAAGACTGATAAGGATGATTATTTCAAAATAATTTTAGATAAAGCGATATCTATTGTTCCGAATCTAACAAAAGAACAAATTGACACATTAACACTTTTATTCTACTATAAAAGTGTAAAGTTTAGCGGTATTCATAATCTAAATGATTTGAAAAGACATTTTGATTTTTCTACTAGTAGGTTTTCGATTTGTAGCGAAGGAGGATACTCATTGCTTAATACTTTGGGATGCCTTGATTTGCATTTGGGTGATATCTGTGAAATCACATCAAAAGTCTATTCGCTAAAAAAAGAAGATGTAGAGAAAATATGCCCACAAAATTTAAAGGAATTACATTGCGATTATGCTCCTTCACATGTTGGAATTATTATAGCGATTATTAACTCAAACAATAAAACAAACTATAAATTTGATTGGAGCATTTGGATTCACACATAAGGAAGGTTCTTAAATGACCAACTTTGATTATTTGAAAAGTGAATCAAAATTTGAAAGTTTTGCAGAAGTTGCAGTAGCTGCCTAAAACAAATCTAGCTATGGATTTAATCCAAGTGAGTATATTAGAATTAGTATATAATATATAATGAAATACAAAATAGAAGTTCGAGGTGACCTCCATGCCAAACTACCCCTTTCTCCCCTCCGCCCCCGAATACGCTCCGCTTCTGACGCACCTCACCGAAGCCGAGTCCGCCTGCGCACCCGCCGATACCGCCTTAAAATGCCGTGAAGCGCTCGGCGCACTTCTTTCTTTCATCTATGAAAAGCTCGGCATTTCGATGCCCGAAAGCGCAACTATGCTTGAAATTCTTGACGGCAGACTGATTTCGGGCTTTGTGAACAATTGCGTTCTGCTTGAGTCTCTCCACTTCATCAGAAAAGCCGGAATGAACGCACAGAATCATATCAAGGTCACAAAAAAGCAGGCGAAAACCGCTTTTGATAACCTTGCTTTCTTTGCCGAGTTCACCGTAAGAAAGTTTGAAGAACCCGAAAGCGTAGCGCAGATTGTTCTGCCCGGTTACATGAGCGAAGCGGAAACAAGAAAGGTGTATATTGACAACTATCTTCGTGAGGTCGGCTGGGAGATTTTTGAGCCGAACACTTTTAAAATGCTGCCCGACGGATCAAAGGTTGCCTGCGGCATGGTGTTTCCCGGAAAGGCGTGCTGTGAAATTCCTGTTGAGGGTATGCCGAATAAGTCGGGAATCGGCTTTTGCGATTACGTTCTTTACGCAGAGAACGGAAAGCCGCTTGCCATTATTGAAGCGAAAAAGACCTCGGTTGATGCGGTTGTCGGAATCGAGCAGGTCAAGACTTACGGCGAATGCATGAAGAAAAAATACGGCTATGTGCCGGTGCTGTATTACACAAACGGCTATGAAATATTTGTCATTGACGGCACTTACCCGGCAAGAAAGGTTGTCGCTTTTCACACGCTCGGCGAGCTTGCCTATATGCTTCAAAAGCGTTCACGGGGAGATATTACCGACCTGAATGTACGCAGTGACATTTCCGGCAGACCTTATCAGAAAATGGCGATTACAAGCATCTGCGAGCGTTTCAATGACAAGTACCGCCGCGGTCTTATCGTGATGGCGACGGGCACAGGCAAAACAAGAGTGTCAATTTCGCTTGTTGAACTTTTAATGCGCAACGGCTGGGTGAAAAATGTTCTTTTCCTTGCCGACAGGACGAGCCTTGTTGAACAGGCTTTCAAAAACTTCAAAAAGCTTTTACCCGATATGACATACTGCGTGCTTTCCGACCGTTCGCTTGCCGACGAGCCGAATGCAAGAATCACTTTTTCCACGCATCAGACAATGATAGGCTTTATCGACGCAGAAAACAAGGAGTACACAAGCGGTCGGTTTGATTTAATTATCATTGACGAAGCACACCGCTCGGTTTTCAATAAGTACGGCGCAATCTTCGACTATTTCGACTGTCTTCTGGTCGGTCTTACCGCAACGCCGAAAGACGAAGTTGACGCAAGCACCTATCAGCTTTTCGGTTGTGAGAACAGCGAGCCGAATTTTGCCTATTCCCTTGAAGAAGCGGTCAAAGAAAAGTATCTTGTGCCGTATAAGGTCTACCCGAAAACAACGCAGATCATGTCGCAGGGAATCCGGTACAAAGACCTGTCAGACGAGGACAAAAAGGCAGTCGATTCGGTCCTTGTTGATGATGAGGACTTGAACGACGAAACCGTTATTTCAAAGGATAAGATTTTTAAGCTGATTTATAACGTTGACACCTGCCGGAAGGTGCTTGAAGACCTGATGCAAAACGGCTTACGGGTTGACTGCGGTCAGAAAGTCGGCAAGACAATCATTTTCGCCTATAACCACAAACACGCCGATCTGATTGTGAAAACCTTTAAAGAGATGTACCCGAAATACGGCGAGAATTACTGTCAGCTTATTGACAATCAGGTGAAAGGCGCAAACGGTCTTATCGAAAAATTTGAGCTGAACGATGACTTCAGAATTACTGTTTCCGTTGATATGCTCGATACGGGGATTGATGTTCCGTCCGTGTTGAACCTTGTGTTTTTTAAGCCGGTCAAGTCAAAAATCAAATTCATGCAGATGATAGGCAGAGGAACACGGCTTTGCCCGGAATTGATTGACGGAAAGGACAAAGCACATTTTCTGATTTTTGATTACTGCGGGAACTTTGAATACTTTGACAAGCACCCTGACGGTTCCATGAATGCAAACGGAAAATCTCTTTCGCAAAAGCTGTTTGATGTTAAGCTTGACATTCTTGTTGAACTGCAAAAATACGAGCATCAGTCAAACGAAATGCATAAAGCGTATTATGACAAGCTCAGGCCCGAACTTTTTGCAAAGGTCAGCGACATCAAAAAGCATTCGTCAAGAATCTCCGTAAGAAACAAAATGGCTTATGTTGACAAGTACAACGATTATGAAAAATGGTCGGCGATATCACTGCTTGAAAAGAAAGAAATAGAGCTTCATCTGACAGCACTGATTGATAATGACATTGAGGAAGACAAAAGACGTCTTGCATTCGATCTGAGGTTTCTTGATATTGAACTTTCCGTGCTTTCAACCGGCAGCATCGGAAAAGCAGGCAAGCAGGTTGAAGCAGTCAGACGAATTTCCAAAACTTTGCTTGATACGGCGTCGGGTATAACGGCGGTTATCAACAAAGCCGATATTCTGCATGAGCTTTTGTCTGCTGAGTTTTGGGAAAGTCCGACGGTTGACCGACTCGAAAAGTATAGAAATGAAGTGCGTGAGCTTCTTGAATATCTGCCCGAGAAAGCACAGCCGGTTTTGATTGACATTGAAGACGACGTTAATGACGGTCAGTATACAGGCGACGCTCTTATTGATATTCGTACATACAAAGAAAAGGTCATTGATTATCTTGCCGAAAATACGGACAACGAAACCATCAAAAAAATACAGAACCTTGAGCCGATCAATGCCGAGGACATGAAAGAGCTTGAACGAATCCTGTGGCAGGAACTCGGCACAAAAAAGGATTACGAAGAAGCAACCGGGATTGACAATCTTGCCGCCTTTATCCGCTCTATTGTCGGAATCGACCAACAAGCCGTAAACAAAAAGTTCGGCGAATTTTTAAGCGGAAACATTTTAAATTCTAAACAGCAGGAATTTGTCAAATCCATCATAGATTACGTCCGTGAAAACGGTGACATTCAACCTGGAGACTTACTCGAAAAATCGCCGTTTGACAGCGTGAATATTATTGAACTGTTCAATGAAAAAACTGCCACCGTTTTGCAAATCGTCAACACGATGCACAACAGCATAACCGCAGCATAAAACGGTTGTTTGATGTTTTCATAGAACTGAATCAAAAAGCAGAGAAGCTCCGAAGAACTTCTCTGTTTTTTTGTCATGCCTTAACAGATTACCGCTATTGTGTTTTGTATTTAATAGGTAGAAACATGCATAGATATGTCTCAAATAAAGAAGCGGATTCATCTTAAATCAATTCCCTTATATAAGGAAATCCGGCATGAACCTTAAATGTGAAACTCAAAAAAGGCTTTTAAACCAATTGATTATTTTTCTGAAGAACGCTGCAATTTTTGCAAAGAAGCTTGAACTGATCGTTGCACCGCAGTTGTCGCAACTGTTGTCGCCGTCGCTGTCAACATGACCGGTCATGGCAATTTCTTCTGTAACAGTATCACCGCAAACAGTGCAGGTGTAAGTTTTTATGCCTTTTTCAGTGCAGGTAGCTTCTTTCGTAACAACACCGCTGTCATAGGTATGACCGGTTGCTTTGATTACTTCTGTTCTTGTTTCGCCGCCAACAGAGCAGGTGTAGGTAATAACACCGTCTTCTGTGCAGGTAGCTGCTTTTGTAACAACACCGCTGTCCCAATTATGGTCAAGCTTTTCAATTTCCTTGGTGTATGAAGAGCTGCAACGCGAGCAGGTATAGGTTCTGACTCCGGTTTGTAAGCATGTTGCAACGGTTGTTACAACACCGTCGCCGTAATCGTGACCGAGAGCTTCAATCGGTTCACAGCCGGAAATAATCTTTCCGCAGTCTGCGCATTGAACGCCGGCAGCTGTACCTGCTTCGGTGCAGGTGGCGGATACCGCAGGAACCTCTTGTGTGTTTGTGTGTTCACACTCGGCAAAGTAAGGAAGTAAACCGAATTCTCTTATAAGGCCCAGAGCCGCAGGAACGAGATCCTGCTTCACGCTGTTCAGACTTCTCATACAATTAGCGGCAATGACTGCATCGTTTGCAGAGGAAGTGAAGGTTTCCTGAACGGTTTCGCAATCGGTATAGCTGTCAGCGACAACTGTACCCGGTAAGATTGCGTCAACGCAGTATTCAGAAGCATTGATCAAAGCCTTGTTGACCGAACAGTTGCCGGCGATGGCATCGTCTTTCACCTCAAACAGTCTGAGAAGTGAATCAAAGTTGCCGTCAAGACAATCAACAAATATGATGTCAACTATCTTGGCAAAATCAACTGCGTAAGCTGCATTATCGCTTGCGTTGGAAAGCATGGAGCCCAAAGGAATTATTGCATTGACAAGAATGCTGAGCTTGTCGAGCGTTTCGGCATCGTCAGAAACAGAATTTGAAGCAATAACGATTCCCTTTGTCAGTTCGACAAGTCTGTTGGTAAGAGCCGTGAGCTTTTCCTCCCAGCTTCCGCCAATTTGGGCACCGAGTGAGAAAGTGATGACCGGAGCTTCCATGTCGAGCTTTTCAAATGCATCGGCAAGCTTTTCGTTAGCCATTGAAACAGCTTTGTCAGCGGCATAATCCGCCGTGAAGCAGACAAGGTCAACAACCTTTGTCATGATGATGTCTTTGGCATTTTCCGCTTCATCATTGAGAGCAGAAACATCATCTTTCGTATAGCTGTAACTGAAGTCAGCAAAAACGCCCTCAGTCTGAGCATTCAGCTTATCGACAACGTTGCCGAGTATATAATCCGTAACACCGATTGCCATAGCATCAAGCGTATCCAGATCCTCAACGATCAAATGCAGATCATAGAGAATTCCGCTTTCGTCTTTAACAAGCATATCGCAGCCCATTCTGATACCGCAGACATACAGATTCTCAACGTCTGAGAAATCCGTATTGTAAAGCATGGAAGCATTAAAACCGTGCTCAGAGGCAAAGGCCGAACCGAAATCAACGGTTTCGGCAAATGCGGCAAATTCGTTTTCATCCATAAACTGCTTTGCCAGAGTGAGAAGTCCGTCAACATTTTCACAAAGCTTTTGCATGTTGGCGGTGAAATTCTCGTTGCCGCCCTGTGTAAGAGCAAGAGATTCATAACCCTCTTCGGAAAGAATGGTTTTCAGGAAATCGCAGAGAATTCTGTTGACCTGACCGACTGCACCGTTGTATTCATCATAATATTTTGCAAAATCAAGAACATCGTAGTTTACATCAAAATCAGTATTGACAAAATTCAAAAGATCCGTAACGGCAGAAAGTTCGTCGGCAGAACCGCTGAGATTGTCAACCACAATCGTTGCAACCGGGTTTGTAAGAATACTGTCTATCTGCTGGTCAATGATGGACTCAATTGTTGACTGAAGAGTTGAAGCCAGACCCGTATAGGTAATATCATAAGACGGAACGGCCGTTACTTCACAGATAAACTCATCATCTGTTGCATATCCCTTATAGGAAAGAGCAACGGTGATGGAATTGATTGTAATCGAATTTGTGCCGAAGGGAATGGACGCAACAGCCGAATCCGCCGCTTCCTGTGCAGAGGGAACAACCTGTTCAGCAATGACCTGATTTGCATAAGCTTCAAGCTCAGCAAATGTAACTTCCAGAGACTGAATTGTTGTTTCGCCCTGCTTGACGGTCATTTTGAATTCGTCCTGCATATCGGTTCCTTCAGTGCTTGCAATTATATTCGCAAACTCTTCGGGTACGGCATCGCCTGCGATGTATTCTTCAGCCTCAGTGCCCGCAAGATAGGATGAATATGCCGTATAAATTTCGGGCGCATAAGCGCTTTCATCGGTCGTAGTGGGTGTATAGGTTCCGACAACAGTCTGACTGTCGCCGATTTCCACAGTGGGAGGATCAAAGTTCAGGAATGATTCGCCCCAAGTGACATTATTAACCGCAACAACATCTGTTTCATTTATTGTAAACAGATAGTAGCTGCCGTCAGATGACTGATAGTATACATTCTCGCCCGCCAGCTCATAAAGTGCCGGAATATCTGCATATACGCTTGCGAATTCGCTGACAAGAGCGGCGTCATCAACCGTCTCGCCTACGGTTGCCGTATAGCCGAAAGCTGACTTGAGAATAATACGGACAATGTTGTCCATGAAGAATGTGTAATAAGTGTCAATTTTTACCTGATTATCGCTCTGAAGCAGGCAGATGAAGTTCTTGACAAGCGTATAGATGTCCGTTGTCTTTAAGTCGTAACCGCTCAGAACCTCAGCAACAGCTTCGTCGGAAAGAAGTCCCGCATCGCTGAAAACGCCGGTTATCCATTCAAGAATTCCGTTGTTGATTACATCGTCAACGGTTTCCCCGTCTTTTACGGTGTAATTCATTTCTCTTGCAATTTCGTTCTTAAACTTTTCCTGAATGTTATTTCCGATAAGATAATCGTTATAAAAGACTCTGATTTCATCATCTTCGGGAAGTGTCAGAATATATTCACCGACCTTACCGAAATCAAAGGTCTGACCCTCTTCCCAGGAAAAAACCTTGCCGAAGGTGTCGGCATTGTCTGCCACGAACTGAATGACACCGTAAATGAAGTTAATGTCTCCGTTTGCTCTTGAAAGTCCGTCCAAAGCGGACACGTCCAGGTTTTCGAAATCTCCCCCGAGCTGCTGAAGATAGCCCGAATAGCCTAAAATACCGTCAAGACTTGTGATGTTAAGCTCAACGGGAATTTCAACGCCTTCAAAGATTTCCACATTAAAGGAATTGAAATCCGATGTTTTTTCGGCAATCTTTCTGTCAACCCAGTCGAGTACGATTCCCGCAATCTGGTCAAGATTAAGACTGTCGATGGTTTCTTTGTCATTTGCCTGAACCTTTGCCCGGTCATATTCCGCATAGGCAGAAGCCTGATCATAGCAAAAAGCAGGAATTGCCATAACCAGAACCAGAACAAGTGACAAAACAATACTGCATACTTTTTTTGACATTTTCATGGTGTACCTCCCAATTAAAATATTTGCTTTTCAAGCCATTCTGTACTTTTCAGCAAAATGCCTTGAAAAAGCGGCAAAAGAGTCTCTGCTTTCCAACTCTTTACATCAGTAATGTATCACCATGTATATAAAAAAACAAGCAACAATTTCCATTTATCAGTAATTAATGTTACTAATTAGCGGAAATTGTTGCGTATATTATGAATCTGAAGGAAACAGAATTTTTTTTGAAGAACTAATATAATCGAAAAATATATTAAAACTGTTTTTCGGGTAATTCATATAGCATCCGGACAAAATAACAGAAATATACAGAAAGTATTTTTCTTTTTCCTGCGGGCTCATGGCTTTTACATTTTCTTTTTCGTTAGACAAACGATAGATCTCTCTCATGAGCCGTTTGCTTTAATCACAAATAAACTGACTGTGAACAAGCATATGAATCAACTGAACCGTTGTGTCGTTTTCTTTCATATCGGCAACAACCTCTTTTGCAGTCACTTTTTTATCTTCCAATGCCCGTTCAAACCACTGAACATTGTCGCATACGCTGCAAACAGCAAAATTGATTTCATTTTCAATAAAATCATCAATATTCTTATATCTTCTGTAAAAGGTTGTTTTTGAAATTTCAGCCCTGTCTGTCAGCTGCTGAACGGTGGGCACATAATAACCGTCCTCCCGGAGAAATTCACAAAAAGCTCTGCGAAGGGCTTTATCCGTCTTTAAGACACTTTTATTTTTCGTATTCTTCGCCATTTTTCTTCCACTCGATTCCGTAATGTTTGTAAATTTGCACGGAATAACTGACAAGAGGCTGTATAAATTCATCTGACAGAATATTTCCGTTGTTGACAAAATTAAAAATGAAGTAAATCAGTGCGGAATAACCGAAAATATCAATAAAGTTGAAGCCTTTTTCTCCGTCGGGATCAAACAGTGTTTTTCCTTTTTCAATCAGAATTCTCATCAAGTCTGTTATAAATTCATAGTTGCCGTTTTTTTCGGCGAAGGTAAGGAAAGTGTCTTTTATTGAAATAGCACCGATCAGGAAAGAAAACATTTCCTCCTCGGAAGCATCGGAATTTACGCTGAAACAGTCAAGCCCGAATTCTTCAAGTTTGCGCAGCAGCTCTTTTGGAAATTTTTCCACCATGTCATAAATATCTTCAAAATTTCTGTAAAATGTGGATCGGTTGATTCCTGCCTTTTCACACAGTTCGGCAACGCTGATTTTCCGATAGCTTTTTTCTTTCATAAGCTCAGCGGCGGCATATATGATTTTATCTCTTGACTGATTCATAAAATTCCTTCTTTACTTGCTTTATCACTGTTATTAAATATTTTCCGATTCAGTTTAATCTTTATCAGGAATTATGACACGGCACATGAAAATTTTACCACATTAAAGAGATAAAATCAAGCAATCACGCAACATAAAAAGCTATCCCGATTAAATAATCAAGGATAGCTTTATCTTGTTATAAATAATCACTTAAAGCAGCGGTGCGCCGTGTTCTCGGCAATATTTCACGGTCTCTTCGTCCCAGTATGATGACTGAACCTCGCCGATGTGTGCCTTTCTCAAAAAGAACATACACATTCTCGACTGACCGATGCCGCCGCCGATTGTATAAGGCAGTTCGCCGTTCAGAAGTGCCTTGTGGAAAGGCAGATTTTTTCTTTCCTCACAGCCGCTGATGGCAAGCTGTTTTTCAAGAGCGGCTTCGTCAACTCTGATTCCCATTGAAGAAAGCTCGAGTGCAATGTCAAGCACGGGATAATAAACAATGATGTCGCCGTTAAGCTCCCAGTCGTCATAGTCGGGGGCTCTTCCGTCATGCGGCTTGCCGTCTTTGAGTGCGCCGCCGATTTTCATAAGGAATATTGCGCCGTATTCTTTTGCGGCAAGATATTCACGCTCTTTGCGCGTTTTGTCGGGGTACTTTTCTTCAAGCTCAAAGGTGGTGAGGAAATGAATTTTTTCCGGAAGCAGATTTCCGATAAATTTATATTCCTTGGTGATGTAATGCTCGGTGTGAAGAAGCGAAGCATAAATCAGCTTGACCGTCTTTTTGAGCGTTTCAACGGTTCTTTCTTCTTTTGAAATGATTTTTTCCCAGTCCCACTGGTCAACAAAAATGGAGTGCAGATTATCCGTCTCTTCATCTCGTCTGATGGCGTTCATGTCGGCATAAAGACCCTCGCCTTTTTCAAAGCCGTACATTTTAAGCGCGTGTCTTTTCCATTTTGCAAGAGAATGAACAATTTCAAACTTTTCACCGCTGAAAAGGTCAAAATCAACCGGTCTTTCCGAACCGTTGAGATTGTCGTTTACGCCGCTGTCTGCGCTGACGAAAAGCGGAGCGGAAACCCTTGTCAGATTCAGTTCGATTGCAAAATCACTTTGAAAAAAATCCTTGACTTTTTTGATGGCAAGCTCGGTATCTCTGAGACTCAGATGCGAACTATAGCCGTCGGGAATGAAAACTTTTGACATATATTTACCCTTCTTCTCGTTTTATTTTCATTTTACTTTTGACATTATAGCAAACAGAAAAGAACATGTCAAGAAAGCGCACAGACGCCCGTTTTACTTGAATAATTTTCCTGTCTGTGCTATACTGAGATTGTCAGATTTCAGAAATCAGAAGTCAGAAAATACATAGATTATGCTTTTGCATAAAACGGAGACAAAATGGAAACTTTAAATCTTATTCCCGAAGCGCAGTTTGCGCAGAAAATGAAAAACGAAATTGAACCGTTTCTTGAAAAAGTCCGTCAATGCGGTTATTTTTCCTCGTTTGACGGCAATAAAATACATTATGAAGCCTACACAAAAGACGATGCCAAAGCCGCCGTTGTCATTTTTCACGGCTTTACCGAAACGGCGGAAAAATTCCGTGAAATGTCTTATTATTTTTATACGGCCGGTTACAGTGTTTTTGCCGCAGATTTAAGAGGACACGGGCTTTCCTACCGCATAAAAGCGAACGAGGGCACCGTAAAGGCTGACAGCTTTGACGATTACGCAAAGGACACCGACTTCTTTGTTCGGCAGGTTGTTAAAACGCAAACCGGCTCTTTGCCGCTTTATGCTTATTCTCATTCGCTCGGAAGCACGGTATTGCTTTTGTATATGATGGAGTTTACGGGTGCTTTTTCAAAGCTTGTGCTTTCTTCACCGATGATTTGCGGCAACATGGGTATGCCCGTTTCGGTTGCCGGTGCGCTTGCTTCTGTTTTGTGCGCAATCGGCGCAAAGGGTGTGTCCGTTCCGGGCAAATGCCGCTTTGACCCGGAGCAAACCGCCGAAAACAGCGATGACACAAGCGAAAGCCGCTTTTCATATTACCACGAAAAAAGACTTGCACAGCCGCTTTACCGAACAAGCGGACCGTCTTTCGGCTGGGTCTGGCAGTCTCTCAAAGCAAAAGATTTCATTCTTTCGGACGAAAACTGCAAAAAACTTAATGTGCCTGTGCTTATGTTTAAGCCGGAAAGCGACAGACAGGTGCTGTCTTCTTATCAGGATAAATTTGCCGAAAAGGTTTCGGATATTCAAGTCAAAAACATCAAAGGCGCAAAGCATGAAATTTTCGGCAGCACAAACGATGTGCTTGAAAAATACTTAACCGATATTTTGGACTTTTTTGAAAATTAAGGAAATATAAGAAAAAATAAGAAAGGAAGCAGTACGGTATTTCTGAAAGAATTTTATTTCTCTTTGATGAATAACTGTACCTTGGTTGTTATTATGAAACCTTACGGTCTTGTTCTTGCCGGAGGCGGCTCAAAAGGTGCTTATCAGATCGGCGCATGGAAAGCCATGAGGGAAATCGGCGTCAGATTTGAAGCGGTTGCGGGTGTTTCAATCGGCTCAATCAACGGCGCACTCATTGTCAGCGATGATTATAACGCCGCAAAAGAGCTTTGGGAAACCGTTACCGTTGACAAGGGGGTCAAAATCGAAGAGCCCCTGCCCGACCCGGAAAATCTTTTCAGCCGCAAAAACTGGGGCGTTCTGTTCAAGGAATTTCTCAAAAACAGAGGCTTTGACGCTTCGCCCGTTAAAGATTTTCTTGCACAGTTTATTGATGAAAAAAAGGTCAGAGAAAGCGGTATTCCTTTTGCCATTGTCACGGTTCAGATGACGCAGGGCGTCAATCCCCTTGAACTTTTTATCAGCGACATACCCGAAGGTCAGCTTATTGATTATCTGCTTGCCTCAGCAAACATTCCGCTTGCAAACAACATCGGACCGGAGGGCGAACGCTTTCTTGACGGCGGCGCCTATGACAACACGCCGGTTGCAACGCTTCGCAAACAAGGATATAACCGCCTTGTGGTGGTGGATATTGCAACAATCAAAGGCGTCAGCCATAACGATGATTTTTCAAACAGCGAAATTGTTTACATAAGACCTTATAACATTGAAGACCTTGGCGCATCGTTTGATTTTGACTTTGAACTTAATGAAATGCGTATGCACATGGGCTATCTTGACGCAAAGAAAGCGTTTTCTTATCTGCTGGGAAAAATCTTTTATTTTGAACCTGCGACATTCAGAAGCATGGTTAAAAAATACGGTCCGAAAGCGATGTCACAGCTTGAAGAACTTGCCTATAAATTAAAGCTCGAACGGCTGAAAATATATGAAGAAGATGAATTCCTTACAGCTTTGAAAGAGCTTTATGAAGAAGACAAATTAAAGCGTGCTCAGCAGGAAAATCCGGAAGAAGCCGAAAAGAGCGATGAAGGCGAAGAAGAAAATTCCGGCGGAGTTTATTCGTCCATCAAAAGAATTCTTTCAAGAAGAAAGAACGAACCCGAATATTCCGAAGCTCAGGCCGTTCTTGACAATATCATCATTTAAAATGTCACCTATCATAGACAAAAAAGGAACAATGTATAACGCTGTTATCTGCTGTATCAATTCAAAATATATTCATTCGTCTCTTGCACCGTGGTGCTTACTGTCGGGTGTTAAGCAATACTGCAAAAGCGAAATCAGCGCCCGTGTTGTTGAAGGCACAATCAACGAAAAGCCGCAGGCGGTTATTGACAGAATTTTAAACGTCTCTCCCGATGCGGTCAGCTTTTGCTGCTATATCTGGAACATCGGCTTTGTTAAAAAAATTGCCGAAGCAATCAAAGAGCGTTTACCGGACGTAAAAATCATTTTCGGCGGACCGGAAGTCAGCTTTAATCAATCACAGATTCTGACCGAAAACGAATTTGTTGATTTTGTGCTTTGCGGCGAGGGCGAACAGGCTCTTGCCGGACTGCTTGATTGCCTTTGCACAAACACGCCTGCCCCAAAAGGTCTTGCCGGCTTTAAAAGCGGGCAAGATGTTTTTATCGGCAAATATCACACTGCAGAAAAAGAGCTTTCTCCTTACGGCGAAGAATATCTTTCTTCTCTGGGCGGCAGAATTGCCTATATTGAAGCAAGCCGAGGCTGTCCATACTGCTGTGCGTTCTGCCTTTCGGGAACAGACAGAACCGTCCGCTTTTTTGACATGGAAAGAATCAAAAAAGAAATTCTGCTGCTGTCTCAGGCTGATGCGAAAACGGTCAAATTTGTTGACCGAACCTTTAACTGCAACAAAAAACGAGCCAAGGAAATTTTGCTTTTTATCAAAGAAAACTACGGCAAAGCCATACCCGATTCGGTGTGCTTTCATTTTGAAATTGCGGCGGATATTCTTGATGAGCAGCTGCTTCGTGTCATTTCCCTCATGCCTGTCGGAAGCGTTCAGTTTGAAGCCGGAATTCAAAGCTTCAACAGCCGCACTCTTGAAAGCATAAACAGAAAAACCGATCTTGAAAAGCTTTGCAAAAACATAAAAACGCTTGTTTCTTTCAGAAACTGTCACATTCACATTGACCTGATTGCAGGCTTGCCGCATGAAGATTTTGCATCGTTTTGCGAAAGCTTCAACAAGGCGTATGCGCTCAAAGCGGATATGCTTCAGCTTGGCTTTTTAAAAATTCTTCACGGCTCATGCATGGAAACAAAGCATGAAGAATATCCGTGCCGATATGACAAAAATCCGCCTTATGAAGTCATTGCAACGCCATGGATCAGCGAAAGCGAATTGCAGTTTCTTCATCGGGTTGAAGATGTGTTTGAGCGGCTTTATAACAGCGGAAGATTTCACCGCACGGTGGATTATATTATCTCTCAAAGCGGCAAAAAAGCGTTTGATGTTTTTTCCGACTTTGCAAAGGCAGTTTCAAAAAAACAAGAAAAAATGCCGCCGCTTGATCTGTTCACGCAGTGGGTGTTTGAATTCTTTTCAAATTACGGCAGCATTGAAAAAGCCGTGCTTCGCGACAAAATGATTACCGACCGGATTGCGACTAACTCTTCGGGCATCATTCCGAAGTGCCTGAAAATCAAAGACAACAACCTGAAAAAAGCAAAGCATCTGCTTGCATTGAAATATCCGCCGAAAAAAGGCGTTATGCGAAGCGTTGCTGTTCTTTACAGCGAAAAAAAGGTGCTTTGGTGCGACTATGAAGCAAAAAACAAAGTCAGCGGCGAATATGAAATCAGGCAGGAGACTTTCGATTTATAATCATTCCCTATCGGTTCGGCAAACATAAATTTCATAAGATTATAAAAATGACTGCAATCTCACAAAAGGAGGTTGCAGCCGTTTTTATTCTGTTTACTTATTCGGCAGAAACCGTTTTGCTTTGATAAAGCTGTTCGATTTCACCAAGGTGAGTATAATTTTCAGCCTGAATAATCAGATTTTTTGCATTTTCATAAGGTGCGGTCGCACGCTTATATATTGAAACCGATTTCAGATAAGCTTTCAGCTGACGTTTTTGCTTGAAGGCGTCTGACATTGAAGCGGTTTCGCGGCTTCTGATTTCCTCTTCAACGGCATCATCGGGCGCTTTGATTGCGTCGATTGTATATTTCATAATCAGCTTTGAAGCGGTTTTCTTTGTTCTTGCAAGCTCAATGGCATCGGAGCGTATCTGCTTTTCTTCTTTTGTTGATTTGGGAAGCTGTTTTGCATTTTTCAGCTCCGCTTTAAAATCGTCATAGCAATAAAGTGCGCCGTTATTAACAGTTTCTTTTGCCTGTTCAAGCTGTTTTTGAAACCGCTCGGTTGAAAATTTATCCAGCTCTTCGTTCACAATGACCATACATTCAACCGCTTCGTTGAATTCAGCCGACTTTTTGATTTCTGCTTTTGCCTGAGCAATCTGCTGTTTTCTTATTTCTTTTTCTTCTTCGGTTTTTTTCGGCAGTTTTTTCGCCGCTTTCAGCTTTGATTTGTCAATTTCAACCTTTTGCTTTCCGGCAACATCTCTTGCCGTGTGAATAATTTCCATCGCTTCGGCAAGCTCTCCGTCGTCA
>JBJEOJ010000199.1:0-28883 GCA_051880655.1 Acutalibacteraceae bacterium | reverse complement strand
GTTTTTGACGTGCTGAAACAATTTTTTCGTGTCCCACACGAGGGTTCCGTTTTCGCTTTTGATTCCGTTTTCGAATCGATAGATCTCTTCGAGGCAGAGTATTCCGCTTTCGATACTGCCTAAAATGTGCCTGCCCGAGGATGCGCCGATGTCGATTGCTAAGTAATAATGTTTCAAAACTGATTCCGCCTTAATATGAGATGGTGAAATTTAACTCGTTCGCCAGTGCCATTTTTGCCTGAACGCTGACAATGACTTTTGCGTCGATTGAAAGAATGTCGGCATTTCGGAACGTAATTTCGGTAACATGCTTTGATGTTTTGTCGATCGTGCAAGAAATCGAACCGTTAATTCCGTTAACATCAACCGAGTTAAAGGTGACACCCGGAATACTGACAGAGGTAATGGAATCGGCAGTAACTGTGTTGAACACGCCTGCATACCCTGCGCCTTTTTCAGGGCTTGTGATTTTGTCATCATACAGCTTGATTTCAAGCTGATAGGTTGAACCGTTATCTGTGCAAGTTGCGCTTTCAACCATATCAGGTGTCATATGAGATGAATAATCCGTTCCGCCGACCGGAAACCCAAGTTCGAAATCTTCTTTGGTTGTCCAGGTCTGAGGCTCATCTGAGCCTTTTACAAACTGCTTGATAGCAGCACTTCCGATTCCCTGAACAGCGGAAGGAAGTTCAAGATATTCAGGCAGGGATTCAAGCTTTTGATAATTTCTGACAATCGTTGTGGCTTCCGGCTTAACCCTGTTTACGGATGAATTATAAAGCTCAACAATCTGCTCTGTGCTCATATCGGATGAGCCCGCACTTGCCTGCTCTTCGGGCTTTGATGAAGCTTCTGAAGTTGCGGCTTGCGAAACGTCAGCTGAGCTTTGCTCCGGGGTTGAAGCCGCTTCACTGCTTGCAGCGGAAGTTGTCGCCGCTTCTGTTGCTGCCGAAGTCGGCTGCACTGTTGGCGTCTGTGTTGTTGGCGCTGCGGTCGGTGTTGCGGTTTCTGCGGCTGTGCTCTGAGCGACAGACGCAATTTCTCCGCCCTGTGAATTAACATTAACTCCGATGCTTATGCTCTTTGTCATGCCGAGTGCAAACCCACCGGTAAAAAGAATGATTACTGCTAAAATAACTGCTAAAATCTGTTTTGTTTTTTGATTCATGGTTATTCTCTCCTTTTATTTTTTGTTTATATATGCAGTTCCGAAATCACTTCTGCGACTTCCTGACTCCCCAAGAGTCTCGTTCCGCCTATGATACATACTTTCATAAAAAATCGATTCTTAATATTGCTTTTTCCAAAGTTCGTTCGCTCTGTCGAGCCAGTTTTCAGCTATTGTTCCGACACCGAGACCGAACCCATGTTTCATATTTTCGTATTCTTCATATACAGCATCTACACCTGCACTGTTGAGGCTTTCACAAAGCGTTTTGCAGGCTGTACAGCCGTTTTCACCGTAGTATTCATCGTTGGTACCCATTCCCATGAATACGGCGGGAACAGTTTCATTACATTCGATATCCGACCACGGTTCAACATAAATTGGCGCAATCATAGCGGGTTTTTCAAGTCCGTTTGCAAAATATCCATATTTACTGTCTGTCGCATAAGTCAGTGTTATTCTCGCCCCGGCAGAAAATCCCCATACTGAATAGTTTTCGGTTGAAATGCCTATAGTTTTTGCGTTTTCAAATATATATTTCATTGCATTATCCATATCCTCAAACGCTCTGTATCTTTTGTCATTTTCTGTTTCATCGTTTTCGTGTTCTCCGACTCTGTATTTTAGCATGAAAACATTATATCCTTTTTCGTGAAGCTTCATAGCAATCGGGAAAGATTCCTGAATCATACAAACCGAATTAAATCCGCCACCTGCAACAACAACAGCAAAAGGAGCATCTTGCTCACCGGGAACAAAAATCAGTTTGGTTGAATTTTTGCTCTCATCAGCCTGCTTTTCCTCTTCGGTATAGTAGTCGAGCACTTTCAGATTATCCTCATTTTTCATATCTATCAGAAAATTGATTCCGCCGGCAACCGTCTTGCTGTCATAACCTAAACAGCGGCACATAAAGTCGAGCGAAAGCGGCGGTACAAGCTTTTTCACCGCTCCGTCTTCCCACGGCAGAACGTATTCTCCGAATCCGTCTAATGCCGGATGGTTCATACAGTGGCGGAAAGAGGAAGAGGCTGAAATATGTGCGTAGCTTCCGTCCGGATTGACGTATTTTCCGCCCGTCCCGATACAGCCGGTTACAGCCTTGAAAACAATGCCGACAATACTTTTGAGCTTGTCAAAATTTTGCTGACAAGTGCTTCTCGGGTCTTCAAAATGTGTATAGCCCATCGTCAGTGATGTACTCTCCTCTGGATGCAAATTTTCCGCAAAGACATATGCTGAAAAGGAAAACAGAAGCACTATTGATAAAACTGCGGATATTACTTTTTTCATTTTGTTTCCTCCTTAAGAACTGAAGTGAATATATGCTTTCCTGCCGAAACCGTTTTGCTTTCTTCACCGGGCAAGATAATATCAGCCGTGCAGTTTGACGGAATTTCAACGGTGAATACGGTTTTTCCGTCCTCAACCGTCCAGCCGGATTTTACAGAGCCGAAAACACTTTTGTATTCTGCCTTTGCAAAGGTGAAGTGTCCGCCCGGCTTCGGTGAAATTATGAAATGATTTTCTCCGTCAACGTTGATGCCGCACATCGACGAAAACAGCCACTGACAAACCGCACCTTTTGAATAATGGTTAAGAGAAGCAATTCCGCCCTGTGCTTTTGTGCCCTCCCATGATTCCCAGACGGTTGTGGCACCGTTTTTCGGCATAAACAGCCAGCCGGGCATCTGCTCGTTTTCAAGCAGCTTATATGCCGATTCAAGGTCATATTTTTCAAGCACACCCAGAATCAGCGGTGTTGAAAGGAAGCCTGTTCCAAGTCTGAAATCATAATTCTCAAGTGCTTTTATCAGACGCTTTTTCGCATATTCGGCTTGCTTTTCGTCAAGAAGATTGAAAGCAAGGGGTCTGACAAGGCAGGCTTGTCTGTCTGTGTCAAGCGAATAGTCTGAGGTTTCCACAAGCGCCTGATAGGCTTTTTTACATTCTTCGCTGATTTCAAAATAGCGTTTTGCATCTTCGTTGAAATTGAGCTCTTTTGAAATTTCGCCCATCAGCCCGAGAACAAAGCTTGTATATGCCGTTGAAACTTCAGGGTGAGGCAACACACAGTTCGTCCAATCGTTCGGGAAAACATCGGCAGGCTCTGCCCATTCACCATAGCTTTGACCGCTGTTTACAACATATTTTTTTCTTTCGCCCTTGACCTTGTGAGGCTTTGAAAGCGGAGCGTTTTTGCCGATCCGGCTTATCATGAATTCGGCATAACGCTTCATGCGGTCATAATATTCAATAAGAATGTCTTTATCGTCATATTTTTTCCAAAAATAATACGGAATAATGATTCCTGCGTCAGCCCAACCGACGCTGCCGTTCATGAAAGTCATAAAGAAATCAATTCCGCCCGGAGGTGCAATCTGCGGAAGCTTGCCGTTCTTCTTTTGCCAGTCATACATATCATTAAGAAATTTTTTTGAAAAGGTCGCATAATCAAAAAGATAAGATGCACTCGGGAAGAAAATCTGTGCGTCTCCCGTCCAGCCGTGGCGTTCTCTTGTCGGGCAGTCGGTCGGCAAATCGGCACTGTTGCTTTTTGTTGACCAGACGGTCGCATCAACAAATTTGTTCAGCAGTTCATTTGAGCTTTCAAAAAAGCCCGTCTGCTCCATGTCGGAATAAACCGCAATACCCGTGAAATTATCCGGACTGAACGAAACATTTGTTTCAACCAAAACATACTGAAAGCCGAAAATCGCAAACTTTGTTTTATAATGATTTTTTCCGTCCTTGCAGATATATTTAATCTGCTGCAAAGGCGTTGTAATATGCTTGTTGGAGCACTGAATGTTTTTTTGGGTAAACTCACCGTTTTCATCAAGCATTTCGCCGAAGCGAAGAAAAATTTCATCGCCTTTTTTCGCCTGAACCTCAAATTCAATATATCCGGCAAAATTCTGCTTGAAATTGAGCACCTTTTTGCCGCCCGGCGTTATGATAAGCTCCGGCACAAAGCGTTCTTTTTCCCTGATTTCAACATTATCCGAAGCAACGGGAACAACACTGTGAGAAGTCGGTTTTGCAAAATATTTATAGCTTGCGGTCATGTTTGCATCAACCGTTTCGCCGTCTTTGTTGTCGGCAAAGCGTATCGGACCGTCATTGCTCCAGCGCCAGCTTTCATCTGAAACAATCAGTTCTTTTTTGCCGTTTTCATATGTCATTTCAAGCTGTGCAAGCAATTTTGTTTCACTGCCGTATTCCTGCTTTAAGCCCCATGCGCCGACCGAGCCTCTGTACCAACCGTCGGCAAGCTCAACCGTCAAAGAATTGTTTCCCTCTTTGAGCATATCCGTCACATCATAGGTCTGATACTGAACACGCTTGTTATAATCGGTAATTCCGGGAGCCAAGCAAAACGAACCAACTTTTTCGCCGTTGAGCCTTGCTTCATAAATACCGCAGGCAGTGATATAAAGTCTTGCTTTTCGCAGATTCTCTTTTGCGCCGAACACACGCTTGAAGCAGTCAACCGGATAACGCTTTTGCTTTTCAGGCTTACTGCTTTCAATCAGAAAATCCACGCCTTGCAAAAAGAAAGATTTTCCGATCAGTTTTTTCTTGTTTGCAGTTGCTGCGTCGGCTTTATAGTTCCCGGTTATCCATTTTGCCTGCCAGTCGGACGGATTTAAAAGTCCGGTTTCAAATGAAGCTTTTTCGCTCCATTCGCCCTCTTGGTCATTTTCGTCCCAAAGCTTAACACACCATATTACCTTTGTTCTTGAAGAGAGCGCCTTGCCGCCCCATTTGATATGCGTCATGCGGTCTGAATGCACTTTTCCGCTGTCCCATAAAACAACGGCGTTTTCGTTTTCGGCAACGATTCTGTATGCAGTCTGCTTTATTCCGCCCTCGCAGTTCCAGAAAAGACGAGGTTTTACGATGTCAATTCCGATTGGGTTTTTAAGATATTCTGTTTTCAGATTTACTGCTTTCATAATATTTCTCCGTCAGATTCAATCGCTGTTTTCTTCTTTTGTTTCTTCCGCTGCAATTTCTTGCGCTGTCTGCTCAACTGTTTCAAGACCTTTTCTTGCCCTGATTTCTTCCTGTTTTTGAGAAAGTCCCTTTTCAACATTGAGGAAAATAAGCAAAATGGCAAGAACAACGCCTGTTATGGTTTCAAGTCCGACAAAAGCAAAGGTGATGGCATTTTTAACCGGCTCTGTCTGAACGGCAACAAGTTCGCCTGCCGCATTCATGAACGGTGCAACATAACCGGTTTTTGAAAGCATCATGTTGAAAAGTCCTGTGCAGATACCCACGCTTGAAACCGCAATAATATTGAAAATTGACATGGAAACACCGTCGCATCTGAAGCCGTTTTTCCATTCGATATGGTCAAGGACATCGGCAAAAAGAGCCATGAATACATAAGAACACGGAAGACCGCCGATGTTTTTGATAAACTGACCGATAAGAACAACAACCATATTTGTCGGACAGCTCCAGCAAATGGCACTGCCGATTGCATAAAGCACAAAGCCCCACATGGTAACATTTCGTTTTCCGAATTTTTTGGCAAGCGGCCAAACGGCAAAAATACCGATTCCCATCGGTATTCCACCGATTACGGAAAGCATTGTCTGTGTGATACCGTCGTTATAGGTGCCCAAAACATAGTTTGAAAAGTAAACCAGACCGAGGTTCTTAAAGCTTGTTCCGCAAGTATAAATCAGGAAATAAACAAAAATGATGATGGTATATTTATCCGTAAAAATCGCTTTAAGCTGTTTTTTATAGGGAATTTTTTCTTCCTCGCTTTGGCCGCCCTCCAGGGTTACTCTTTCTTTTGTGAAGAAGTATTCAAGGAGGGTCAGCGGCAAAGCAAGGATTGAAAGGATTGTCATAACGGTTATCCATTTGCCCTTGTCAACGCCAAGCATGGGCATGATAACCATGGGGAAAATCAAAGCAACAAGAATTCCGCTCATCATGATGGTTGAAATCTGATTGAAAACGGAAAGTGAGCCTCTTTGTTCGCTGTTTCTTGTTGAAAGCGGAACCATCAGATTGTGGCTCATGTTGAAAATGGTATATGCAAAAGAATAAAACAGGTTATAGGAAATCATTACCCAGACAGCCTGAACGGTTTCGCTTGCATCGGGAACAACAAAAAGCAAAACTCCCGTTATCGTCAGAAGCGGTGCGGAAAGCAAAAGCCACGGACGTGCTTTGCCTTGCGGTGTTTTTGTTCTGTCGATAATATAACCCATTATGACATTTGTTATTGCGTCAATGATTTTTGAAACAATCGGAAAAATTGTCAAAAATGCGCCGCCCCAAAGACCTGTCAGCTTTAAAACATCGGTGTAATAAACATTCAGGTAAGTTGCAAGCACCGCATTCAGAAGCAATGCTCCCGCAGGGCCTAAAAGATAGCCCAGCCATTTTTCGCTTTTTTGAACGTCCGGACTTTTGATTCTGCTTTCAAAGGCAGGTGAATTCATTAACTTTTTCATAAGCTTTCTCCTTTTCTCCTTGACTTTTCGTCAATTGTATATTACACTTTAATTATAGCGACACGATGTTGGTTTTGCAATCATCAGTTTATTTAATAATGGTTATAAAACCGACAGAAATATAAACAATTGGCGGTATAAAGTTTGAATAAATTCAAACTTGAAGTAAGAAGTAAGAGTGAAAAGTGAAAAGATGCGGTGATTTTGCCTTAGGCAAAATTGATTATAATTTGTTTAACTTTGCTTTTGTTCCTTGCAGCATATCGGAAAGGAATGGTCATAAAAATGAATAAAAAAAATAATCAGCGAACCCGGCTTTCAAAACTTATGTTCAAAAATGCCATTATGGATCTGCTGAAAGAAAAAGGCAGTGTTGATAAAATTTCGGTCAGAGAGCTTTGCGAAAAAGCCGAACTGAACCGCTCCACCTTTTATGCTCATTATAACGAGCCAAAGGATCTGCTTCTGGAAGTTGAAAACGAACTTCTTCTTTCAACACAGGAGCATCTGAAAAAAATCGGCGAAGAAAATGACATCGGTGCTCACAAATATATTCTGTCTTTTCTCAAATATATCAAAGACAACGATAAACCTTTTCGCACCCTGCTTGTGGATTCGACCGTTCCGGATTTTCGGTCAAGATTTATGCAGCAGTCAATACTTCAGTTTATTGAAAATCTTAACATTACTTTCAGCAAAGGTGCAGAACAATATATATATTCCTATATTCTCAACGGAAGCACAGGCATCATTCTTCAATGGATACGCTCGGATTATGCCGCAGATGAAAACATGGTTTGTCAGCTGCTGTTTTGCATCAACAAAAGCGCACTTGTCAATCTGAATGAATTTATAATCGACTGAAAGAAAAGAGAAGGACTATGAAACAAAAAAACATTATATTTTATTTTTCCGACCAACAGCGTTGGGACACGATAAATGAAACCGTAACTCCGAACATTTGTAAGCTTGCAGACGAAGGGGTTCTGTTTGAAAACAATTTCACCTGTCAGCCCGTCTGCGGTCCTGCAAGAGCGTGCCTTCAAACCGGCGTTTATGCAACGCAGTGCGGCTGTTATTTTAACGGCATTGCCCTGCCCGACAATATCAAACCGCTTGCGCATTATTTTAACGAAGCGGGCTATGACACGGCATATATCGGCAAATGGCATCTGGCTTCCGACCGGATTGCGGGCATCGGCGTTCACTGTGAAAAAACCGCCGTACCCAAAGAAAGGCTCGGCGAATACCGCTATTTCAGAGGTGCAGACGTTCTTGAGTTTACATCTCACGGCTATGACGGCTATGTGTTTGACGAAAACGGAAATAAAATTGATTTCAAAGGCTATCGTGCCGACTGCATCAACGATTTTGCACTTCAATATATTGAAAACCGTGACCAAAGCCGTCCGTTTTTCATGTTCATCAGTCAGCTTGAGCCGCATCATCAGAACGATCATCACACCTTTGAGGGCTTTCGTGAAACGGTTGATGATTTCAAAAATTATCCCCTGCCCGATGACCTGACATTTTTAAAAGGCGACTATCGGCAGATGTATCCCGATTACCTGTCGGCAATCAACCGACTTGATTATAATGTCGGAAAACTGACCGAAAAACTCAAGCAGCTTGGTATCTATGACGATACGGTCGTTATCTATACCTCCGACCACGGCTGCCACTTTAAAACACGCAACGCCGAATATAAACGAAGCTGCCACGAAAGCTCGGTACATACTCCGCTTATCATCAAAGGCGGCGGCTTTTCGGGCGGCAAAACGGAAAAACGGCTGACTTCCCTTATTGATCTTCCGCCGACACTGCTTTCGATTGCGGGAATTGAAATCCCGAAAACCTATATGGGTGTTGATCTGACAAAGCAGATTAACGATCCGAAACAAAAGCGTGACTGCGTGTTCATGCAAATCAGCGAAAGCCAGTGCGGCAGAGCAATAAGAACGCAAAAATATAAATATTCCATCCGAAGCATCGGCGTCAGCGGTCAGACTGTTCATTCGGCAAAAATTTATTTTGAAGATTATTTATATGACCTTGAAAATGATCCGAATGAAAAGTATAATCTTGTCAAAGACCCGAAATATAAATCCGAAAGGCAGAAGCTCAAAGCCATGCTGCTTGAACAAATGAAAAAAGCAGGCGAAAAAACGCCCGTAATTTTGCCTGCGATTATTAAAAAGGAAAAATAAGGCAACATTTTGCGTTATTAAGGGAGGAATTATAAAAATGAAAAATCTTTTTAAAAAATCGCTTTGCATTCTTTTATTCGGCACGCTGATACTGACACTTTCCGCCTGCTCAGGCAAAAAAGAAAACAGCTTTGTTAAAGAAGTATTCACGGATATGAGCAAAATTTCATACAGTGAAAAATATAAAGAGCTGTCTGACAAAAAAACGAACAAAACAAGTGCTTGGCGTCACGGTATGGTTTCCGGCAACGGCATACAGGGCTTTGTTGAAAGCGGCTCACCTTATTCGGATACCTTTATTTTCCAGAACATACATTTCATTTTGCCAAACGAAAATATACGTTACTGTCCCGAAACCTTTGATGAACTTGAACCGGTCAAGCAGTCCATCGTGAAAAACGAGGATATAACCGACAACGCAAGCTATGACGATGTTTACAGTTTTCATCCGGGCGGTCAGCTGAGACTGAATTTTGACGGCAAAGGCAAGTCAAATTATCTGCGATATACCGATTATGAAACCTCACAATCTGGCGTTCGCTTTGAAAACAAAAGCGGCATTTGGGAAAGAATTTCCTTTACCTCAATGGCGGATTGCGCAGTCATTACAAAGCTGAATTCTTCCGACAAAGGCGAAAAAGTCAATGTAACACTTTCTTTTGATGACATTTCAACCCTTGCCAATTTCGGTGAGGGTGACGAGGTAAATCTCAAATATAAAAAGCTTGCAGGAGAAAATGCTGATTATACCGCCATGGTGGCTCATTATCCCGATTACGAAAACAGCGAGCTGAAAAACGGCGGATATGCAACGCTTACATACGTTATCACGGTCGGCGGCGAAAAAGAAAAAGTTATCCTTGAAAAGAAAACCGATGAAACGCAGTTTTACGGCGAAAACAGCGGTATAAAAATTACCGGTGCCGACGCCGTTTATCTGATTACAATATCAGACCGCACTTATGATATGGGCACTTACGGCGATTTTGAAAATCAAAGCAGCTATGCTTTAACCGATGAGCTTTATGCCCGTGCAAAAAAAGTTGCCGATAAATATGCAAAAAACGGTGATTTTGATTATGAAAAAGCTCTCCAAAATCATCTTGCCGTTTATAAGCCTCAGTTTGACGCCGTAACTTTAACACTCGGAGAAAACAGCACCGTCTCAAACGAAAGCCTTTTAAAAGCTCAGAAAGGAAGCAAAGAAATTGATTCCGCTCTTGCGCAAAGAACCTATTATGCAGGCAGATATGCCTATCTTTGCTGCAGCGGCTATTCAACAAGCCGACTTTACGGTATGTGGACGGGCGAATGGAAAGCCGGTTGGGGAAGCAAATACACCATGGACGCAAACGTCAACCTGCAAACGTCCTCAATGAACACAGGGAATATGTCCTCAACACCTGTCGGCTACGCTTATTTCATTCTCCGTCAGCTTCCCGACTGGGAGGAAAACGCCTATGCCACCCACGGCTTCAAAGATGCAATACAAGCACCAGTCAACACCGACGGCGACAAGGCGGTTATCACGGAAACCTGCTATCCCTATCCGTTTAGATATTGGAACGCAGGCACTTCCTGGATGCTTCAGCCGCTTTATGAAACGCTTCAGTGCTACGGCAACATCAAAATTCCGCTCAGCGATGAATTTGACCTCAATGCCTTGAAATCGGTTCTTTCTCCGACTGAAGATGACCTGACCGATGCCGATATTGAAAAAATGACGAACAAAGGCTATTTAAGACTTTCCGAAGATATCCTTCTTCCGCTTCTGACGAAATCGGCGAACTATTGGGCACAGTTGATGACACCGGAATATTACACCGACAAAGACGGCGGCATTCATTATGAAAAAGGCAAAACTTCCCTGAGCAGCGATGAAACCTATTGTATTCTTCCGAGCTATTCGCCGGAAAACAACCCGTCGAATTATCCCAGTCCGTCAGATGCAAACTGTGCAATTGATATTGCCGCCTGCCGCGACAATCTGAATATGCTCATTGATGTTATGGGTAGAATAAACCCCGATGCAGACACATCAGAATGGGAAAACCTGCTTGACAAGCTTCCGCCTTATCTCTATGACGAAACAGGTGCGCTGAAAGAATGGGCAACCACTGCCTTTGAAGAAAACAACACGCACAGACATTTAAGCCATCTTTATTGTGTGTGGCCGCTGTTTGAAACGCAAAATAACGAAAAGCTCAAAAAAGCCTCTTTGCAGGCAATTGCAAACAGAGAAAGCGAAAACGAAGCAAGTCACGCTCTTGTTCACCGCAGTCTGATTGCCGCAAGACTGAAAGACCGGGAAAGTCTGACAACCGCCTTAACAAAGCTGATGAACCACAAAATCAGATATGACTCTCTGATGACAAACCATGATTATGACAGAGGCAGCTGCTACTGCACCGACTTTGCAATCGGTTATTTAGGCATCATCAACGAAAGCCTTGTTTATTCGAACAACGGAGAAATTGAAATTCTGCCCGCACTGCCGAACACAGGCTTTGAAAAAGGCACGGCAACAGGAATGAAAGCCCGCACGCAGGCAACCGTTGAAAAGCTTGAATGGGACACCGAAAACGGCACGGCAACCGTTACGGTCAAATCAGACATCAAGCAAAAAATCAAAATATACTGCGGTCTTTCGGAAGATGAGCAGACCCTGAGCTTTAAGCCGAACGAAACAAAATCCGTAACATTTAAGCTTCATTAAAAATTAAGCCGTCCGCACTTCAAATTCGTGCGGACGGCTAATATTTATGCTTTGACTTTAATCATTACTCGGCATACTGCTGACTTCAAAAAGGCTGTTCCAGTTTGAATAATATTCATATTGCTTGATAAGCTTTCTTGCCTGAATGTAATCATAGGCTTTTTTGTGGAAATTATCAAGTTCTTTTGAAGCTTCTTTCAATGCGGCATTTTTGGCTTTGATCTGCTCTTTTGTGCTTTCGGGCATTGCGTTTGCCGCATCATATTTTTCCATTGACGGCTCACTTATACCGTAAAGCTCCTCAGTGGTTTTGGAAAGAAGCTGTTTTGCTTTTTCGGTTTTGTTTTTCATGTCAGGCTGATTGAAACGGTCTTTTTCATCAATGACAAGCTTATTGGCTTTGATAAGCCTTTTGAGCTTTCTTTTTTCTTTGCCTGTTGCCGTCTCGGCTTTTTTTAAGCAATCGTTATATTCAGTAATCGCCTTTGCATAGATCTCACGGGCGTTTTCAAGCTGACCCTCCGAAAGCGAATCGGTTGCATAATCTTCAAGTGCGGCTCTGATTTTAAGCACCGCAATATGCGCTTCGTGATCCTCTTCCGTCAGATCATACATCGTAAGAAGCGGAATGAGCGAAAGAACATAGCCGACAATGGTAATCAGAATCATCGCCTTTGCCATCGGCTCACGGTAAGCAGCATTATAAAGATCGTCATAGTTATCCGTCAGACCGAAATGTTTTGTGATAACAACGGTCTGAATGAAATAAGTAATTCCCATTGTAACGAACGTTCCGATAAAGCTTACGACCTGACCTAACAAGCCTTCAAGTCGCTCACCTGTTTTATACTGCTGATAATCGAGTATATCGGCATTGATTGCGTTGTCGCTTATGAGCGGGAATGTGCAGAAAAAGGCGCGAAGCCATGTAAACACAAACAGCAACCAGATATTCTTGATGGAAAGGAACATTCCGATCATGCTGAAGATGTTGCAGACGGTATAGAAAATGACAAGATTTTTCTTTCCGATTTTTCGGATAATAATCGGCGCAAGGAACATGGCAGGAGTTGCCGCCATACCCAGAATTGTCATCAGTGTTCCGTTAAGAACGCCCTGTTTTTCGGTTGTCAGGTTCAGCATATCTTTTATGCCGTAATAAAAATACCAGGTTGTAACGTTTCCGATGCCCATCTGGAAGAAAACAAACCATGAAGAGATTGTTCTTGACCATGTATATTTGTTCTTCACACCTGACATGATTCCCTTGAAAAACGGAACTTTCGGCGTATAGTCTTTTGAAACAATAATTCTTTCCTGTGTTCCCGAATAAGAGAGGAAACCAAGAATCACACCGAAAATGCCGAACGCAGGCATAATGATACGGTAAGCATTGATATGTTCAAGCCCGCCCGTAAAGCCGGCGATAATCGGAACAAAAAGACCCGTTATACTCGGAGCGAGCGAATAGATAAAGGTTGAAATTGTGATGACATCGGCTCTTTCCGTTGAATTCGGGCTCATAACCTGAACAAGAGTCGTATAGGCCTGATCATAAAACGGATAGCAAAGCTGAAGCAGAATATAAACCGCAAACAGTGACCACAGCCTTTGATTATAACTCATGCTTTCAAACGGCAAAAGCGCAAAGCCGGTTGTTAAAAGAGCTGTCGGAATTCCGGCATAAACCAGATACGGACGGAATTTTCCCTTTTTGCTTCTCGTGTTGTCAATAATCATTCCTCTGAGGGGAACGATGACAAGATTCAGAACCGTTGCAATCAGACTTAAATTAACAAGATCATCGTTTTTCAGTCCGAGAGCCGAACCGGCAAGCAGATTCGTTCCCGAAAGACCGATGTAATAAACAACGGAAATAAGGAACTTTACACCGATTCCGCCGACGGAATAAGACATAATCTCTTTATAAGGAATATATCTGCCCTCGGGCGGCGTTTTCCAATGAGTTTTAACAGAGCTTACTGCTCCTTTTGCTTTTTCAACGATTTTCATGATACACCATCTCCATGGAGAATATTGTATCATGAAAAGGACTTAAACTCTATTAACTTGTTGCATAAAAAAACAAGCGAGAATATAACGAAATTGACGATAAATCTATAATTTATAAATTCACACCTTTTATCGCTTAAAAGAAAACAAAGTCCCCTTTTTCATGAGACTTTGTTTTGTTCTTTTTAATTTCTTATTTCACCTTTACCGATTAACAACCGCTGTAAGAGCCTGCGACTGCATACCGTAGGCGTTTTCTGCTGCCGCTTTGATTGTATAGCCTGCTTTTGCTTTAACATTAAGACTTACGCTGTCATATGTATTTCCTGACCAGGAGTTATTCATAACATATCCGGACGAAACTTCGTTACCGTTTTCGTCAAGAACATAAATACGATAAAGAAAAACAGGATTATTTATCGTGCCCTCGGCTTTCGGTATGGTTATCTTATACTTTCCGACACACTTTTTAACAGTAAGTGCGGCATCTTCATCAAATTGCGGTGCAACGGCTGCCGCCTCCTGCTGCTTCGGCGTACACTGCCTTTTTGAAACATCGGAAAGATTGTCAAGCACATATTCACAAAGCAGTGTGGCACTTTGCGCATCGAAGCCGCGAAGCCTTAATCTGTTGTTTTCATCAACTTCAACAATCCAGCACTGCGCTATTGTGTCATTATTTTCCGGGTGAACTTTTCTTTCTCCGTCAACGGTAAATTCGGCATATTTGAGTGCGCCCGTTCCAATGGCGGTAAACTCACCCTGCCAGACGCTTCTCGGATCGTTGAGCGGATAATGTGAGTGACCGGAAAAATCAACCACTGTCGGATATTGACACAGAATATCCTTAAAATAATCAAGTCCCCAGCCATCGAATTCGGTGCTGCCGTAAACAGTATCTGTGATATGCTCATGCTGAATGACAAAAATCGGTTTTTCGCTGTCATCTTTAACAGCTTCATCAAGCTGCTGCCTGAGCCATGTTCTCTGGTATTTGCTGTAATGTTCACCTTGGGTTTTTGAAGCGGAAATACCGATGAAATGAAAACCGTTTATCACCTTGTGATAATCAGACGTCAGCCCCGTCAGCTGTTCAAAAATGCTCAGCGAGGTTTTGTCGAGAGTATTTCCGTCATGGCTTTTTGCCGCAACAGGCAAAAGCTCGGTCTCATCTTTTATAACGCTGTCAACCGTTGCTTTGAAGTTAATAAACTGGCTTAATGTGCCGTTATCTGTCAGATCACCGGCAAACACAGCAGCGTCAACCGTTTTGTAGCTTTCGTCCTGCTCGGCATCGCTGTAAGCAAGAGTCATAACCTTTTGCATTTTTTGCGATCTCTTGTCCGCAATTGAAACAAGATGCGTATCGCTTGCGGCAACAAAACGAATTACAGGTGTAAAATCGCTGTTGTCGGGCGGCGCCGTAACAGTGTTCGAAGAAACAGTCAAAGACATGATTGCAGTTGCAATAACAACAAAAATTGAAACGATTCTGGAAAACATAATAATCTCTCCTTTTTAAACAAAATAGCCACCCGATAAATCAAATTCAAAAAGGACAATATCTTTGCATTTTCAAGTGAACTTTTTTGTTGATTCAATCATTATTTTATCAGAATTAACCGTAAACGTCAATTACTTATACAAAACCGTTAAAGAAAAAGTGTTAAAATAACAACAAGCATAAAAAGAGCACCGAGAGTTTCCGATGTAAGCAAAAACAATTACGGAAACAATCTGTGCTCTTTTGTCATAAACTAAATTTGCGCCTTATTCTAAATAACTTTTACAATAACACGAATATTGTTGTTTTATTAATCAGCTTTTATTCCTGAATATTCCATAGCGGCATCGAGTTCCGCCTTTTCTCTTTCCTCTTTTGCTTTTCTGAATACTCTGAGTTTTTCTTCCTGTGCTTTTTCGTCAAACTTATAGAAGAACATCGGAATTGTCTGAAGAAGAAGTCCGACAGCACCGAGTGCGGTAAGCATGAAGAAAATCACGTTAAGAAGCAATGTGTAGTCAACGCCGCCGATTATTGTTGCGGTTGTTGTGCTTTGAATAAGGGGTTTTGTAAGATTATCAGTAAGCTTTGCCATGAGATCTGCATTATAGCCGAATTTGTCAACAATATTGAGCATTACCACATTGAAGATTGCATAGGAGATTTTGCCGACAAGGCTTCTGAATGAAAATACCGTTCCCTCAAGACGTTTGCCTGTTTTCATTTCAAGGTCGTCAACAACATCGGAGAACATGGCAACAAGAAGAACCGTGATAACACCGACCGGGAAGTTTGTGAAGAATCTCAGAATTGTATAAACAATTGCACCTGCAACGGTGTTATACGGAACAACCCATATACCGATTACAAAGCACAGTACATCAGCAACAATTCCGGCAAGCGAAACACCGATCCAAAGCGTTTTCTTGTCCATCTTCTTAAGGAAAACGGGAACAAGCGCCATGGAAAGCATATAGGAAAGTCCGCTTCCGACCTGAAGCAGCGGTGTCAGAAGTCCCTCGCTTGTCAGCTGAATGGAAATACCGAAGGTGTTCTGAATCCAATTGCAAAGACTGTCAATCGGAATTACGCCTGCGCAGTTCCATTTTGCAAAATACGGCAGGAACATAGCACCCATATTCATAAGCGACGAGAAGAATGCGGCAATTACCAGGCAGACAAACTTTCTGTCCTTGAAAACAACCTTTAAGCCGTCTATGTATTTATCTTTTCTCGGCGGAATATAGACTTTTTCTTTGATTCCGAAGCCCGAAAGGAACATCGGAATACCGGCAAGAGCGGCAAAAATGACAGCCGAGCCGAAGTAGCCCATTTTCTGGTTATCTCTTCCCCAGAAGCCCGCAACAGTGAAAAACAGTATTGACGGAAGAACCGAGCCGAGCGAACCGAGTATATTACTGAACGAAACGGCTTTAACACGCTTTTTGTCTTCCGGGAAAACAAGCGGTGTCAAGCCCTGATAAGGAATGTCAAGTGCCGTATAAACCGTGTAATAAAGAAGATACGCAACGATTGCATAAATGAAATTACCTTTTTGACCGAAGTTAACAGGAGCAAATAAAAGAGCGGTGACTATAATAACCGGACCACTCATCCAGAATATGTACGGACGGCATTTGCCGAGCTTTGTATGGGTCTTGTCAACGATCATACCCATCAACGGGTCATTGATTGCGTCCCAGATTTTTGTTGCCGAAAGAACAATGCTTGTCATGGCAAGCGACAGCCCGAGAACATCGGTAAAATACATATTAAGAGCCGTTCCGATTAAAGTATAAAGCATACTCATGCCGAACGGCATCAGCGAAAACGCAAGAATTTCTTTTGTTGTTTTGTCCTTTAAATTAGTTTTCATTGATTTTCACTTACCCCCGTAACGCAGATTTCAAAACAGGTCTTGACACTGTCCGAAATCCATAATATACTGTTATTGACCGTGCGGTCAATAAACAATTATACTTATTGTTGACCACATTGTCAATAACGAAAGGGTCAAGATATGAAAAAAGATTTAAAAACCGAAATTACAAAGGAAAAGATTTTAAAGGCTGCCACCGAAGAATTTGCCCTTTATGGCTTTGACGGTGCAACGGTGAATCAGATCTGCAAAAAACACGGCATTTCAAAAGGGCTTGTTTATCATAACTTTAAAAGCAAAGAGGATCTTTATTTGCGCTGTATTCAAAATGCAGCAGATGAATTTGTTTCCTATATGAGCCGTTATGAATTCGGAACTGATTTTAAATTTTATATGTCAGAACGATATAAATTCTTTGAAGCGCACCCGGATTACAGCCGGCTGATTTTTGCGGTTGTGCTGACGGATAACAACGAGTTTTCCGAAAAAATAAAAAATGTCAAGCGCAGATTTGACGAATTTAATGAGAGTGTATATTTATGTGCCATTAATAATATTAAACTCAGAAAAGGCGTATCCAAAAAAGATGCATTGGAATATTATTCTCTGCTTCAGGATATGCTCAACGGTTATTTAAGCGGCGAAAGGTCGTCAAAAATTAATTTTGACTTTATTTTTCATAATCATGAAAAAAACCTTGAAAGAATTCTTGATTTTGTTCTTTACGGCATCGCCGAGCAAAATGGGGAAAAGCAAGAGTAAAAAGATCAAAGTTTATAACTCGGAAAGGAATTGTCATAAGTATGAAAAAAATCTTCGTTGTTTCAAAAACACATCTTGATTTGGGATTTACCGATTATGCGGAAAATATCCGCCGCAAATATATTGATGAATATATTCCGTCCGCAATTGAGCTTGCGGAAAAAGTCAACACTCAAAACCTCAAAAATTTCATCTGGACAACAGGCTCATGGATCATCAAAGAAGCGCTTGAAGATTCGGATAAAACAAAAAAAGAAAAGCTTATCAAGGCACTCAAAGACGGAAACATTGTTCCCCACGCACTGCCGTTTACCACTCATTCGGAGCTTTTTGATGAGGATACCTTTGATTTCGGGCTTTCAATCGTTGACGGTATTGACGAAATCCGGGGCAGAAAAACCGTCTCGGCAAAAATGACCGATGTTCCCGGTCACACAAAAGCAATTGTTCCGCTTCTTCAAAAGCACGGCATCAAGCTTCTTCACATCGGCGTCAACGGCGCATCAGCCGTACCCGAAGTTCCGGAATGTTTTTTGTGGAAATGCGGCGAAAGCGAAATTGTTGTTGTTTATTCCGGCGATTACGGCGGAGCATTCCAATGCGATTACATAGATGAAATTCTTTATTTTGACCATACGCTTGACAACCACGGTGCTCCGTCTGCAAAAGAAGTAACCGACAAGCTTGAAAAAATAAAGAAAGACTATCCCGGCTATGAAGTCTGCGCAGGCACACTTGATGATTATGCCGAAAAAATCTGGGCTGTCAGAGACAAACTGCCCGTGCTTGAAGATGAAATCGGCGACACCTGGATTCACGGAAGTGCGGCTGACCCATATAAATCAGCTTCCTTAAGACAGCTGATGCAGATGAAAAATCAGTGGCTTAATGACGGTTCCATGCTTCGGATGAGTGATGAATACAAAGGCTTTACAGACGCTCTTTTATGCATCGGCGAACACACCTGCGGCATGGATTCCAAGATGTATTTTGCGGATTATGAAAACTACCTGAAATCCGATTTTCAAAAGGCAAGAAAACACGATAAGGTTACCGTAAGACATCCGTTAAGAGGCTTTCCGAAAGGTATGATTTTCAGGTCTGTCGGTGCAGGAAAAGAACGTGCATACAGCGTGATTGAAAAAAGCTGGAAAGAGCAAAGAGAATATATCGAAAAAGCCTTAAGCAGTCTTTCCGACGAACATAAAGCACAGGCGCAAGCGGCGCTTAAACAGCTTCGTCCCGAAAAGCCCTGCGACGTATCGGCTTATAAAAAGTATAACGGTCCGGTAAAACTGTCCGACTTTGAATTTGAACTCAACGAATTCGGCGGCATCGGGAAATTGACTTATAAAAGCGGCGAAATTATAAAGAAAAACAACCGTCCGTTTCTTGAATACCGCTCATACACAAGCAAAGACTATGATTTCTGGTTTACACACTACTCACGAAACATGGATAAAAACGGCGTCTGGGCGTACCCCGATTTCGGAAGACCTCTTTTAAAACACTTTGACAAAAAATATCCCTGCGGACGATTTGTTTATAAAATGACCGATGCTTATGTTTCCGGGGAAGAAGCGCAAATCAAAATAACCGCCAACCTCAGATGCGATAAAAATCTTTGCGAAGAAGCGGGCGCACCGAGAAAAATTCAGGTTATCTATACCTTAAACGACAAGGGACTTGATTTTGAACTGTCGTGGTTCGGCAAAGATGCCTGCCGCACACCCGAAGCAATTTTTCTTCATCTTTATCCTTGCGCAGACGATTTCAAGCTGATCAAACTCGGCAGTGAAATTGATTATAAAACCACCGTTTCCATGGGCGGAAGGAATCTGCACGCAGTCGAAAAATGCGTCATGAAAAACAAAGCAGGAGTTTTTGCGTTTTGCAATCTTCTTTCTCCGCTTGTTTCCATCGGTCAGGGTAAAATTCTTGAATATGACAACAAAATCGAAAGCATGGAAAAAGACGGAATTTCTTATGTGCTTTATGACAATGTCTGGGGAACAAATTTCCCGCTCTGGTATGAGGACAATGCACGGTTTGAATTTTGCATAAGGAGAAAAAGTTAATATAATGAAATTAATTTATAAAAAGCCGCTTATCTTTCCGCTCTGGGCAATTTTCAAAAACAAAGATGCAGGCAAAAGATTTTATGACATGACCGAAGACGGCGTCAGCTTTTCCTGTGACAACAGCTTGCTTCCTCATTTTAATCATGTTGAAATGACCGGGTTTCAAGCTTCGTCAATCATCAGCTATAAAATCGGCAAAAACAAGCAGCTGAAGCTTCATATGTTCTGCGTTTACCCTCAAATCAGAGTTATACCGAACGAAACGCGCGGCGGTCTAACCTATAAATTCGATAATGTTGAAGTAAATGTAAACAATAAAGTCAAAACTTGCGAAAAAATCTTTTTCAACGGGATTCTGACGGTTTATGAACAGGCCGGAAGCGTTGAAATCATTCACCGATTCTGCACTGCAAGAGATAAAAAGGCACTGATTGAAAAAATCGAAATCATTAATAATTCCGATAAAACGCAATTTGTGACAGTGAAAAACAAAAAGCCCGAACATCGGGTAAACAAGATATTTCTTGTTGAAAACAGCAATCAAACGCTTTATACAAGTGTTTATCTTGACGGTGCTGAGATGCCCGATAAACAATTTAAAATTGAACTTGCAAAAGGAAAAAGAAAAATTGTAACAGCCGTTTACGGCATTGACAGACTTTCGCAAATTCAGGCACAGCAACAGATTGAAAAAAGAGAAGATTTTATTTTTCAGCTTGATTCCAGACTGAAAATCACAACACCCGGCACGCAAATAAACCGAATGCTGAACTTTTGCAAAATAAGAGCAAGCGAAAGTATTTTTGAAACAAAAAACGGTTTAATGCACGCTCCCGGCGGCGGCAATTTTTACGGCGCATTATGGACTAATGACCAGTGTGAATATGCAAATCCGCTTTTCGCTTATATGGGATATGAGCCGGGTATTGAGCAAAGCATTAACTGTTACCGCCTTTATTCCGACTTTGCCGCAATCGACAAAGCCATTCCCACAAGCATAATCGCCTGCGGAGACGGCATCTGGAACGGTGCGGGCGACAGAGGCGACAGCTCAATGTATTTATACGGTCTGAGCCGTTTTCTGTTGAGCCGAGGAGATGAGCAGCTTGCAAAGAGCTTTGTTGAACCGATTGTTAAAGCAAGCGAATATGTAATAAGCAACATAACCAAAGACGGAATCGTAAAAAGCGACAGTGATGAACTTGAAAACAGATTTGAAAGCGGAAACGCCAATTTGTCAACCTCTGTCATCACTTATGATGCTTTTATATCTTTATCTTATCTTTTTAAAAGCCTGAAAGATGAACAGAAAGCAAAAAAATATCTGTTTTTTGCAGAAAAAATCAAAGACGGAATCGAAAGCTATTTCGGCGCACAGGTTGAGGGCTTTAATACTTACCGCTACTGCAAAGAGGAAAGCAGACTGCGTTCCTGGATTTGTCTGCCGCTTACAGTCGGAATTGACGAAAGAAAGACCGAAACCGTGAATGCTCTTCTTTCCGATAAGCTAAACAAAAACTCGGCATTGCTGACAAGAAGCGGCGAAAAAACCTATTGGGACCGTTCGGCTCTTTATGCAATGAGAGGATTGTTTTATTGCGGCGAAGCTCAGCGAGCATATAAGATGCTGACACAATACACAACCGAAAGACTTCTGGGCTGCCACCCACCCTATCCGGTTGAAGCGTTTCCCGAGGGCAATTCAGCCCAGCTTTCCGCCGAAAGCGCACTTTATCTGAGAATATTTACCGAAGGTATTCTCGGCTATCGTCCGACAGGTTTTTCATCTTTTGAAATCAAGCCGAATCTTCCCGACGAATGGGATCATATTGATTTTGAAAATATGGAACTTTTTGGAAAGCAATTTAACATTTCGGTTAAAAACGGTAAGCACTATACTGTTATAATAAACGGTGAAGAAGCTGAGATTGTCAAAGGCGAAAAATATGTTTATAAAACAGATGATATAAAAAACAATTGATAGGAGATGTTATTATTGAAGTACAAAATCAAAAGGAATTTACACACGGACTTTTCGGTTTTTGAAGAAAACAAACTGCCTGCAAGAAGCTATTTTATCCCGTTTTCAAGCGAAACGGCACTTGAAAATTCGGACTATAAAAACGAACGCTATCAGTCCGACAGAACAGTCATGCTCAGCGGCGAGTGGGACTTTGCTTATTATGAAAAACTCAGCAGTGTTCCCGAACCGTTTGACAGCGAAAAAACAAGCTTTGATAAAATCACCACCCCGTCAACATGGCAAAGAACCGGATATGACCAGATTGCTTATATCAACACCCGCTATCCGTTCCCGAAAAAGCCGCCGCATATTCCCGAAGATGTTGCAACGGGAATTTACAGAAAAACCGTTGCTTTGAAAAAATCCGCCCGTCAGGTCATCACGTTTTTAGGCGTTGCCGGTGCGCTGTCTCTTTATATCAACGGCGAATATGTCGGCTATTCCGAAGGCTCGCACAATGCCGCCGAATTTGATATTACCGCTTTTACCTGCGACGGTGAAAACGAAATTCTGGCTGTGGTTTATAAATGGAGCAACGGCACTTATCTTGAATGTCAGGATATGTTCCGCGAAAACGGAATTTTCCGCGATGCGTACATTACCTTGCAGGGCGAAAGCTATATCAATGATTTTCTCTTCCGACCCAAGAAAAATGCCGACGGCACCTATGATTTAACTTTAACGCTTTACGGTGATTTCAAGGAAAAAGCAATTGCCGAAATTTCTTCGGATGATCTTTTCAGCGTAACACTTAACGGCAACGCAAGAACACAGATCCAATCGCTTTGCGTCAATGAATGGAGTGCGGAAACCCCGAATGTTTATGAAGTAAAAATTTTGCTCAAAGAAAACGGTGAAGTTACCGAAGCGGTCAGAACATATATCGGATTTAAGGATATTGAAATTCGCGGCGAGGTCTTTTTCTTTAACGATAAGCCGATTAAGCTTCTCGGCGTCAATCATCATGACACCCACATGACAAAAGGTTACGCAATGAGCCTTGACGATCTGGAAACGGACATCATGCTTATGAAGGCTTATAACTGCAATGCGGTCAGAACTTCACATTATCCGCCCGACCCCGTGTTCCTGACCATGTGCGACATTTACGGACTTTATGCCGTTGACGAAGCGGACATTGAAACACACGGTTTTTATGCCGTTCCTCACAGTACATATAATCCCAACCGTCTGAGCAACGATATCAAATGGGCTTCTCACTATCTTGACAGAGTCAAGAGAATGTATGAAAGAGACAAAAATCACCCGTGCGTTACCATGTGGAGTCTCGGGAACGAATCGGGCGGTTATAAATGCCAGGACGTCTGCTATGATTTTCTCAAAAGCGCAAATCCCGAAATTCCCGTTCATTATGAGGGCGCCAACCGCAGCAAGCGCTGGGCATATGATGTTGTTTCAAGAATGTACGGCACTCAGGATCTGATGAGAAAAATCCTTGCCGGTACAGCCGGAAGCAAATATAAAGGCAAGCCCTTCTTCCAGTGCGAATATGCTCACGCAATGGGCAACGGACCGGGCGGACTTGAAGAATATATGCAGCTGTTTTATTCATCGGATCAGTTCATGGGCGGCTGCATCTGGGAATGGGCAGACCACAGCGTTTATGACGAAAACGCAAAGTATAAATGGACCTACGGCGGCGACCACAATGAACCGATTCATGACGGAAACTTCTGCGTTGACGGCTTGTTTTATCCCGACCGCAGACCGTCAAGCGGCGCACTTGAAATGAAAGTCTGCTACCGTCCCGTCAGAGCGTCACACCTTGAAAAAGGCATGTTTGAGCTGAAAAACACAAGATGCTTTAAAGACACATCGGACATCAGAATTACTTATTGCGTTGTGAAAAACGGAAAAGAATGTGAAAGCGGAGAAATCAAAACGGTGCTTAAGCCGCTTGAGAAACAAAGCATTGAAATCGAATCTGCCGTGCTTAAAGATGTAAAGGAAGATGTGTTCGTAAACTTCCGCTATGAAAACGTTGTCACAGGCGAAGAAATCGCAGTCGAACAAGTTGTCATTTCACAGCAAAGCGCAGAAAATGCGCAAATGAAAGACTGCGCCGGAATATCCGAAAACGGCGAAAGCATTATTATCAATTTTGATAACGGCAAAGCGGTTTTCAACAAGAAAAAAGGTCTTGTTGAACTTTCCAAAAACGGTGTTTCCTATTTAAACCAAGCACCGCTCGATAAAATGCACGGCTTTGTTCCGCACATTTACAGAGGCCGTCTCGACAACGACCAATATATGATGATTTATTGGAAAGTGATCGGTCTTGCCGAAGCCGAGCCGGTTCTGCGCTCATGTAAAACGGTGAATGTTGACGGTGCAAAAAAAATCCGCACAAGCTTTGATTTTGTGACAAGAGGAATCTTTGTGCTTGCTCATTCCAATGTTGACTATTTCTTCGGCAAAAACGGTGAAATTCAGATTACCGCAAGCCTTCAGAAAATCTGTCCGATGACGGCGCAGCTTCCGCGCTTCGGTGTTCACGCAGAACTGCCGGCGGAATTTGAAGAGGTTGAATATTACGGCAGAGGACCTTTGGAAAACTATTCCGATTTCAAAGAGCACTCACCGCTCGGAGTTTATGAAACAAGCGTCAGGGGCATGGCACACAAATATATCAAGCCGCAGGATTCCGGCAACAGGGGCGATGTCAGGTATGCCGAAATCGGAAACAAGAACGCAAAAATCAGGTTTTCTGCTGTCGGCAATTTCTTTAATTTCAACGCCAATCACTTCACGCTCGGACAGCTGAAAAAGGCAAAGCACATTGAAGATTTGCCCGACACCGACACAACCTTTGCGGCAATCGACGGTTTTGTCAGGGGCACAGGCTCGGGAAGCTGCGGTCCGATTCCGTCAAAGGAGCATCTGATAAAATTCGGCTATACCAATGCGTTAAAATACACATTTAAAATTAAATTATAATAAGTTCGTGAAAAAAGCAGGAGAGTGTCATGAATAAAACATTAAAAAAAGTCCTTATCATTTTGCTTGCGGTTGTGATTATCGCAATGATACCCATAAGCATTTTTATCATTAACCCGGCTTACCGTGTAAGTCACAACAGAGAAAATTTAGAGGTCAGAAGTGCTAAGGAGCTTGGCGGAAGCGGCGATTACATTCATTTTCTCAGCACAGGCAGTTCAGACGCCATTCTGATTGAAAGCGCAGGAAAATTTGCGCTTGTTGACGCCGGCGAAGACAACGACAATCCGAGAGGGTTTGACTTTCTTGAACTTCCGGGCTATGAAGATGAAGTGGTTGCCTATTTAAAGAAAAATGCCGCAGATGAAAGCGGCAAGGTAAAGCTTGATTTTGTTCTTGGAACCCACAGCCACAGCGACCATATCGGCGGTTTTGACACGGTTATTTCCGACAGCGATATTGAAGTCGGCAGAGCCTATCTCAAAGAATACGACAGCAGCAAAATTTTAGATCATGAAGTGGAAGACTGGGACAATCAGGAAGTTTACGACCAGATGGTAAATGCTCTCAAGGCTAAGAATGTTCCCATCATTTCACAGCCTGACGGCACACCCTTTAAGCTCGGGAATTTCACAATCACTCTTTTCAACACGGTTGACGAAAAGACCGAAGAAAAGGTCGGCGAAAACGATCAGTCTTTCGGTGTGCTTGTTGAAAAAAACGGCACAAGAGTATTTTTAGCCGGTGACATTGACAATCTCAGCGGTGACGAAGACAGGCTGGCAAGCGAAATTGGTGACATTGATTTGCTGAAAGTCGGTCATCACGGCTATTTCGGTTCAACCACTTCAAACTGGGTGAAAACGCTTTCGCCCGAATACTGCGTTTTCACTAATAACGCCGGAGGTCCCGATCCGAGAATTCTTTGGAGAATCGAAAGAATTGCAAACAGCACCCTGCTGATTACAGGAAAAGAGAACGGCATTATTACCGATATAGGCGAAAACGGAAACATACAGTTTTATAATTCAATTTATTGACATTATACTCTGAAACAGGTTATCTTCCGAATCTCAAAATAATTATAAGTTCCCTTGAAGTGCAGATTACTTCGAGGGAATTGTTTTTTTAAAATAACAAAAGTAAATCCCTGAGAGCAAATCTATAAACAGATGTTGAAGAAGCATGAATATTCTGATATAATTTATTATGATATAATTCGTTTGTTCCTCTTTGGAAAGGAATGGTCATAAGAATGAAAAGCGCATATGAAAGCTATGTTGTCCGGGCATTGATAAACTATTATAACTACGACTTTGATATGTTTTTTGAATATCTTGACGAGAGTGTAATATGGTACGGACCTAATAAAGGTCAGTATATCGTAGGCAAAGAGAATCTGATGTTATATATAAATAATCTCAAACCAAGTATAAGATTCTGCGTTGATGATGTTCAGACAAAACTTATAACATTCGCTTCAAATGCTTACACAATCGTTGTCAGCTATACCCTGACCTGCCGTTATCCCGATCTTCATGAAAAAATAATTTATCAGCGTGTGAGCGTCAACGGACAGCGGTTCAGAGATCAGGACGGAAAAATTTTTCTGCGCTGCAAATGTATTCAGGTTTCAAATCTCACAGGCAGTAAAGGTGCAGACATCAGCAAAATCATTCAGCATTCGTCACCTGTTTTTCAAAATGAGCAAGAAAACTGCCCACGCCTTATCTTTCCGGGTGAAAACCATTCAACTGTTTATATCAGCCGGAACAGTATACGCTATATCGTCGGAGGAAAGGGCGTTTGCTGCTATATCCACACAGACGAAAACGTTTATCTTGTTCATATGCTTTTAAAAGATGTTTTGGGCAAATTACCTGATTTCTTTTACCGCTGCCACTCAAGCTATATTGTGAACTTAAAAAGAGTTCTGTTTTTGTCCGGCAAAAAAATAACGCTCAATGATTTAACGGAAATTCCAATTTCTCCCAAGCATTTTGGCAAAATAAAAGCCGACATTGACAAATGGATGGCAGAGAAAGCATAAATCAAGTCAACATTTTAAAATAATTATTTTGGGGTTGTCGTATTTTTTTATTTAAAATCAGGGCATTTCATTTTAGTTCATCGTATGTTAATCTAATTTTATTTAAAAATATAGCCTTTTATTTATTTTCCTTGACTTATTACACGCTGTAATATATCATAGTATTTGTTACACGCTGTAATATTTTATCAATCAGCGCACAGCTTATTATAAAGGAGTAAATGAATATGAAAACTGTTGAAGTACCCGTTCTTGCCCGTTCTCGTGAATACGCTCCGGCAAACCACAACTGCTATGACTACTTTTTGAAAAATACCGAACAATACGGCGAATACACCGTATTCAGTCATTACGGCAGAGAGCACAAAAAATCCGAGCTTGTTGCAGACATCGAAGCCGCCGCAGCTTATTACAAAAATGAGCTTGGTCTTAAAAGAGGCGATGTTTACACCATTTTTTCTCCCACAAATGTTGAAAGCATGATTCTTTTCATGGCGCTCAACAAGCTTGGCGTAATCGTAAACTTTGTTCATCCTCTGCTTCCGCCCGAAAATCTGCGTGAGATTATGAAATTCACAAAATCAAAGGGCGTTATGGTTCTTGATATGTTTGTGCTCAAATATGTTGATGTTATTGCAGAAATCGGCGTTCCGTGCCTTGTTGTTGTACCCAGTGCCTATGCCCTGCCCGACAAATATGCCGCTAAGGCCGACGAAAAGGCAATGGCAGGCGTTTCGGCAAAAATCAAAAATTACACAACATATCCCGAAATGCTCAAAAAATATGCCGGTCAGCACGTTGAAGGCGTCAAAGAAAACAAAGACGATGTTGCAATTTATGCAAACGGCGGCGGCACAACCGGCAAAAGCAAAACCATCAAGCTGACAAACTCCGCTTTGAGCGAACTTATATATATGCTCGGCGCTCAGAACACACCCGTTGAAGAAATCGGTGTTGACACCGAAATCTGCTCCATGCCGTTCTTCCATGCCTACGGTTTTTGCGCAGGCGGACTTTCAGCCATGCACAAGGGCGCAAAGGTTATTTTCCTGCCGAAATTTGATGCCGACAAATTTGTTGACATTATGAAACATAATAAAGTAACCGAATTCAACGGTGTTCCCAATATGTTCAAAAAGCTTCTGGCTCACCCTGATTTTGACGGTCCGCACCTCAAGAGCATCAAGGTTATGTATGCCGGCGGTGACGACGTTCGTCCGGCTTTCGTTCATGAATTTGAAAAGGTGATGAGAAAGAACGGTTCAAACGCTTCCATCTGTGCAGGTTGGGGTCTGACGGAATGCTGTGCTGCCTGCACAACCAATCCGCCTTGGGAAAACAAGCTTGGCACTATCGGCAAGCCGCTTCCGGGGCTCGATGTTCAGATCTGGGACGAAGACAACAAGCCGCTTCCTCAGGGCGAAGTCGGACAGATTGCTGTCAGCGGTCCGACAATGATGCAGGGTTATCTCACCGAGGACGGTCCTGTTGATGCAGGTCTTTATAAAGATGAAAACGGCAAAAAATGGGTTCTCACCGGAGACCTTGCTTATTATGATGAAGATGGTTATCTCGTATTCATGGGAAGAAGCAAGAGACTGATCATCATTTCCGGCTATAATGTTTATCCCGGCGACATCGAAAAACTTCTGACCGAGCTTCCGTTTATCAAAGAAAGCTGTGCCGTTCAGGGCTTTGACGATGAAGGCAAAAAGCTTGTTCGTCTTTATGTTGTTGCCGACAACACAGATGAAAAAGGCGATGAATATAAGAAAGCAATCACCGAGCTTTGCGCTTCCCGCCTTGATAAGTTCTCCGTACCCAGAGACATCAGATTTATTGATGCTCTTCCGAGAACAAGACTTGAAAAGGTTGACTTTATGAGCCTTACCGAAAAAGACCCCGAATAAATAAATATTCAGATAACAAACAGGTGTAATCTCGTAAAAGTGGGATTGCACCTGTTCTTTTTATGAATAATAAAAAAAGGGGCTGTAAAAAAACAGTCCGAAAAAGTCCGAGATTCACGGTTGAAG
>JBJEOJ010000198.1:0-6072 GCA_051880655.1 Acutalibacteraceae bacterium | reverse complement strand
ATCTTTATTCAGCTTAAAAACGCTTATAAGGAATATGACCGAAAAAAAGATGAATATCCGGCAAAAATTATTCTCGGAAATAATTTCAGAAGCCGTAAAAGTGTAACGGGTGCAGTTAATTTTGTGTTTTCTCAATTAATGAGTGAAAGCGTCGGAGATATTGATTATAATGAAGAAGAACAGCTTGTATATTCGGCATCTTATGATGAATCAAAAAACGACTGCGCCGAGTTTCATATAATAAGGTCAGAAACAATTGACAAGGATGTTGAAAGCAAAGATGCTTATCAGGCAAGATATATTGCAAATCTCATTAACAAAATGATTGCCGACGGTTTCACGGTTAAAGGTAAAAACGGCGAAAGAAAAGCAACTTACGGCGATTTCTGCATTCTTTTAAGGAGCGTCAAGAGTGAAAAAGGTCAGATATATGCCGAAGAAATGAGGAAAAATTCTATTCCGTGCTTTGCAGAGGTTTGTGCAAGTTTCTTTTCGTCATATGAAATAAGCCTTATGCTGAGCTTTTTAAGAATTATTGATAATCCGCATCAGGATATACCGCTCATGACGGTTATGATGTCTGTTCTTTTCGGCTTTACGGTTGACGATGTTGCAAAAATGAGAATTGCAGACAGAAAAGCAGATATATATTCTTGTCTTGTCAATTTTTCAAAAACAGACGAAAAATCCAAGAAATTTCTTGAAACAATTGCGCATTTTCGCACTTTGAGCATTTCGATGGGTGTTGAAGATTTTATAAGAACTGTCTATGACGAAACTGCTTTTGATATTATTGTCGGATCAATGAATTCAAGCCGGAGCAAAAGCGCAAATCTCATGCTTCTGCTTGATTATGCTTCAACTTATGAAAAGGCCGGCTATATCGGTCTTTCCGGTTTTATCGGCTTTTTGGACAGACTTGAAAGGAACAAGCAGGATCTTGCCGGCTCAATCGGAATTGCCGGAGAAGCCGATGTTGTCAAAATTATGACAATACATAAATCAAAAGGTCTTGAATTTCCTGTTTGTATAATTGCAAACTGCGGCGGAGAATTTAATAATAATGATGAAAAAAACAACATGATAATTTCTTCAAAAAACGGGATTGGTCTGGTTTTAAGGCAAACTCAAACTATGGCGCAATATCCGACAGTGGCGCATAACGCCGTTAAACTTTCGCTCAGACAGGATATGGTCAGTGAAGAAATGCGTGTTTTATATGTTGCCATGACAAGAGCAAAAGAAAAGCTGATTATGGTTGGTACAGTCAGAAATCTTGAAAAAAGGCTTGACAGTTACAGTGTTAATATTAATCCGAATTTAAAAAAGCTTGCACCTTTTGCGGCGTCTTCATCAAAAGGTTTCGGAGAATGGCTTTTGACAGCTTTTTTAAGACATAAAGATGCTTTCGCCCTCAGAGATCTTGTCGGCTTAAGCGATGATATTGTTTTACCGTCTGATTTTTCACTTAAGGTTTGCGTTTCATCATGGTGCGAAAACGAAATTGAAACAGTTGATATTCAAAACAGCGAGAAAGCAGACGAAGAATTTTTGGGTATGATAAAAGAACGTGCTCAGTATCAGTATAAATATGAGCCTTTAACCTATGCCGTCAGCAAAAGAGCCGCTTCAGAGGTTGATGAACTTTCGATTGACAGGGAATATTTTGCTTCATCACGACCTGCGTTTTTAAACAGTGACGGACTGACTGCTGCTCAGCGAGGAACGGTTACGCATGAATTTATGCAGTTTGCAGATTATGAAAAAGCTTCAAAAAGTGTTGAAAAGGAAATCGAACGCATATGTTCGCTCGGATTTATTACCGAAAAAGAGTCAAAAGCAATAAATGTCCGTGCTGTCAAGCATTTCTTTTCCGGAAGCCTTGCAAAACGTATATTACAAAGTGAGCTTGTAATGAGAGAAAAGAAATTTACTGTAAGAGTACCGATTTATGAAGTTTATCCGAATCTTTCCGAATTTTCCGATGAAACGGTTGTTATTCAGGGAATAGCAGACTGTGCATTCGTTGAAAACGGAAAATTGGTTGTTGTTGATTATAAAACCGATAATCTTCAAACGGAAGATGCTTTTTGCGAGAAATATTCGGGACAGGTAAAAATATATAAAAAAGCACTTGAAATGTGCACAGATTTTCAAGTTGCCGAAACACTTCTTTATTCTTTCAGTCTCGGCAAGGAAATTAAGATTGAATAATATTAGTAAAAGTCTTTTATGAAAATATGTGTAATTATTTAACATAAATGCTTTTGCGGATATAATTTGTTGTAAAATGTCAAATTGTATAAGATTTGTTAATAAAATTATAAAAATATTAATACATATTTTGCTTAATTTACTTGCATTTTGCTGATTAAATAGATATAATAATTACAATCATCATAGTATTTTATAATACTATTCTGTACTTTCCTTTCACAGAACGATGAAATTTGATTCCGGAGTTGATAACGGTGGCGTACACACAGCAAGAATTACTTGATCTTATCGAAAGATACAACAGTATCGATCGTAAGGATCTTACAATTAACCTTTCAATGGTTTATAAGATCCACGGCTTTAAGAACAAAGACATCATCAAGGATTTCGGCTATACAACTTACAAAGTTAACAGTTGGAGCGCAATGAGTTCTCCGAATGTGCCGACTTTTGAAGATGCTCTCAAACTTGCAGTCAGATACGGCTTTTCAATCGAGGAGCTTCTTGTAAAAAGAAGCTGAAAATGAAAAAAGGGCGCACGTTTTTCGTGTGTTCTTTTTTTGACGAAAAAAAGAAAAAATTTTTTTCAAAGTGTTGATTTTTAAGATTGTGTATGGTACAATAACAATCGTTAATGTTCAAACTGAGTCTTTGCGTCTGATAAATGCAATGCTTTGTTTGATTACCGAAACGAGGTGACACGAAATGAAAGAGGGACTTCATCCCAAATATGAACAAACAACTGTAAGATGTGCTTGCGGTGCAGTTATTGAAACCGGTTCAACAAAGAAAGACATGAGAGTTGACATTTGCTCAAACTGCCATCCGTATTTCACAGGTAAGCAGAAGCTCGTTGACACCGGCGGACGTGTTGACAGATTCAACAGACGTTTCAACCGCACAAACAATAAATAATTTGTTTGTAATTGAAATTTCAAAAATGCAGACGGCACAATCGATATTGTTCCGTCTTGTTTTTTTATCGTTTTAAAACTGTAAGGGAGAATGGCAAATGAACAGCTATAAAACAGTTGAAAAAGAGTGCTTTGATGAATTTGTTGTTAAAAAGTCACATTTTATCGGTTATGTTAAACCTGTCAAGACTGTTAAACAAGCAACTGATTTCATTGCCGAAATCAAGCAAAAGCATTGGGACGCAACTCATAATGTTTATGCATATGTTCTTCGCGACGGTCAGATAAAGCGATACAGCGATGACGGAGAACCTCAGGGCACTGCAGGAATGCCTGTGTTGAATGTTCTTTTGCAGCAGGAACTTTGTGATGTTGCCGTTGTTGTCACAAGATATTTCGGCGGAATATTGCTCGGAACGGGCGGACTTGTTCATGCATATTCCACCGGTGCACGAATTGCAGTTGAAAGCGGAAATATAATTACCATGTCACTTTGTAAAATTGCAAAGGTTTGCTGTGATTATAATTATTACGGAAAACTTGTACCTATAATTTGCAAAAACGGCGGAGTTGTTATCAATACGGATTTTGCAGAAAATGTAACCGTTTCTTTCAATATTCCCTGTGAAGCTTATGACAGGCTTGCTTATGAAATTACGGATTCAAGCGGCGGACGATTTAAAAGTGAAGTTTTTGACGAAAAGTTTTCAAAAATCTGATTTTTTTCAAAAAACTTTAGGGGAGTTTAAGCCTTTTGGTTGTATATTACTAACAGATAGTTTTTTGAGCATGTCATGCTTTGAATAACATTTTTAAAGGCGGTGATTTTACGGACGAAATCAGACTTCGCACTCTGGAGAACGAAAGAAAATTCATTTCACCTTACGGTACTCTTTGCGAAAACACAAAAGGACGCTTGAAAGATGAGAAAGAATGCAGCGTTCGCACTGCTTTTCAGCGTGACCGTGACAGAATTATTCATTCAAGTGCCTTTCGCCGCCTGAAGCATAAAACTCAAGTTTTTCTTTCTCCCGACAGCGATTATTACAGAACAAGACTTACACACACTCTTGAAGTTTCACAAATTGCAAGAACAATTGCAGTCGGTCTTGCGCTGAATGAAAATTTAACCGAGGCAATTGCTCTCGGACATGATTTGGGTCACACTCCGTTCGGACATGCAGGTGAACGAGCACTTAATGAAATTTTCCCCGGTGGATTTCGCCATTATGAACAAAGTCTGCGTGTTGTTGACAAAATTGAAAGCGGCGGAAAAGGTCTTAATCTGACATATGAAGTCAGAGACGGAATTCTTTGCCACACAAAAGGAAAAGAAGCAGACACCCTTGAAGGAAGAATAGTAAAGCTTGCTGACAGAATTGCATACATAAATCATGATATAGACGATGCCATAAGAGGTGAGGTTATAAGTGATGCCAACATACCTCTTGAAGCTGTAAAAATTCTCGGCAAAACAAAAAGTCAAAGAATAAACACTCTTGTGGTTTCTGCAATTGAAAACACAAAAGATGAAATTAAACTTTCTCAGGAAGTTCAGGGTGCTTTTGATTTGCTTCATGATTTTATGTTTGACAGGGTATATACCAATCCCGTTTGCAAAAGCGAAGAGGGAAAAGCAATTGCCATGATCCAGACGCTTTATGAATTTTTCATTTCGCATCCGGACGAGCTTCCGAATGAATACATAACAATTGCTTGGAAAGAGGGTGCCGAAAGAGCGGTTTGCGATTATATTGCCGGAATGACAGACGGCTATGCAATCAAAACATTTAACAAATATTTTGTGCCTAACGGCTGGATAAAATAATTTTCTTTAGGGACGGTGAAAAGCATGGCACGCTTCAGCGATGAGTTTATTGAAGAACTCAGGGCAAGAAACGATATAGAGCAGTTTATTTCCACTTATGTTCAGCTCAGGCGCAGAGGAAAAAATCTTGTCGGTCTTTGTCCGTTCCATAATGAAAAAACCCCCTCTTTTACAGTCTATCCGGAAAATCAAAGCTATTATTGCTTCGGTTGCGGGGCCGGCGGTGAAATAATTAATTTTACAAGAAGAATTGAAAATCTTGATTATGTCGAAGCGGTACGTTTTCTCTGCGACAGATGCGGAATGGCAATGCCTTCCGAAGGTTATGACAACAGTATTGCAGAAAAAAGAAAGCGTATGTATGAAATCAACAAAGAAGCAGCACGTTTTTTTCATAATTATCTGTTTTCACCTGAGGGAAAAGCCGGTCTTGACTATTATAAAATGCGAGGATACAGCAAAAAAACTCTTGTTCGTTTCGGAATGGGCTATGCACCCGATGACTGGCACAAGCTGCTTAATCATATGAGAGAAAAGGGCTATTCATATGAAGAACTTTATGCAGCAAATCTTGCAAATAAAAGTGAAAAGAACGGCAAGACCAATTATTATGACAGCTTCAGAAACAGAGTAATGGTGCCGATAATTGACGCAAGAGGAAATGTTGTGGCTTTCGGCGGAAGAGTTCTTGATGACAGTAAGCCTAAGTATATTAACACCTCGGACACATTGGTCTATAAAAAAAGTCTCGGTGTATTCGGACTTAATTTTGCAAAAAACTCAAAAGAAAAATCATTGATTCTTGTTGAGGGCTATATGGATGCAATTTCTCTTCATCAGGCAGGTTTTGACAATGCAATCGCTTGCCTCGGAACTGCATTGACAAGTGAAATGGCACACCTTCTTTCACGCTATTGTGATGAAATTATTCTTTCTTATGACGCAGATGAAGCAGGGCAAAAAGCAACAAAAAGGGCAATTGAAGTTTTTTCTTCAATCGGAATGAAATTAAGAGTTGTTCGGCTTTCAGGCGGTAAAGATCCCGATGAAATACTTAAAAAATACGGTCCGGAGCGTTTCAGAAGCCTGATTGACGGTGCATCAAATGACATT